>NZ_JBITGW010000008.1:419500-426399 GCF_044457345.1 Nonomuraea sp. NPDC050547
CATTGCGATCAGGGCCTTCGTGTTTTCACCGGCAGCGCAAATCCAGGCCGGCGTCGTGCATTTCCAGAAATTCCACGATCACCGGCCGCGGTCCTTTTCCTCCGGCGAAGTACACCTCGCCGGGTAATGTCCCGCCTTGGACGCCGCGGATCGTCGTGCTCTCGTAGTACTTCACGATCGCCGCCTCCGGCAGCGTCGTGACCAACGACAACCGCACGAGGTAGTCGCAGTGGTTGCTGTTGCCGATCTGCAGCCCGACCTTGCCCTGTGCGACCACGTTGGGCTGGGTGCCCGGCGGCAGCGGGTAGGCGCGTACCCGCTCGACCAGGGCGCTCAGCCGCATGTCGTTGATCCACATGGGGGTCTGTACCAGCAGGGCCGCCGCTACGAGCGACCCCGCCACCCACCACCAGCGCCGGTTCAGGCGCCTCGATGGTCCGGCCGGTCGGGCGAGCACCGGTGTTTCCGTGAGCGTGCTGTCCACCTCACTCGTCCCTTCTGTAGCACGCTAAGCATCTTGGGGGGCTTCGTGATCGTGAACAAGGCCCTAATCTCGCGCGGCTGACAGGATGGCGGTCATGGGTGATGTGGGCTGACCGGGCGGGAGCGGGAGGTGCTGGTGCTGGTGGCCAGAGGGCACAGCAACGACGAGATCGCCCTGAAGCTGGACATGCGCCCGCTGACCGCCAAGACGCATGTGAACCGGGCCATGTCCAAGCTCGGTGCGCGGGATCGGGCGCAGCTCGTGGTCGTGGCCTACGAGTCGGGGCTGGTCGTACCGCGGTCGCGGTTGGCGGCGCTCGTGGTGGCGCTGGGTCTGGCGGGCGCGGCGGTGTCCGGGTGGGTGGGGGCCGTGGGCGGCGCGCTCGGGCTGGCGGGGCTCGTGCTCAGGCGAGGCTGGGTGGTGTGGGCGGGCGTGGTGGTGCTGGCCTTCAGCACGTTCGGGCTGCTGCAGGATCTCGTGACGCTGCTGGGAGTGGGACGGCCGGACAGCTGGCCGGGGTTGCTGGCCAAGACGGCGCGGGTCGTGGCGATGCTGCTGCTCGTGGGTGCGGTGCTGGTCGTCGGCAGGCGGGCGCGCGGCGCGTGCGGGAGGTGCGGGTACGAGCACGCGGACGGCGGGCCGGTGCCCTTGCGTTCTCCCGAGGCCACGACGGCGCCCAAGGGGGTGCGGTGGGCGGCCTATGCGGGGGCGGCGTTGTTCCTGCCCTACGCGGGGGCGAGCGGGGTCGGCCTTCGCCGTGGTGGCCTGGGACTACCAGCGCAGGACCCGGCCTCGGTGTCTCACAGGAGACGGCGCAGCCGTACCTGCTCGGTAGGGGTGGTGTGCGGGTCGCGCAGGCGGGCCGCGGCGGCGTCGGCCAGGCGCGGGGACGGGTCGGTGGCGCTGCCGCGCAGGAGGGCGCGGGCGAGCGGGCGGCGGATCAGCTTGATCATCGTGATCGGAATCTCGCTCGTGCGCAGCGTCAGGTAGGTCGTGGCCAGTTCGAACGCGGGCTCGCCCGCCGCGGCGTTGCACCAGTCGATGACCGAGGGGCCGTCGGGCGTCATGATCACGTTGAGCGGGTGGAGGTCGAGGTGGAGCACGCGGTCGCCGGGGGAGGGGCCGAGCCAGTCCGGTGCCTCGATCGCGTGGAGCCGGTCGTGCAGCCGGCCCAGCAACCGCCCGTGACCGCTGACCGTCCACGGCTTCCTGACCAGGACCTCGAACATCGTGGGCCCGTGCAGCCTGGCCATGACCAGGTCGGTCTCGGTCGCGTCGAACACCTCGGGCACCGGGTAGCCCTGGGCGCGTACGTGCTCCATCACGCGGGCCTCGTCGAGGGCGGTGTCTCCGTCTCGGTAGCGGCGGAGCACTTTGGTGGGAGATAGCGCGAAAACGTCGGCTGTGCGCCCTTTGCCGATGAGGTCCATGACAGGTGCCGCCCATCCATGATTACATGATTACGTGGCTGACAACGAGCAAGTACCGACACTGTACGACTGGGCGGGCGGCAGCGACGCGTTCGAGCGGCTCACCGAAACCTTCTACGCGAAGGTGAAGAAGGACGACGTGGTCGGGCCGCTCTTCGCGCATATGGATCCGGGCCACCCCCGATACGTGGCCATGTGGCTGAGCGAGGTGTTCGGCGGGCCCACCCGCTACACCGACGAGCGCGGCGGATACCCGCACATGCTCTCCCAGCACCTCGGCAAGGGCATCACCGAGCAGCAGCGCCGCCGGTGGGTCAATCTGCTGATGGATGCGGCCGACGAGGTCGGGCTGCCGGACGACCCCGAGTTCAGGGCCGCTTTCGCCGGATACATCGAGTGGGGGACGCGGCTCGCGCTGCACAACTCGCAGCCCGGGGCGAAGCCTCCGACCAAGGCGCCGACGCCGCGGTGGGGCTGGGGGGTGGCGCCGCCGTACCAGCCGTAACCTGGATCTATGAGGGGGACGCTGCGGATATACCTGGGCGCGGCCCCCGGCGTGGGCAAGACCTACGCCATGCTCGACGAAGGGCGGCGCGCGCTCGCCCGAGGCAGAGACGTGGTCGTGGGGCTCGTCGAGACCCACGACCGGCCCCGCACCGCCGAGCTCCTCGACGGCATGGAGATCGTGCCGAGGAAGACGATCCACTACCGTGGCGCCGACCTCGCGGAACTGGACACCGCCGCCGTCATCGCCCGCGCGCCCGAGGCCGCGCTCGTGGACGAACTGGCCCACACCAACACGCCCGGCTCGCGCAACGATAAACGCTGGCAGGACATCGACGAGATCCTCGCGGCCGGGATCGACGTGGTCTCCACCGTCAACATCCAGCACCTGGAGTCGCTCAGCGACGTCGTCCAGCAGATCACCGGCGTCGCCCAGCGCGAACGCGTCCCCGACGAGTGGGTAAGGCGGGCCGACCAGGTCCAGCTCGTCGACATGGCCCCCGAGGCACTGCGCCGCCGCATGGCCCACGGCAACGTCTACAGCCCGGCCATGGTCGACGCCGCCCTGTCCAACTACTTTCGCGTCGGCAACCTCACCGCGCTGCGCGAGCTCGCCCTGCTCTGGGTGGCCGGCAAGGTGGACGAGCAGCTCGACCGCTACCGCGCCGACCACGGCATCGCCGAGACGTGGGAGGCGCGCGAGCGCGTCGTGGTCGCCCTCAGCGGCGGTCCGGAAGGCGACACTCTGGTACGGCGGGCCGCCCGCATAGCCGACCGCTCCAAGGGCGCGGACCTCCTGGCCGTCCACGTGACCAGCGCCGACGGCCTCACCTCCGGCGCGGATCCGGCCAACGTCGCCCGCCAGCGCACCATCGTGGAGAACCTCGGCGGCACCTACCACCAGGTGCTCGGCGACGACGTCCCTCGCGCCCTGCTGGAGTTCGCCCGCGGCGTCAACGCCACCCAGCTCGTTCTGGGCGCCTCCCGCCGTGGCCGCCTCGCGCAGATCCTCTCGCCGGGCGTCGGCGTGGAGACCACCGCGCTGTCCGGCTCCATCGACGTTCACATGGTCACGCACGAGGGCGTCCGGCACGGGCGCAGGCAAGGGGACCGCTCCGCCCTCTCGCTGCGACGGCGCGGCTCGGGCTGGGCGCTGGCGCTGGCCGGGATGCCCCTGCTCACGGCGGGGCTGCTGCCGCTCCGTCCCCAGCTGGCGCTGCCCAGCGAGATCCTGCTCTTCCTGCTGCTCGTCGTCGGCGTGGCCCTCGCGGGCGGCATGTGGCCCGCGCTCACCGCGGCCGTCGTCGGGTTCGGGCTGCTCAACTGGTTCTTCACACCGCCGTATCACACGCTGACCGTCGACGAGCCGGAGAACCTGCTGGCCCTCGCCATCTTCATGCTGGTCGCGGCCATGGTCAGCGCGGTCGTCGGCCTGGCCGCCCGGCGCAGCGGGGAGGCCTCGCGGGCCAGGGCCGACGCCGAGGTGCTGTCCACGCTGGCCGGGCACGTACTGCGGGGGGACTCGGCGCTGCCGTCGCTGCTGGCCCGGCTGCGCGAGGTCTACTCGCTGACCTCGGCGACCATGCTGGAGAAGGACGGCGACGGGTGGCGGATCGTGGCCACGGCGGGCGGGCCGCCGTCGGCCGTACCGGATGTGGTGGTCGACGGGGATCTGGGGCTGGCCGTACAGGGGAGGATCCTCGACGCGGCCGACCGGCGGGTGCTGGAGGCGTTCGCGGCCGAGGCGGCGGTGGCGCTGCGCCAGCAGCGGCTGCGCGAGGAGGCGTCGTCGTCTGCGGCGCTCGCCGAAGCCGACAAGATGCGCACCGCGTTGCTCGCGGCCGTCAGCCACGACCTGCGCACCCCGCTGGCCTCGGCGAGCGCGGCCGTCGACTCGCTGCGCGGCACCGAGGTCGACTGGTCGCCCGAGGACCGCGCCGAACTGCTCGACACCGCCCACGAGTCCCTGAACAAACTCGACCGGCTGGTGACCAACCTCCTCGACATGAGCCGTCTGCAGGCCGGAGTCCTGGGCGTGGCCCCGGAACCGGTGCCGGCGGCGGAGATCGTCCACCGGGCCCTCGCCGACCTGGGGGTTTCCCGGCTCGTGGCCGTGGAGATCCCGCCCGACCTGCCTGACCTCACCGCCGACCCGGTGCTGCTCGAACGCGTCCTGGTCAACCTCGTCGGGAACGCGGTGCGCTACGGGGACGTTGTCGTCTCGGCGAGCTGGCACGGCGAGAACGTGGAGATCAGGGTGGTCGACCACGGCCCCGGCATCCCGGCCGAGGCGCACGAGCGGGTGTTCCGGCCGTTCCAGCGGCTCGGCGACCGTTCCACGCACAAGGGCGTGGGGCTGGGGCTGGCGCTCTCCCGCGGACTCACCGAGGCCATGGGCGGCACGCTCACGCCGGAGGAGACACCAGGAGGAGGGCTCACCATGACGGTCTCGCTGCGGAGAGCCGGATGACGCGCGTGCTCGTGGTCGACGACGAGCCCCAGATCCTGCGTGCCATGCGGATCAACCTCGTCGCCCGCCACTACGAGGTGGCCGTCGCCGCCGACGGCGCCACCGCCCTGCGCCAGGCCGCTGACTGGCACCCCGACCTGGTCATCCTCGACCTCGGCCTGCCCGACATCGACGGCGTGGACGTCATCCACGGGCTGCGCGGCTGGACCCAGGTCCCCATCATCGTGCTCAGTGGCCGCAGTGACGGCCACGACAAGGTCGACGCCCTCGACGCCGGCGCCGACGACTACGTCACCAAGCCCTTCGGCATCGACGAGCTGCTCGCGCGGGTGCGGGCGGTCACCCGCCGCGCCGCCGCCCCCACCGCGGAGTCCGCGGAGGCGCGCGTCGGCGATCACGTGATCGACCTCGTCGGCAAGACCATCTCGGGCGGGGTACGGCTGACGCCCACGGAATGGCACTTCCTGGAGTTGCTGCTCCGCAACCCGGGCAAGCTGGTCAGCCAGCGGCAACTGCTGACGGAGGTGTGGGGCGCCTCGTACCAGAAGGAGACGCACTACCTGCGGCAGTACATGGCGCAACTGCGCAGGAAACTGGAGCGCGATCCCGCGCGTCCCGTGCATCTGCTGACCGAGCCGGGGATGGGCTACCGGTTTCAGCCCTGATCCTCGTCCTCTTCCGGGAAGTACGTCCTGGGCTCCTGGAGAAGGTCGACGTGGGCGTCGGTCTGACGGTGGTCCTCTTCGCGCATCCACGTGACGATGCTGCGGTCGGCCTCGTCGTCGATCTCGTCGATCTTGTGCCGCTCGGGCAGCTTGTCCTTGTACATGGCGATGACCGACTCTTGGGGATCGTCGCCCATGTCCTGGCTGATCTCGTACGGCTGCTCAGTCATGTCATGCTCGGATCATCACAGTGGCCTTCTGTACGGACCAGCCGGCCAGCAGGAGCCCGAACGCCGCCTGGGCGAATCGCATCCATGGCGTCGAGGCGTCGGCCGCGTACAGCACGACGCCCAGCCACATGAGGCCGAAACCGCCCACAAGGACGATCGCTGCCCAGTTCAACCCCCGCTGCCACATACGCGCAGTCTTACAGCCGTTCATCCAAGACTGGGTATGGACATGGTCTGGCTTTTCCGCGCTCGGAGGCTAGTGGGCGAGCCTGCGGCCCGTGCCGACGCAGCGGCGTAGACGCAGGCCGCGGGGCCGTACCGGGGGAGGATTCTCCTCCATGCAGGCCATCAGCGCCGCGGCCGTACGCGCGTCGGAGAGGATGCGCTGCACCGCCTCGCCGTCCGTCGGCAACTGGCCGCGTTCGGCGAGTTCGTGCCTGACGAAGGCCAGCGGGTCCGGCGCGTCCACGGCGTCGGACGCCACCGACGCGCGGGCCGCGGTCATCAGCCGCAGATAGTAGGAACGCAGCACGGCCTCGCGCATCCTGGCGTGTTCCAGGTCGTCCACCAGGGTGCGGGCAATCTTGAGAAGGTCGCCGGCGGATGTCTGCCCGTCGGCCAGGAAGGCACGGATGTCGTCGAACTCCGAGCGGGTCATTGCCAACACCTCCGGGGTGCAGTCTGCTCGTGTGTACTTCGTACCGGGGAGCGATTGCGGATGACTTGCCGTCCACTTGCCGAGGTCGCGGGCCGGATGCGGCCGCGGAGGTTTGGGGGCGCGTGGGGAGGGAAGGACAAGGTGATTACCTGAGTGGGCGTAAGCGGGTCCCTGGGGCTGCTAGAGTTGCTCCCGCAGGGCAGCCGATCACATGATCCGCTCGGCACACCCCACAGAAATCTTTCTGGTTCATCCTGTCTGGATGGTCTGGTAAGTTTGCGGGGGTTCCAGGAAATGTCAAGTCGCTGAATTTGACAGAGAATGGAACGGCTGAAAGTATAGAAATACGAAATGAACGCCGAGAACGCGTCCGTTTCTTGAGAACTCAACAGTGTGTTAAAAGCCAGTGCATGAAGTATTTCATGCAACACCTCGTCTGGAATATGATGAGTTTTTGC
>NZ_JBITGW010000009.1:0-421420 GCF_044457345.1 Nonomuraea sp. NPDC050547
CAACCTCCTCCTGACGCGCATCAGGAAGCACGATCGACACGCACCACACCCACAAGCCGCATGACCCCCGACGAATTAACGGGCGCGACCACTAGCGGGGGACGAGGGTCCAGCCGGCCGCCTGTTCGCGTTGCCGCCAGTAGCCGGCGAAGCGGCCGTCCAGGGCGAGGAGTTCGGGCAGGGTGCCTGACTCCACCACGCGGCCGTCCTCCAGGAACACGATCTGGTCGGCGCGGGCGATGGTGCTGAGGCGGTGGGCGATGATGAGCGTGGCCCGGTCCCGGCCGGTGGATTCCAGGGCGCCGATGATGGCGCGTTCGTTGTTGGTGTCGAGCGCGGCGGTTGCCTCGTCGAGCAGGAGCAGGGGCGCGTTCTTGAGCAGGGCGCGGGCGATGCTGACGCGCTGGCGTTCGCCGCCGGACAGGGAGGTGCCGCGTTCGCCCACGCGGGTTTCCCAGCCGTCCGGGAGGCGGGCGATGACCTCGTCGAGCTGGGCGGCGGTGGCGGCGGCGCGGATCTCGTCCTCGGTGGCGGCGGGGTTGCCGAGGCGGACGTTGTCGTACAGGCTCGCGTCGAACAGGTACACGTCCTGGAAGACGATGCCGAGCTGGCCCATCAGGACGGCGGGGTCGTAGTGGCGGACGTCGTGCCCGCGGACGTGGACGGAGCCGGCGCCCACGTCGTGGAAGCGGGCGATCAGCGCCAGCAGGGTGCTCTTGCCGGCGCCGGAGGGGCCGACCACCGCGGTGGTGGTGCCGCGTTCGACGGTGAAGGAGACGCCGGCGATCGTGTCGTGGCCCGGCTCGTAGCCGAAGTGGATGTCGCGCAGCTCCAGGGCGGCGGCGTCGTGGCGGGGCAGGATCTCGGCGTCGCCCTGGAGTGGGTCCAGGGCGGGGGCGTCGAGGATGGCGTGGACGCGGGTGAGGGTGCCGCGCATGTTCTGCAACGCGGGGGACAGATCGGCCAGCGTCGTGAACGGTTCGATGAACCGGACGATGACGATGATCACCGCGACCACCTCGGCCGCGTTCAGCTCGCCGGAGACGCCCAGGGTGACGGCGGTGGCGGCCAGCCCCAGGAGCGCCGCCTGCGTGGCGAATCCGAAGACCAGCTGGCCGGGGATGCCCAGCCCGATCAGCCGCAGTGCGGCCTTGCGCTGGCGGGTGAGTGCCCGTCCGATCGCGGTGCCTTCCACGCCGGTACGGCCGGCCGTACGCAATGCCGGTTGTGACTGCGCCAGCTCGATGATGCGCTGAGCGAGCTCACCGGAGGCGGCGTCATAGGAGGAGTCGGCGGCGCGCAGCCAGCGCCCGCTCAGCCACAGCGCTCCCAGCAGCAGCGGGACGGCGGCCAGCGCGACCAGGCCCAGCGGCCACGCGACGAACAGCAGCCCGGCCCCGATCAGCGCCGGCAGGGCGAGGGCGTTGACGGTCGGGGTGAGCAGGTGCGTGATGCCCTGGCAGAGTTCGCGGCCCGAGGAGGTGAGGGCGCGCTGCGCGCCGGAGCGGCGCTCGCTGGTGAACCAGCCCAGCGGGATGCGCTGGAGCCGGTCCACGATCTGCGTTTCCAGGTTGTTGAGCAGGCCGAAGCCGATGGCGAAACCGGCCCCGGTGACGGCGTAGTCGCTGGCCCATCCGGCGGCCACGAGCGCGGCCAGGACGGCGATCCACGGGAGCGCGCCGGCGGGGGCCGCGGAGAAGAGGGCCGACAGCAGAGGCACCAGGCTCAGCATGGCGCCCGCCCGCAGGAGGGTGCTCAGCGTGAGCAGGCAGGCGTAGCGCACGGCGGCGCCGCGGTCGCCGGCCAGGCGGAGGGTCTGGAGGATCATGCGGAGGCCTTCGGCTGCTCGATGATGGAGGTGGCCTGCCACAGCTCGCGGTAGAGGCCGGGTTCTGCGACGAGGCGCGCGTGGGCGCCCTGCTGGACGATCCGCCCGCCGTCCAGCACGACGATGGTGTCGGCGCCGGCCACGGTGTGCAGCCGGTGCGCGATCACCAGCACGGTACGGCCGGCCACCAGGTGACTCAGCGCCTCCTGAACCTGGTGCTCCGATTCCGGGTCGGCGTAGGCGGTGGCCTCGTCGAGCACCAGCACGCCCGGGTCGGCCAGCAGCGCCCGCGCGATCGTGAGGCGCTGCGCCTCGCCGCCGGACAGCCGGGCCTCGTCGCCGAGCACGGTGTCGTACCCGCCGGGCAGCCGGGCGATCCGCTCGTGGATCTGGGCGGCGCGGGCCACCCGCTCCACCTCCTCGCGGGTGGCGTCGGGACGGGCGAGCGCGATGTTGTCGTGGACGCTGCCGCGGATCAGCGCGACGTCCTGGAAGACGAAGCCGACCGTCCGGTACAGGTCGGTGAGAGGGAGTTCGCGCAGGTCGACGCCGTCGATGGTGATACGGCCGGCCGTGACGTCGTGGAAGCGGGCCAGCAGCGCGGCGAGCGTGGACTTCCCGGCGCCGCTCGGGCCGACGAGGGCGGTGACGGTGCCCGGCCGCAGTTCGAGGTCGATGCCGGACAGGACCTCGTGCTCCGGGGTGTAGCCGAACGAGACGCCGGAGAAGCGCACCGGGCGTCCTTCGCCGGCAGGGAGGGGCCGGGGCACGTCGGGTTCCGGGAGTTCGGGCTCGTCGAGGAGCAGTCCGATCCGCTGGGCGGCGCCGAGGCCCTCGCGGGCCGAGCCGAGCCCGTACCCCGCGGCGAGGAGCTGTGCCCCGAACGTGACCCCCAGCAGCAGGAACGGCAGCAGATCCGCGGCGCTCAGCACCCCGCCGGCCACCATCAGGCCGCCGGTCACGATGATCAGCAGCAGCGAGGTCAGCGGCCGCGTGACCAGGTCGACCACGGTCTTGCGGCCGCCGAGCGGGCGCTGCCACGCGTCGAGGAAGCGGGCTCGCTCCTCCAGCGTGGCGCGGAACCCGCCGGCGGGTCCGGCGTCGTAGGCGCGCACGACGGCCAGCCCGTCCACGTACGCGACCGCCTCCGAGGCGACCCGCGTCTCCCAGACCGAGAACCGGGGCAGCGCCGCGCTGGAGGCCGCCACCATGCGCCCGGTCAGGACGCCGTAGAAGACCAGCGGCACCAGCAGGATCGCGGCCAGGCCCGCCGAGACGGAGAACAGGTAGCCCAGCACGGCCAGTGGCGTGACCACCGCCGCCACGATGTCGAGCACCGCGTGCGTGACCAGGTAGTGCACGGTGGCCGCGTCGTCCTGCACGGCCTGCTTGATCTTGCCGGAGGTGCGGTCGGTGAACCAGCCGAGCGGCACCCGTGCGAGCTTGCGCACCACGCTCGCCCTGACGTGGTGGCCGAACCCGGCGTCGAGCGCGTGCATGGCCAGCACCAGCAGGCCGGCCAGCGTCGTGCCCACGCCGAGCAGTACCACCGCGAGCAGCCCGAGCTCCGTCACGCCCGCGGCCACGGCGCCGCCGGCCAGCAGGCGGCGGCAGAGCTCGGCCAGGATGAGGTACGGCGCGAGCTGCAGCAGCGAGACGACGGCCTGGAAGACACCGGCCAGCATGAGCCGCGACTTCAGCGGTGCCAGCAGCCGGGCGCCGGCCCGCGAACGCCACTGCCCGGTCTGCTTGGGGGTGGGCGGCGTCTGCGGCCGCTCCTCGCTCTCGGTGGGGCGGTCCACGCCCATGGCCTTGCCCTTGATCCAGTACGCCCGCGACTTCACCTCGGCCTTCGGGAAGCCGAGCTCTTTCAGCCGCTCGCGCACGCGCTTGGTGGCGGCCGACTCGGCGGTCACCCACGCGTACCAGTCGGACCAGTCGCGATCCTCCACGGCGCGGGCGAGCACGGAATCGTCGCCGGTCGCCGGCACCCACGTGACCCGGGCGCGGGGGTGGGCGGTGAGCGGGATGTCCAGGTCGTCGTCGTGGAAGCGCTCCAGGATGACCTCGACCGGGGTCGTCTCGGGCACCGCCGCCAGGATCGCGTTGATCCCGGGCAGCGCAGCCGCGTCGCCGATCAGGAGGTAGCCGTCGGGCTCCGGCGTGGGCGCGGTGAACTGGCCGGAGGACCACCGGCTCACCTGCACGGTGTCGCCGACCTTCACCTCGCGTGCCCAGACGCAGGCGGGGCCGGCCGGCTCGTGCAGGACGAACTCCAGGCTGACCTCGCACGTGTCGGCGTCGGGGGCGACCAGGGTGTAGCCGCGCTGGTGCTCGCGGCCCCGGCGCTCCGGGTCGGGGGCCCACATGCGTACCCAGCTCGCCGGCTCGATAGGCGGGCCGTCGAACAGCGTCGGCGCGTGGAAGGTGATGCGCCGGAAGTGCGGGGTGATGTCGGTGTACGACACGACGGTGAGCGTGTGCTCGTCGGCGCCGAACGCCTTCATCACCACCCCGCCGTAGCCGCGGGCCATCTCAGTGTTCCTCTCGTAGTGCGGCGGCGAGGTCGGCCACGTCGCGCCCGGGTGGGAGCTTGGCCACCAGCCCTTCGGCGAGCGAGGTCAGGACCAGCTCGAAGTAGTCGTCGGCGGTGTGGGCGGGGATGCCCAGGGAGGCGGCCCGCACCAGCGGCGAACCGGCCATCGCGGCCAGGGCCTCGCGGGTGTTCTCCTCGGTGCCGGGAGGGTCGAGCCGGGCTTGGGCGTCCTGGGCCTGTTCGGCCGCGACGATCCCGATGGTGACCGTGGCCACGGCGGAGCTGAGGACGGTGGCGGCGGCGGGGGCGTACCCGCGCCCGGCCAGGGCTCTGATCTGCGTTTCGAGCAGCCGGACGCCGGACGGGCCGCGTGGGAACAGCCGCTGCAGGTACTGGGCGGTGCCCGGGTGGGCGAGCGTGAACCGCCGCAACTGGCGGCCGAACGCCACCAGATGCGCGGCGGTGGGGCGCTCCGGGTCGTCGTGGAGCGTGAGCTCGTTCAGGATGGCCTCGCCGACCAGGGTCTCCAGCGCCGCGCGGCTCGGCACGTGCCGGTAGACGGCGGTGGGGGTGACGCCGAGCGCCTCCGCGACCGCCTGGACCGTCAGCTCGTGCAGCCCGATGCGCACGCCCGCGGCGACCACGTCCTCGTGGCTGAACGTGGCTGTCCGCCCACCAGTCCGCACCGCTCACTCCTATAGGTAAGGCTAACCTTAGTTATGGCCCATAACTTAGGAGACGGGCAGGCGTAGCGCAAGAGGCGCGGACCGGGGATTACAGTGTGGCCATGCCTCGTTTCCGCGCCATTCTGGACACCATGCCCGCGTACAAGGCGGGCAAGGCCGTCGTCAGCGCCGACGGCCGGTCCCACAAGCTGTCCTCGAACGAATCCCCCTATGACCCGCTGCCTTCGGTCGTCGAGGCGATCGCGGAAGGCGCGCGGCAGATCAACCGCTACCCCGACCCCGCGTCGGTACGGCTGACCGAGGCGCTCGCCGGGCGCTTCGGCGTGTCGGCCGAGCACGTGGCGCTCGGGCCCGGCTCGGTGACCGTGGCGCAGCAGCTGTTCGAGACCGTGAGCGAACCCGGCGCCGAGGTGATCTACGCCTGGCGTTCGTTCGAGGCCTATCCGCTGCTGGCCGACCTCGCCGGAGCGGTCTCGGTACGGGTGCCGCTGGTGAACGAGGAACACGACCTGGACGCCATGGCCGACGCCATCACCGACCGGACTCGGATGATCTTCGTCTGCACCCCGAACAACCCGACCGGCGTACCCATCGGACGGGCCCGGCTCACGGCGTTCCTCGACCGGGTGCCCTCGAACGTGCTCGTGGTTCTGGACGAGGCGTACCGCGAGTACGTGCGCGACGAGGACGTCCCCGACGGGCTCGACATCTACCGAGAGCGGCCCAACGTCTGCGTGCTGCGCACCTTCTCCAAGGCGTACGGCCTGGCCGGGCTGCGGGTCGGCTACCTGATCGGACATGAGCCGGTGGCCGCGGCCGTACGCAAGGTCACCATCCCCTTCGCCGTCAACAGCCTCGCCCAGATCGCCGCCCTCGCCTCGCTGGAGGCGGAGGACGAACTGCTGGCCAGGGTGGATGTGGTGGTCAAGGAACGTACGCGGGTGCGGGAGGCGCTCATCGCCCAGGGATGGGAAGTGCCGCCCACCGAGGCGAACTTCGTGTGGCTGCGGTTGGGGGAGCGGACGATGGAGTTCGCCTCCGCTTGTGGGATCGAGGGCGTGGCCGTCCGGCCGTTCGCGGGAGAGGGAGCCCGGGTATCCATCGGAGACCCGGAGGCCAACGACACCTTCCTCAAGGCGGCGGCCGCGTTCCGCTGACAAAGGCCTTTCAGGCTTGTGCGGCCATCCACTCACTCTTCGAGTGAGATGGCCTGGCTAGGGCACAGGTGCACCGCTTGGCGGGCCTTCTCGGCCAGTTCGCCGTCCGGTGTCTCGTTCAGCACGATGATGGTGGCGTCGTCCTCGCTCTGGTCGAACAGCGCGGGCTCAGTGAGCACGCACTGTCCGGCACCGACGCACTTACCGGTGTCCGCGATGATTTTCATGGCCTTCTCCTCCCGAGGTGGGATGCGCTACCAGGTCACCGGGAGCTGGTACAGGCCATAGATGTTCGCGTCGTCCTTGAACGGCAGCTCGTCGACATCCACCGCCAGCTCCAGCGTGGGGACGCGGCGGAACAGCGTGTCGAACACGATCTGTAGCTCCATCCGAGCCAAGTTCTGGCCCAGGCACTGGTGCGGCCCGAACCCGAACGCGACGTGGTGGCGCGCGCCGCGTTCGATGTCGAGCTTGTCCGGGTTCTCGAACGCTCGCGGGTCCCGGTTGGCCGAATGGCCGAGTGCCAGCACTCCTTCTCCGGCGCGGATCAGCTGCCCGCCGACCTCGATGTCCTCGACGCACAGCCGGGCCGCCGCCACGTCGATGATCGTGAAGTACCGCAGCATCTCCTCGACCGCGTTGAGCGTCTTGCCCGGGTCGGACTTGATCATCGCGAGCTGCTCCGGGTTGCGCAGGAACGCCACGGTCGACAGCGAGATCATGTTCGCCGTCGTCTCGTGGCCGGCCACGAGCAGCAGCAAGCCCATGCGGGCCAGTGCCGTCCGCCGGTAGGCGCCGTCCGCGCGCAGCTTGACGATCTGGCGCCCGAGCAGGTCGTCCGTTGGGTTCTTTTCCTTCTCCGCGACGAGGTCGGCCATGTAGCCCTGGATGGCACTCATGGACGCCCACCGCTCCTCGGGCGGCGTCGACTGCTTGATCACCGCCACCGTGTGCTCCTGGAAGAACTCATGGTCGGCGTACGGCACGCCCAGCATCTCGCAGATCACCAGTGACGGAACCGGCAGCGACAGCGAGTCCACCAGGTCACCGGGCCGCGGCCCGGCCAGGAGCGCGTCGATCCGCCCGTCGACGATCTCCTGGATTCGCGGACGCAGCGCCTCCAGCCGGCGCACCGTGAACTCGCCCAGTACGGCCTTGCGCGCCGGCCCGTGCTCGGGCGCGTCCATCGAGATCAGGAAGCGCTCCTCGTCCGGCCGCCGGGACGCCGCCTCGCCCTCGACCAGCGCTGGGAAGTCCGGATGCTGCCGGTCGGCGCTGAACCTCCGGTCGTTCAACACGGTTCGCACGTCGTCGTGGCGGCTGATCACCCAGGCCCATCCGCCGTCGGGCAGACGGACCCGCGAGACCTGCTCTCCTTCACGGATCTCTTCGTACGCCGGTGGCGGCGCGAACGGGCACGTACGGGCCATGGGGAACGCGTGTTTCTCGGTTGTAGTCATGACATTTCCTTCTACGACGTCACGGACAGGCGATGGAGGCTGGACAGCGAAAACCGTGTGTGAACGGCAGTTGCTCGACCGGGTTTGGTTCTGGGACGCGGCGGACCAAGGAGCTGCGATGAATCACCGGGACCGACGGCATCGGTGGATTCAGACTCGACCTGTCCCCTCGCGGGCGAAGTGTGGTTCCGCCGCTTCCAGTCGTGGTGCCGAGATGCCCAGCCGTCGTGCTTCGGCCAGGGTGTCCCGGCAGACCTCGCGCGGTTCCTCGGCGTCGGGGTCGTTGTGCGCGGTGAGGCTGACGCGCGCGGGCGGGACGTGAGTGGTCAGCCAGGCGAGTATGGGTGCCGTCAGCCAGGTGGGTGCCCGGAAGGGCAGCACCGCGCCGCGGTGTCGTCGCAGGTCGAGGCCGCGTGCCTGGAGGAGTGGCAGGAGTTCGCGGGCGGTCAGCAGCGCCTGGCGCAGGTCGCCGGTTGCCCCGGCCAGCTGGGACAGCGATCCCCGTCGCAGGCCCTGTGCGAACATGCCGGCATCCGACGCGAAGTGGACCCACAGCCAGCCGCGGAAGTCGGGCCGTTCCTTGATCCGGAGGCCGGCCTCGCGAAACGCCTGGCGCACGGCCTGTTCCCGGTGGGTCGGGGGCTGGCCGAGGGTGCCGAAGATGACCGACGGCAGCAGCGCCGCGTGGAGGACGCCGTCGGCGCCGAAGCCGCCGCCGGCCTGGGGAAAGCCCCAGGCGATCTGATCGGCGGGGAGTGCGCCGATGGCGGCGAGCGGCTCTGCCCAGAGGTTGCCGAAGATCAGTACCGTGGCCTGGCCGGCGCGCGGGGCCAGGAAGGCCGTCGCCTCCGCGAGGCGGTGGTGGGGCACGCTGAGCACGATCAGGTCGAAGCCGTGGTCCGGCGCCAGTTCCTCGCGGTAGCGCACCGGCCACGTCTCGGCGACGCGCTGCCCCCACACCCGGCGCCGCATATCGAACAGGTCGAGGTCCACCGCGTCCCCGTACGTCGCCGCGCGGCCGGGCCGGACGTAGAACTCGACGTCGTGTCCCGCGTGTTGCAGGGCCCAGCCGTAGATGGTGGCGATCACGCCTCGGCCGAACATGAGGATCTTCACGCTGCACCTCGTGGGGTACGATCAATGTGGAGGCAATCTCCACTTCTTTGAAGATATGGAGATCATCTCCATTTGTCAACGTGAGGGAAGCCCATGACCGCCGACAAGCCGCTGCGGGCCGACGCCCAGCGCAACCGCGATGTCCTGATCGCCAAGGCACGAGAGGTCTTCGACGCCGGGAACTTCTTCGACCTGCGCTTCGACGACTTCGCCCAGCTGGCCGGGGTGGGCACCGGCACGCTGTACCGCAACTTCCCCACCCGGGAGGCGCTGGCCGAGGCGGTCTACCACGGGGAGGTCGCCGCGCTGTGCGACCGAGCCCACCGGCTGCAGGCCACACTCCCCGCCTCGGAGGCCCTGGCCACCTTCCTGCGCGGCATGGTCGACCACATCGGCGCCCACGAGGGCCTGGCCCGGACCTTGGCCACGCTCATGGCCGATCGCTCGGGTGCCCTCGCCGACGGCGGCCGCGCGCTGGAGCAGGCTGTCGCCGACCTGGTGGCCGCCGCCGTACGGGATGGCGCCGTTCGCGACGACGTGGACGCCGGTGCCGTGATGATGGCCCTGCACGGCATCGGCGCGGCCCATGACCGCCCCGGCTGGCGAGCCGAGGCCGACGGTCTCATCACCCTCGTACTGGACGGGCTGCGCCGCCCGCACTCAGCCCAGGCGACCATCCGTACGCCATCGAGTTGAGGAATCCAGGAACAGTCGTTGGCCCCGCCCTGCACCGAGGGGCTCCACCCGACTCCCTACCCTCGGGCAAGCAGGCGGGACAACGTGATCAGGTGGGAGGAGTTGGCAGGGGTGAAGTTGGTGTACTTGGCGGCCACCAGCGCCTTCACCTGCGTGTCCCACTCCGTGAGTTCGATCCACGAGTGCAGGAAGTAGTCGGTTCCGTTGGCCGCTCCTGTGCCGTCCACCCGCAGGCTGAAGACGGGTGCGGTGGCGGAGCCGTTCCACATCTTGAGTTTGAGGGTGTTCTTGAGGGCGATCATGTCGGCGGTGGTCATCACCTGCCCGCGCCGGTACGACTCCAGGAACGCCGACAGGTCCACGTTCGCGTGTGAGAGGTCCTCTTTCATGGTGGTGTAGGTGCCGTAGTTCCAGATGTACGCGCCACCGGAGTTGACCAGGTTCGACTTGGCCCACTGGACGGTGGAGTTGGCCTTCTGGAGGTAGGCGGGGTCGCCGTTGAGGCTGTGCAGGACCGTCAGCAGGTTGGCGAAGCCGAGGGCCATGTTGAAGGGCAGGTCGTTGCCGGTGCCGGTGTGGGAGAGGGTGTCGACGTTCGGGGGCTGGCGCCAGGTGGTGCCGTTCCACGTGTTGCCGAGGTAGGCGCTCTGTTCCCAGCGGGGCACGATCTCGGTCTCCAGAAAGCCGCGATACGCCGCCGCTTTCGCGCTGTATCCGGATAGGGCGGGGGTCTGGGCGACAAGCCTGGAGAACTCGGCCATGGGAATGCCGATCATGGCGTCGTGCACCATGTACGGGAAGCGGCCGCTCAGCTTCACGTCGTCGAAGGACGCCGATCCGGCCACCGTGTAGGAGGCGTGCTCCAGCCACACCCGAAGCTGCGGCCCGCCGGTGGGTAGCTTGCACTCGACCTGCTTGAACGTCCAGCTCGTCGAGGTGTAGTCGAGCGCGCAGATCGTCGTGGACCCGTTGCGCAGCACGATCCGCCCGGTCACCGACCCGGCCTTCTTGCCCCATCCGCGCAGAACGTAGGTGGATCCACCCTCGTAGGCGCTGTTGACGTTCTGGTAGAGCTTCTTCCACTTGGTCTGATCGGAGACCACCCGCACCGACTGGGTGCCCTCGACCGCGTCGGTCGTGCGATGGACATGGCTGCCGGTGTCCTGAAAGCGGGTCCATGACGTGGGAAGCGCACCGTCACCGCTCTCGAAGCCCGTGTTGGCGATCTCGACCGGCGAGTACCGCTCGGTGCTCCACCCCAGGAACCCGTCGCCGTCCACGTCGTCGGCGTTGGCGATCACCGTGTCGGCGTGGCTGACGAGCTTGTCCAGCCAGCCGGTGTCCTGGGTGACCTGGTAGACGTCGAGGTAGCTGCGCATGATGTAGCTCTCGCCCCAGGCCAGGGTCGCGCTGCTGCGGTCGTTGTAGACGGAGGCGCCGATCTGCGCCTCGAGCGCCTTGTACTTGGTGAGCCAGACGCTCTCCAGAGAGGGCGCGCCGCCAAGCGCCAGCGCCCCGGCGACGACCAGGTTGAGCAACACTACGACCCCCTTCGGGCGTGCCAGTTGAGGTAGGCCACACAGCCCAGATAGGAACCGAGCTGCGGCTGTACGGCGCGGCCGTCATAGATGGCCCGCGAGTGCGTGAACACGGCCTCGTCCCACTGCGCCACCGCCATCCACCGCGGCGCCTGCAAATACTGCCCGGCGGAGGTCGTGCTGCCGGTGCCGTCGACGCGCTGGTAGGCGGTGGCGATGCCGTCCGCGCCGGGCGGCGCCACGAGGTTCTTGCTGTAGGTACGCGCGAAGCGCGCCATGTCCGCGCCCTTGTAGAACAGCCGGTTGCGGAAGACCGCGGCGGCGAACTCCACGTCGATCGCCCCATGGCTGAGGTCCTCGATCTGCCGCGCCGGGCCGCCGGAAGGCGTGAACTCCGAGACGCCGTCGGCCTTGGCGAACCCGTTGTAGGTCCGCCCGAACGCCGGCCAGTACGACCACACGTAGGCGTCGTCGGCGTCGGCCTTGACCTCGCGCAGGAAGGTCGCGGCCATCCGCCGCGCCCGGCCTGCGTAGAAGGGGTCGCCGGTGGCGGCGGCGAGTTCGGCGTAGGTCTGGCCGAGCGCGAGACTCTGGTTCGTGGGCTGCTCGGTGCCGTCGTAGGCGAGCGGAGTGCCCTTGTTCCACACGAAATACCCTCGGCCGTCCTCGGTCTGCCGCCACTCGTCGTCGTGGATGGCCGCCGCGTCCCGCGCCGCCTTCAGGTACTCCACCGCCTTGTGCCGATATTTCGGTACGGCCCGCAGCCGCGGACTCCGCAGCACGAGCTTGGCGAACGACGCCATCGGATACGTGATCATGCCAGTGTGCACCGTGAAGATCACCGGCTGGGACACGAACGGCGTGGCCCCGAGCGCGGGCACCGCGTTCCCCGCGGGCGCGGCCCGCAGCTCCCGCGCCGTCACCAGCGTCGGCGTCGGATAGGCGTCGAGGATCCGCTGGACCGCGTAGTCGGGCGCCGCCGGATCCAGCGACAGGTCGGTGAAGGTCGCCACCAGGTTCGTCCGGTTGTTGCGCACTTCCAGCGTGAACCGGTCGGCGGAGCTGCCCGCCCGCACGGTCGCCACCGCGTTGTCGGCGTAGGTCAGGGCGGTGCGGATCTCGACCAGCGCCCGCCCGTCCGCGTCCTTCAGCGTCACCAGGCCGACCGTGTAGGGCGCCATGGCCCGCCAGCCGGGCAGCGAGCGGCCCCGGTGGTCGGTGACGCCGCGGACCGAGTCGCGCCCGGCCAGCACCAGGTCGATGTTGTGGATGAGCCGGTCGAGGTAGTGGGTGTCCTGGTAGGCCTCGTACATCCGGACGAAGCCCAGCAGCACGTACGACTGGCCCCAGGCCAGGCCGCCGTGCTCGTTGGTGTCGGACGGCTGGCCGGCGCTGCCGCTGCTGTGGAAGGTCCGGTCGAACAGGTCGAAGGTCTCGCGGGCGGTGTAGTCGTGGGCGGCGGCGGCGCGAGCCGTACCGGGGAGAACAGCAGTGCTGGAGAGAGCGAGGGCGCCGAGCGTGAACCGGCGGCGGGACAGACGCATCAGGACCTCCGGGCGAACCAGTTGAGATAGGCGACGCTCAGCAGCGTGGAACCCGCCTGGGACTCCACGGCGTGGTCGTCGTAGACCTTGCGGGCGTGCGTGAAGAGGCCGGGGTCCCACTGCGCGACGGGCATGAAGCGGGGCGCCTGTAGGTACTGCCCGGCCGGGGCGAGGCCGCCGCCGCCGTCGACGTAGAGGAAGGTGGTGGCCACGCCGTTGTCGAAGGTGGCCAGGTTGCGGGTGTAGGTGCGGGCGAGGCGGGCCATGTCGTGGCCGCGGAAGCCGAGGCCGGCGCGGTGGGCGGCGGCGGCGAACTCGACGTCGATCCCGGCGTGGCTGAGGTCCTCCATCTGCTGCGCGCCCACGGGCGGCCTGCCGTACGACGGCGTCCATTCCGAGACGTCGTCGGCCCGGGTGTATCCGCGGTACATCACCCCGGACGCCGGCCAGTAGGGCCAGACGTAGGCGTCCTTGTCGTTGGCCCGCAGGTCGCGGCCGAACGTGCGGGCCATGGCCCGGGTGCGCTCGCGGTAGCGGGGCTCGCCGGTGGCGGCGGCGAGCTCCGCGTAGGTCTGGCCGAGGCCGAGCGACTGGTTGTGGGGCTGCTCGGTGCCGTCGTAGGGGACCGGCATGTGCTTGGGCCAGATGAAGTAGCCGCCGTCGTGCCACTCGCGGTCGTGGATGGCCGCGGCCTCGCGGACGGCTTGGAGGTACTCCCGCGCCTTGTCCCGATATTTCGGGATGCGTTGGAGTCTGGGGCTCTGACGGACCAGCCGGACGAAGGCTGCCATCGGATACGTGATCATGCCGGTGTGCACGGAGAAGTGCACGGGCGCCGCCGCCATCGGGAACGTGCCGTGCGCGGGCGCGCCCGCGGCGAGCCGTTTGGCGGTGACCATGTTGGGGGTGGGGTAGGCGGCCAGGACGCGCTCGACGGCGTTGTCCACGGTGTCGTCCACTGTCAGGTCGGTGAAGGTGGAGACGCGCTTCTTCTTCGGGTTGTCCACCACGATCGTGAAGCGTTCGGCCGAGCTGCCCGCCTTCACCGTGACGACGGCGTCGCTGACGTTGGTGAGCGCGCTGCGCACCTCCAGGACCGGCGTGCCGGCGGCGTCGAGCAGGATGACCCCGCCCGCGGTGTAGCTGGTGTTACGCCAGCCCGGTAGCGACAGCCCCCGGTAGTCCGTCACGCCGCGGACCGAGTCGCGCCCGGCCAGCACCAGGTCGGCGTTGTGGATGAGCCGGTCGAGGTAGTGGGTGTCCTTGTAGGCCTCGTACATCCGGACGAACGCGCACAACACGTAGGACTGGCCCCAGCCGAGGGCGCCCAGTTCGTTGGTGTGCGTGGGCTGCCCGGTCAGCCCGCTGTCGTGGAAGACCTTGTCGAACAGGTCGAACGTCTCCCGGGTCGTGTAGTCGTGGCCTGCCGGGCTCGCGGTGAGGGGTAACCCCAGCGCCATCGCGCCCAAACCGAACTGCCTGCGGGTCAACATCGCGGTCAGCCTTTCACTGCGCCTCGCATGCCTTCGAGGACATGGCGTTGCATGAGCATGAAAACGACGACCACCGGGATGATCGAGATGATCGTCCCGGCGGCGAGGGTCCTGACGTCGGTGCCGGTGATCCCGGCCAGATAGGCGATCCCGAGCGCGATCGGGTACTTGGCCGAGTCCTTGAGCACGACCAGCGGCCAGATGAAGCTGTTCCAGACCGAGATGAAGCCGAAGATGGCGAGGATGGCCAGCGTGGGCCGGGCGGCGGGCAGCATCACGTGCCAGAAGATGCGCAGCTCGTGACAGCCGTCGGTGCGGGCGGCGTCCACGATCTCGCGCGGCACCCCGGCGAAGGTCTGCCGGAGCAGGAAGATCCCGAACGCCGACAGCAGGCCGGGCAGGATCACCCCGGCATAGGTGTCGGCCATGCCGAGCTGCGAGACCACGAGGAAACGCGGGATGAGCATGACCTCGCCCGGCAGGAACATCGTGGACAGGATCGCCAGGAAGATCAGGTTCCGGCCGCGGAAGCGCAGCCGCGCCAGCGGGTACGCGCACAGCGCCGAGACCAGCACGTACGCCGGGACCATCGCGCCCACGTAGAGGACCGAGTTGAGCAGATAGCGGGGGAACGGGATCGCCGTCCACGCCTCCTTCACCCAGTCCAGGACCGGCGGCCGGGGGATGATGTCGGGCGGGAAGGCGAAGACCGCCTGGTCGGACGGCTTCAGCCCCGACGACAGCAGGATGAGGAACGGGCCGACGAAGACCAGGGCGATCGCCGTGAGCAGGACGTACATCCCGATGTTGCGTGTTCTCACGACTTCCCCCTGGTGAGGCGGTGGTTGAGTATCGCCAGCGCGATCATGACCACCCAGAGCACGAGCCCGATGGCGCTGGCGTAGCCCATCTCGTAGTGCTCGAAGCCGGCCGACCAGATGTAGTAGCCGAGGGTCAGCGTCGCGTCCTGCGGTCCGCCCCGGGTCATGACGTACACCGAGGTGAAGGCCTGCATCGCGTCGAGCATCTCCATCGTGAACGCGACGGCGATGTACGGGATCATGAGTGGCACGGTGATGCGCCGCAGCCGGTCCCAGGCGGTGGCGCCGTCGACGCGGGCCGCCTCGTAGAGCGAGGTGTCGATGGTCTGCAGCCCCGCGAGGTAGATCATCATGTAGAAGCCCATGCTCTTCCAGCCCTCGACCACGATGAGCGCGGGCAGCGCCCAGAACGGGTCGAGCAGGTACTGGATCGGCTGGTCGAGCAGGCCGGCGCCGGTGAGGATCCAATTGAGCACGCCCTGCTGGTTGAAGACGTACTCCCAGGCCACGGCCACCGCGACCATCGAGGTGACCACCGGCAGGTAGTAGAGCATCCGGAAGGTCCTGATCCCCGGCAGCTTCTGGTTCACGAGTACGGCCAGCAAAAGCGGCAGCACGACCAGCAGCGGGAACAGCCCGATCAGGAACAGCACCGAGTTGAGCGTCGCGGTCCAGAATTTCTCGTCGCCCAGGAGGCGTACGAAGTTGTCCATCCCGACGAAGGCCGGCGGCGAGACCACGTCGTACTTCATGAACGACAGCTGGATCGCGGTGACGGCCGGCCAGACGAAGAAGACCCCGAACAAGGCCAGGGCCGGGAGGGCGAAGAGGTAGGGGGTGTACCACCGCTGTCCGGGCATTGGTAGTCCTAAAGATGGATAACGGCGGGCCAGAATTTTCTGCAGCGTACATAGCCCGGGGATTGACGGCAAGAGCACGTCCTGTCATTGTGCCGAAAGTAGCGATTAAGGACGGCCACATGTCAAGCAGAAGCTTCTTAGTAGCGGCTCTCGCGTTCTCCCTCTTCGCGACCGGCTGCGTCGCCGGCACCTCCGGAGCCGCGGAAGGCGGTAACGACCAGCCCTTCGAGGGCGAGGTCGAGTTCTGGACGATCAACCTGAAGAAGAACTACAGCGACTACATCAACGGTCTGATCGCCGACTACCAGAAGCAGCACCCCCAGGTCACGGTCAAGTGGGTCGACGTGCCCGGCCAGGAGAGCGCCACGAAGCTGCTGGCCGCCGTGGCCAGTGGCGAGGTGCCCGACGCGGTCAACGTCAGCTCGATCGAGCTGGGCCGGTTCACGCCGTCGCTCGAACCGCTCGACGCCTACTTCACCCAGGGAGACCTCGCCGACTTCCAGCCGAACCTGGTCGAGCCGCTGCGTACCGCAGGAAAGCTCTACGCCGTGCCCTGGTACAACGGCGGCTCGCCCGTCGCCATGTACCGCAGGTCGGTGATGGACAAGGTCGGCTTCGACCCCGCCAAGCCTCCGGTCAGCTACGACGAGGCGCTCGCGCTGGCCGACAAGGTCTTCGGCAAGACCAAGGTCAACGGGTTCAACGCGATCCCCGACCACAACACGCTGCGCTACTACGGCGTCGAACTGCTCAGCCCCGACAAGAAGAAGGCCGTGTTCAACACGCCGCAGGCCGCCGAGGTGCTGGAGAAGTTCAAGAAGAGCTACGCGGCCAAGGGCATCGCGCCCGGCGCCGTGTCCAAGGACATCCGCAACCTCCCGCAGACGCTGGAGAACGGCCAGGTCGCCTTCAAGGCGCACGCGAACGCCGCCGAGCTGCTCAACGTGCAGAAGAACGCGCCCGACGTCTACAAGGACCTGCTCGTCACCGCGCCGGTCCAGATGAGCACCGGCGGCAACCTGCTGCTGGCGCAGCAGGCCTTCTCCATCCCCAAGGCGTCCAAGAACAAGAAGGCCGCCGCGGAGTTCATCAAGTACTTCACCAACGGCGCCAACCAGCTGGCCTTCTGCAAGATCGTGCCGATCTACCCCTCGACGGTCTCCTCGACCAAGGACACGTTCTTCACCGCCGTCTCCGGCGACGACCCGATGGCCGCGGCCAGGAGCGTGATCGTGAAGGGGCTGCCCCAGCTGAAGTACACCCCGATCGGCACCAACAAGGACGCGGAGCTGGGCGAGCTGCTCTCCGAAGAGGTGAGGGCCTTCCTCACGGGTACCAAGAGCGCGAAGGAAGCGCTCGACACTGCAGAGAAGCGATGGAATGACGCACTTGCCTAAGCTCAGAGTAGGGATCATCGGTGCCGGGATCATGGGCCGCGGGCACGCCGAGGTGCTCACCGCCCACCCCGACGTCGAGCTCACCGCGGTCTCCCGCAGCCCCCTGGGAGAGGCGGCCGTCTACTCCGACTACCGCGACCTGATCGCCTCCGGCACGGTCGACGCCGTCTCGATCACCACGCCCGACCACCTGCACGCCGACATGATGGTCGCCGCCGCGCGGGCCGGGCTGCACATCCTGGTCGAGAAGCCGTTCACGACGACGGTCGCCGACGCCGACCGCGCGGTCGCCGCCATCCGCGAGGCGGGCGTGATCGCGATGTGCCTGTTCAACCACCGCTGGGTGCCCGCGTACGCGCAGGCCAAGCAGCAGATGGAGCTGGTCGGTGAGCCGGTCGTGGGGTACGCCCGCAAGGACGACACCATCCACGTGCCCACCGAGATGATCCGCTGGGCCGACCAGACCAGCTGCGCCTGGTTCCTGTCCAGCCACGACATCGACCTGCTCAGCTGGCTCTACGACGACCGCGTGGTGGAGGTCTTCGCCACCGCCCGCCACGGCAAGCTGCGCGGCATGGGCATCGAGACCCCCGACGCGATGCAGATCCAGGCCCGCTTCAGCCGGGGCGCCGTCGCCACCTTCGAGTCGGCCTGGATCTACCCGAACACCTTCCCCACCATGGTCGACAGCTACGTCACCGTGGTCGGCGAGGACGGCGTCATCCAGCTCGACCGCCAGAAGGAGAACATCCAGGTGGCCACCGCCAAGGCCTACGCCTACCCGCGCAACATGCTCCAGCGCGTCGTGCACGGCGTGCCCGCCGGAGCCTACCGCGACGCCATCCACCACTTCGTCGACTGCGCGCGCACCGGGACCGAGCCGCTGATCAGCGTCGAGAGCTCGCGCGATGTGACCGCCGTGCTGGCAGCCGCGCACGAGTCCGCCCGCACCGGGCTCCCGGTGAGGCTCGCATGACCGCCTATGTCGAGAAGCCGCCGCACGTGCACCCGACCCGGATGCGCCACATTCCCGACGAGGATCTGCCGGAGCTGGGCCGTACCTGGAGGTGGCGGGCGCCCGTACCCGCGGGCATGCCGGCGGAAGCCGCCGACGACCTGATCGGCATCGAGGTCGACTTCCTGGACAAGGGCCACGGCCGTTCCCGCCTGTACGGTTTCCACTACCTGCGCTGGATGACCCCGCTGATCGCCGCCTACTCCGAGACCGGCGACCAGCGCTACGCCGACACCTGGGAGCGCCTGTTCCTGCAGTGGTACGCCGACCGCGACCGGGTGGAGGGCGACTGGCCCGGCCTCGACGTGATCTGGTACTCGCTCGGCGTGTGCGCCCGCGGCATGTACGTCACCCACGCCCTGCACGCCTTCGGCACGGCCCTGGGCGAGCGGTGCCGGAGGGAGATGCTGAAGACCGTCGTCGGCGGCGCGCGCTGGTCGGCCGAGGAGCACGACGAGTTCCGCCACGGCAACTGGCAGTTCGCCACCGTCTGCGAGCTCCTGCACCTGGCCCGCGTCTTCGCCGACCTGCCCGAGGCCGAGTCGTGGGCGGAGGTGGCGCTGGCCCGCATCCACGAACATCTGGAGCGTGACGTACGCGCCGACGGCGGCCACCACGAGCGCTCGCCCGGCTACCACGGCATGTGCCTGGACGCGCTCAAGCGGGCCGCCGCCGTCGAGCCGTCGCTGGCCGCCCATCCCCGCTACCCGCTCATGCACGACTGGCTGGCCGCGCTGACCACGTCGGGCGGCTGGGTGCCGCACCTGCAGGACAGCGGTGTGGTCTGGCCGGTGGGCATCGAGCCGCCGTCCGGTCCGGTCAACCTTGAGGCCAGCGGGTACGCGGTGCTGCGGGGCGGCGGCTTCCACACGGTGATCAACTATGGGCCGTATGTCGGGCATGAGCTGGAGCCGCACAGCCACCACGCGGCGCTCGACTTCGTGATCGAAGGCTGGGGCGTGCCGCTGGCGTGGGAGGGCGGCGGGCCGCCGTCGTATGACGACCCGGGCTACTACGACTGGTACCAGGCGACCAGGGCGCACAACACGTTGCTGGTGCCGGGGCAGGAGTATGAGGAGGATCGAAGGGCTTCATGCGACTTGTTCCGGATTTTTCCCGATAAGCAGGTCTTCGAGGGACATCATCACGGCTACGAACAGCGCCACGACCGGCGGATCGTCTTCGTGCCCGACCCCGGCTACTGGGTGGTCTCCGACCGCATCGACGCCGAGGCGATCTGGCAGCTTCACGGCCTGTCACCCTGGCGCCGCCACGGGGACGGGCTCGGGTTCGTGACGGAGAAGGGGCCCGGACTGCTGGCCGTACCCCTGGAGGCGCCCGACGAGGTCCTGCACGGGAACGGTCCCGCGCGCATCCCCGACCCCGAGGCCAGGACCGCCGAGTACGGCGAGATCCACACCCTCGGACTGCGCCGCGCCGACGGCCGGTTCACCGTCGGGCTCTTCCCCTTCCGCGACCAGCCCCCCACGATCCCCGACGGATGGACGGTTCATGCTGATCGACGCTGACGCGATGCTCGGCCGGCACCCCCGCAGGGACGTCGGCCAGGGCACGGTCACGCAGGCGCTGGCCAGAATGGACCGCTTCGGCATCGCCGAGGCGCTCGTGAGCCACAGCTGGTCGTGGCTGCACGACCCGCACCAGGGCAACCTCAAGATCGCCAAGCTGACGGAGGGACAGCCCAGGCTGCGCCCCTGCTGGGTGATGCTGCCCGACACCTGCGACGAGACCGCGAACTTCGTCACCTCCGCCCTGGACAACGGCGTCGCCGCCGTCCGCGCCTACCCCGCCGACCACGGCTACGACCTCGCGGGCAAGGACACCGCGCGCGTGCTCGACGCCGTCGCCGAGGCCGGGCTGCCGCTGCTGCTCGACGCGCCGCAGGCCGGCTGGCCCACCGTCGAGGCCGTCGCCGCCGCCCGCCCCGGCCTCGCCGTCGTCGTCGGCGGCCTCGGGTACCGCCTGCTCAGGCAGGCGGCGGGCGTGCTCGCCCGCACCCCCAACGTCCATCTCGGGCTGGCCAACCTCTCCTCCCACTGCGGCCTCGAATGGCTCGTCGAGAGGTACGGCCCGCGCCGCCTCGTCTTCGGCACCGGCGCCCCCGCCAGAGACCCGGCCGAAGCGCTCACCCGGCTTCTCTGGTCGGAGCTGGACGACGAGAGCGTGGCCGCCATCGGCTCCGGCAACGTGCTGGGCCTGCTGCGTCAGGAAGCGAGGGCCGCGTGAGCATCGAGACCGCCGTGTGGAGCCGCCGTCCCCAGACCGGGGTACGGATCGTGGACGCCCACGCGCACGCCGGGCCGTACAGCCTGTTCTTCATTCCCGAAGCCGGACCCGAGGCGATGGTACGGGTCATGGACCGGTGCGGGGTGGCGCACGCGGTCCTGTCCAGCCATCTCGCCATCCAGCTCGACGCCACCGAGGGCAACGCGCAGACCGCCGAGATCGTCCGGGGCGCGCCCGACCGGTTCACCGGGTACCTGACCGTCAACCCCTGGCAGGATCCCGTGGGGGAACTGGGGCGTTGGGGGGACGATCCGTGCTTCGGGGGGATCAAGCTCCATCCCGACCTGCACGACTATCCGCTCACCGGGCGGCGGTACGCGCCGGTGTGGGAGTTCGCGCAGCGGACCGGATGCCCCGTGCTGACGCACAGCTATGACGGCTCGCCGTACAACGATCTCGGGCAGGTGGAGGAGGTGGCCGCCCGGCATCCCGGGGCGACCATCCTGGCCGGGCACGCCGGGGCCACGCCGCTCGGCTTCGACCTCGCGATCGAGGCGGCGCAGCGACAGCCCGGACTCGTCCTGGAGGTCTGCGGCTCCTTCAACAGCGGGCCCGACATCGTCAGAATGGTGTCGGAGGTCGGAGCGGGCCGGGTGGTCTACGGCTCCGACTTCCCGTTCATCGATCTTCGCATGTCGCTCGGCCGGGTAATCTTCAGTGGCCTCGCCGAGGAGGACCGTGCGGCGGTCCTCGGCGGGACGATGACGCGACTCCTGCAGTGGCGATCCGGACTGGAGAGATAACGATCATGGATCGGTTGCGATCCGAGACACGGTCGAGGGTGGCCATCGGGGTCGTCGGGCCGCCCGACCTGGTCGAGCAGATCATGATGATCGGCGCCGACCTGCCCGCCGCCGCCGACTGGCGGCTGGTGGGCGCGCCGCTGGCCGGTGAGCACGAGACCTACGAGAAGTTCTCCAAGATCGCCGACAGCATCGACGTGGCTCTGTTCACCGGGCCGCTCCAATACGACCTCGCCCGGCAGGGCGGCGAACTGCCCATGCCGGCCACGTTCGTGCCCATGAGCGGGGCCAGTCTCTATGCCGCGCTGCTGCGCGGGGTGCTCGCCGACGGGATCGAACCGGCCAGGGTCAGCATCGACTCGTTGCCCGCGGTCGATGTCGAAGAGGCCTATGGGGAGATCGGGGTCAGCACCGCGGGGGTGCACCTTTCCGAGTACGACCAGCCGGAGTCCGCCCGCGGCTTCATCGGCTTTCACGAGCAGCTCTACCGGCAAGGGGCGACCACCGCCGCGCTCACCACGATAAGGAGTGTGGCCAAGGCGCTCACCGCCGCCGGGGTGCCGGTGCTGCGGATGCTGCCCACCTCTCACACTCTGCGGCTGGCGCTGAACACCGCCGCTCTTCTTGGCACGGGGAGCCGGCTGGAAGAGGGGCAGATCGCCATTGCCGTGGTCGAACTGGCCGCCTCTGCCCGGCCCAGCTATTCGGGGCCCGGCAATTATTGGCAGCAGGAACTGAAGCTCTCCCTTCACCAGTCGCTACTGGCCGACGCCCGGGTGATGGGGGCCACCGTGGTGCCACGCGACGAGAACAGCTATGTCGTCACCGCCACGGTCGGTGCGCTCGCGCAGGCCACCGACGGGTTCCGGGTCGCGCCGTTCATGGACCGGGTGCGGTCGGAGGCGGGGGTGCCGGTCGAGGTGGGAATCGGGCTCGGCACCACCGCGCGGGACGCCGACGCCAACGCGCTGGTCGCCGTCGAGAAAGCCCGGAACGCCGGGGCGGCGGCGGCCTACATGGTCAGCGGGGACGGGACCGTCCTCTCCCTGCCGCTGCGGCAGCGTCGACGGGCCGAGAGCGAGCCGGTCACCGCCACCAAGGGGGCCAAGCTCCTGGAACGCCTGGTCGCCGGGCTGGGTGACGGGCCGGAGGCGCTGGTGGTGGACGCCGAGATCGTGGCCGATGTGCTGGCGGTGGCGCCCCGGTCGGCTCGCCGGGTTCTGCAGAGTCTGGCGGAGGAGGGGCTGGCTTGGCCGATGCCGCCGGTAAAGGGCTCCCAGGCCGGCCGCCCCCGCCAGCCGTACCGGTTGGTCCGCCCATAAAGGTCCTCGCTCCGCTCGGGCGTCCTGCCTGGACCCACCCGTTGCCCGTTTGGGTGGTCAGCCAGCTGGATCCCACCCCGGCTGGTGGTCCTCGCTCCGCTCGGGCGCCTTGATCGAGCACGCCTTCGGCGCGCGGCTTGCGCCGCGTGGTGAGGCACCGCAGGTTCATCGGAGCCGGCCGACTTTGCCACATCGAGTCGTCGAGGGGTGACTTCGACGCGTCGGCTGGCGGCGCGAGCCGTACCTCGACTGACCACGTCAGCGCCGACGGTGTCGAGGTCTGTGCGGCATGCGACCTGAAACCGAGCTGTGCGGCTTCTCGGCTGGTCGATGTCGTGGATTCACATGGGTAGTCAGATCATCGGGTAGAGATCGCATGCGTCCCCGCACATCGTTCTCTAGGCTGTGGCTTGAAGGGAGGTGGCAACGATGGTCGTACGCGATGGCAGGCCTGGTGCTGACCTGATCAATGACTTCCGCTATGTCACTCCCCTGTACACCAAAGGGCAGGCAGCTGACCTTATCGGCGTGCCTCGGCAGTCGTTCCGCAACTGGGCGGTGGGATATGCCTACAAGCATGTGGACGGCCTGGTCGTGGCGGCCGATCCGCTCGTGACGACCGCGGCCGCGAAAGGGCCGACCGTCCCCTTCGTTGGCCTCGCCGAGGCGTACATGCTCGCTGCGTTCCGCAGTGCCAAGGTGCCCATGCAGCGGATCCGTCCGGCCATCCGCTGGCTGGAGGAGAACATCGGCCTCGGGCAGGCGCTGGCGAGCGAGAGGCTGATGACCGACGGCGCCGAAGTGCTGTGGGACTTCCGGGAGCAAACGGATGATCCCGCCGAGCGGGAAGCGATCGACGGGCTTGTGGTCATCCGCAGCGGCCAGGGGGTGTTCCGGCCGGTCGTACGAGATTATCTGCGTCGGGTCACGTATCAGGACGGATGGATGCGGGTGATCCATCTCCCCGCGTACGAGCGTGTCGATGTGACCGTCGACCCCTGGGTCAACGGAGGTCAGCCCACTCTGGCGCGGCGCGGAATTCGCGTTGCCGACGTACTTAGCCGCTTGGAGGCCGGAGAGGACAGCCGAGAGGTCGCCGAGGACTATGACCTGCGTCTGAACGAGGTCAACGCGCTGCTTCCCCGAGCCGCTTAGGAGACGAATGGCGGGCGAGGCGAGGGAGTCTGGGCTGACCTTCTTTCTCGATCGAGGCTTAGGTTCACGGATTGTGCCGAACGCCCTTCGCGCCGCCGGGTGGGTCCTGGAGACCATGGACGAGCGGTACGGGAAGGATGAGTCTCAGCTGATCGAGGACGTGCGGTGGATCGAGGAAGCCACGCTGCGCGGAGACATCCTCCTGTGCAAGGACTTGGCTATCACGCGTAACCTCGTCGAAGCGCGGGTGATCTATATGAGTGGCGCTCGAATCTTTGCCCTCTCCAATGCCGGCGTTGTCGGAAAGGCGATGGCCAGTATCCTTCTCGCCAACGAAGCGAAGATCACCCACATGGCGCAGAGGGTAACTGAACCCTTTGTATTCGCCGTGGGAGCTGATGGTCTTCGGCGGACCCGGGTGCGTTACCCGGTCGAAGGTTCAGATCTTTGAGCCGGGGCTTACGCACGAGTCGGGTCACTGGATCGCCTCGGGCAGGAGGATCATCCTGCTCACGGTGTTCAGGAAGCAGCGGATGCGTGAGGCCGGTGAGTCCGGGCGGGCGGTGCGGGCTATGGAGCGATGAATCGCCGAGCCGCAGGCACCGCATATGGGGCCTTGCACCTTCGGTTCGAGTTGGGCGAGGCAGTCCGGCCGCGCCGCGAGGAACTCAGGCTGAACTGGCGGAGCGAGCCGGTCTCAAGCAGCCTGCGGTCGCTCGCTTCGAGGCGGGAGGCGCGATGCCCACCATCCCCATGCTGGAACGCCTCGCCGAACATCAAGCCCGCACGTCTTCGCGTTCTTGAGGCAGGTGTCAGGCGTCGCCGAGGCGGACGCGGGGGCCGTATTTCTGCAGGAGCGCCGCGTTGTGCTCGTCGCCGCCCGGGGTGTTGGCGGAGCGGAAGATCGGGGGAACGATTCCGGCGGCCAGGTGGTGGCCGACGACCTCGGCTACCAGCAGCTGGGCTGCCACTACGCCGGTGAGGTTGGAGATCGGGCAGATTGTGGTGCCGTCGGGCAGGGGGAGGGCGGCGTCGCCGTAGGGGGCGCCGTTGTCGATGGTGACGTGTGCCAGGTCGGCGAGGCGGGGGCCGGACGGCACGCGGGACGTGTGCGCGTGGGAGGTGATCGCGATCACCTGGTGCCCTTGGTCCAAGGCCAGCTGGGCCATTTCGACGATGGCCGCGTTGCCGCCGGAGTTGGAGATGATGACGAAGACGTCCTCGGGATGGATGGGGGCGAGGGCCCAGATGCGGGCGGCGAGGCCGCTTTCGCGTTCGATTTTCGGGTCGAGGATGTCGGCGGGGGAGGCGTCGCCGTAATAGGCCACGTCGCGGATGCCGAGCTGGTTGGCGGGGACCAGGCCGCCGGCCCGGCCGACGAGTTCGAGGGCGATGGAGCGGGAGTGGCCCGTTCCGAACGCCTGTAGCACGCCGCCCGCCCTCAGCGACTCGAAGATCAGGGTTCCGGCGCGGGCGATGGCGTCCCGTTCCTTGGTCACCAGTCGTTCGATCGCCGACCTGGCGATCTCCGCGTACGCGTCCTGATCGATCACGCTTCCTCCAAAAGCTGTCGTGCGGTGTCGGCCAATGTCTCGGCGCTGCCGGGGGCGACGGCGCTGGCCAGCACCTCGTAGTCCGAACGCTGGTACGCCTCGGCGGTGGGCAGGTAGCCGGGGTAGCCGTTGACGTAGCCCAGCACGGCGATGGGGTCAGGCCGGTTCGTGATGCTCTCCGCCACTCCGAGGTACGGCTCGCCGGGTAGCCCTACCAGGCCCAGCGCCCCCACTCTGGCCACGCTCACGTCCACGGCGATGGTGTCGGTGAATGGCGGGGTGCCGAGGGCTCTGGCGCGTACGCCTTCCAGCCTGCTGCGCGCCAGCCGGGCGGCCACCGGGTCGCCCGCGGCGGTGGCGTGCTCGTAGTCGGCGGCGAGTGAGCCGAGGTCGGCGTCCGTCTGGGCTCGGCGTAGGTCGCGTCGTGCCCGGACTGTCCTGATCCGGTCGGCGCCGGTCCAGGCGAGTGAGCCGGGCTGGGCCAGCAGTCCGAAGCAGCGGTCGGCGACCAGGCCGCCGAGCCGGTCCAGTTCGGCGGCGTCCTGGCCGAGGCGGGTGAAGCGCGTGCTGACGTTTCCGGCCGCGCCGGTGGCCACCACCACCCACGTACCGTCCCCGAGCCGGGCCCGCAACGCCGTACGCACCGCCCCCGTCAGATCCGCGCTGACCAGGAGGTTGCCCGCGGGCAGCACCGTCGGATGCACCGGCAGCACCACGACCACCCCGGCCGGCCCGTCGTCGCCCCACACCGCGATCACGTCCAGCGGCACCGTCCGCGCCGCGTCCGGGTCGCTGCGGTCCGCGCCGACGCCGTGCAGCTCACCGCGATGAGCCGTCCCGTCCGCCGCCCGCTCACCCTCCACAGCCCCGCGTACGGCCGCGCGTACCGCCCCCGAAATCCCCTCCAACCAGGGCAACGGCGTGGCCCCGCCCCCGGGCACACACCCGGTCTCGGGACCCGCATGGGTATGACTGGCCGCCACCCAAACCTCACACCCCACCGCGCGTGGCGAGGCCGGGTGCGCCTTCTGCGGGGTCGCGAGCATGTCCTGCTGTACGGCGCGGCGGGCGTGCTCGGCCAGGTCGGTGTTGACACAGATCACGTCGGCCACCGCCAGCGCGAAGCGGCGTTCGCCGTCGAACCAGGTGACGGCGCTGACCCGGAGCGGGTCGAGGGTTCCGGCCGAGTGGCCGGGCCGGTCGATGTAGCCGCCCAGCGGGGTGCCGTCGGGGACGGGCAGTTCGGCGCAGCCGTATCCCACTCTCACCGGGCCGCCTCGGTGGCCAGCTCCGCGTAGGGCCCCAGGTCGGCGGCGGCGGCCAGGCGGGCGGCCCCGGTGAGGCTGTCGCCCGCCGCCGGCCGGATCCGGGCCGGCGGCAGACGTGCCGCCAGCGCCGACTCGAACCCCGCGCGCAACCGGTCGTCACGCAGCAGCCGCCCGGTCCAGGCGACGGGCACCTCTCCGGGGAAGTGCCGTGCGGCGGCGGCCACGGTGCCCGCCAGCTCCGTGGCCGCCGCGTCTACGATCTCGCCGGCCGCCGTGTCGGTGGTGGCCAGTTCGAAAACATGCGGGGCGAAGCGGGCGATCCGCGCCACCGCGTCTTGGGCGAGGTAGAGCCGGTGGGGCAGCGTGGCAAGTTCCCCGAAGACCTCCCGCGCCCGCACCGTCAGCGCCCCCGCCGGTCCCCGCCCGTCAAAGCCCCGGTACGCGGCATCGAGCCCGAGCCGCCCGATCCAGAACCCGCTCCCCGCGTCACCGAACAGAAACCCCCAGCCGTCCACCTGCACAGCCCCAGACCTCCGAGGGCCGGGCGGGATGCCGAGGGCGATCGCGCCGGTTCCCGCGGCCAGCACGACACCGGCCCCGGAAGGAAAAGCCCCAGCGTGCGAGGTCACCACATCGGTGGTGACGATCACCCGCCGCGCCCGCTCCAGCAACCGCCGAGCCAGCACCTCGGGCGCGTCAAGCAGGGTGGTCAGCCCAAGGCAGACGGTGTCCACCCCCTCGGGCACCTCCACCCGCGCGAGCACGGCGTCGACAGGCGACCCCTCGGCATAGGACAGCCCGGCCAGCTCTCTGACCTCGCGCACCTGCCCGCGCGAGGCCAGGGCCACCCGCAGCCCGGTCTGTCCGCCGTCGATCGCCAAGTCCATGACACCCCACCCTAGTTACGGTCCGGGCCGAAATCTAGCCCTGCGATACTCCGTGGGCGAACACCCCACATGCCGCCGAAACGCGCTCCGCAATGCCTTCGTACTCGGATACCCGGTATGCGCGGCGATGACATCGACAGGCAGCCCCGAACTGGTCAGCAACCGCCGCGCATGCCGTAGCCGCAATCCGGTCAGATGCCGCAGAAACGTGGTCTGCCGCTCCTCCGCGAACAGATGCGAGATATAGAACGGGCTCGCGCAAACAGCGGCCGCGACATCGGCCAGCCGCAGCCCCGGATCGGTGTAATGATCGGCGAGGTAGGCCTCGGCCAGCCCGAGGATGTCGCGCCTCGGGGTGGCGGGCAGCAGCCTGCCGAGCCGTTCCTTCAACCAGATGTGCAGGTAGGAGCGCTCGTGGATGTCGCCGACCGTCACGATGTCCTCGATCGGCAGTCGCGCGCTGGCCTCCACCCAGTCGGTCGAGCCGTCGGCCAGCCGCGCCGGTCCCGCCACGTCCACCACGAACAGCAGCTGGCCGATGAGCCAGTTGCGCAGAATGCGCGGGTCCACACCGGGTTCGCGGGCGCACCGGTCGATCCATCCGGCCAGCAGCCCGGCGGCGCCGTCGCGGTCGCCGGCCCGCACCCGGCGGGTCAGTTCCTGCTCGATGCGCACCGGCGGCGAGGGATGGTCGCCGTCGACGGCGGGCAGTGTGATCACGCGGTCGCCGCCGAGCACGAGCTTGTAGTCGTTGGCCCGCCGGGCCTCACGCTCGGCCTCCAGCGGACCCGATCGGGGCGGCCCGATGCTCACCGTGGCGGTCCAGGCCGTTTCGCGGACGATCCGCGCGCGTACCTCCTCGGCGAGTGTCGCCGCCTCGGACATCAGCGCGTCGGGGTCCGCGCCGGTCAGCAGCACCAGCCACTCCTCCGGCGGTTCCGGGCGCCACGTGACGCCCGGACGGCAGGTCGCCGCCTCGGCCACGGCCCGCGAGGCCCGCCTGAGCTGGCCCTGCGCCCATGGCCGGCCCTGGGCCTGCTCGGAGGCGATGAAGTCGTCGATGTCCACCAGGGCTGCGACGGCGTAGGTCATGCCCCTACTTTAGGCGGACCGAAATTTGACCGTATTGACAAGCGTTCCGACGCCCTCGACCGTGGCCCGCATGGTGTCGCCGTCCTTGAGCGGGGCGATGCCGGCGATCGTCCCGGTGGCGATGAGGTCGCCGGGCATGAGCGTCATCCCGTCCGACAGGTCGGCGATGAGCCGCGGGATGCCGAAGACCATCTGCTTGGTGTTGGCCCGCTGCCTGACCTCGCCGTCCACCTCAAGCGTCAGTTCCAGCGCCTGCGGGTCCGGCACTTCGTCCACGGTCGCGAGGTACGGCCCCGCCGGCGCGAACGTGTCGAACCCCTTGGACTGGTCCCAGGGGACGTTCCTGGAGATGTTGGCCAGCTGGAGGTCGCGCGCGGTCATGTCGTTGATCACGGTGTATCCGGCGACCGCCTCCTTCCAGCGTTCGGCGGGCAGGTCGCGGGTCCGGCGGCCGATGACCACCGCCAGCTCCACCTCGTGTTCGAGGTGCCGGGTGCGGGCGGGCGCGATCACCGGCTGGTTGTGCCCGGTCAGCGCGGAGGGCGGCTTCAGGAACAGCACCGGCTCCGGCGGCACCTCCATGTTGCTCTCCTCGGCGTGCGCCGCGTAGTTGAGCGCCAGGCAGCAGATCTTGGTGCAGGTGGCCACGGGCGGCTCGAACAGCACGCCGGCCTCGTCCAGGACCGGCCGGCGCCGTGCCACCTCCTCGGTGAGGCGGTCGAGGCCGTAGGAGTCCAGGAGCGCGACGGGGTCGTCGGTGCCGAGGTCGGCCAGGCTGATCAGGGCGCCGTCGCGCTGGGCGACCAGCTCGACGGGGGCGGAGGTGGTCCGCCGGATGCGTCCAAGGAACATGGTTCTCACCCCATCAAGCCCGCCGGTCGCCCACAAGAACCGAAATTTGCGGTGACGACCCGCTTCTTGCCCTCTTGCTGGTGGTCTGGCGGAGCATCCCCTTTGATGGTCGGCATGAGCCGCACCCTGGACGCCAGCCGCGACCTCTACGCCACCGCCCGGCAGTACATCGCCGGAGGTGTCTCCAGCGACGCCCGCCGTACCTCGGGAGTGCCCCTTTACGTCGAGCGCGCGGCCGGCTCGCGGCTGTGGGACGTGGACGGCAACGAGTACGTCGACTACGTCCTCGGCCAGGGCCCCGCCCTGCTCGGCCACTGCCCGCCGGAGGTCGTCGAGGCCGTCGGCGCCCAGGTCGCCCGCGGCATCGTCTACTCCGCGCAGCACGCCGCCGAGGTCCGCGTGGCCGAGCGCCTGTGCGCGATGATCCCCTCGGCCGAGCGCGTCCGCTTCAACACCGTGGGCTCGGAGGCCGCGCACGCCGCCTGGCGCCTGGCGCGCGGCCACACCGGCCGCCGGAAGATCCTCAAGTTCGAGGGCCACTACCACGGCTGGCTGGACCCGGTCCTCTACAGCGTGCACCCCGCCGTGGATCTCGCCGGCCCCGCCGACGCGCCCGTCCCTGTCTCCGGTACGGCAGGCCAGCCCGAAGCCGCCGACCTGGTCATCGCCCCCTGGAACGACCTGGCGACCCTGACCAGGATCATGGACGCGCACGCCGGCCAGATCGCCGCCGTGGTCTGCGAGCCCGTGCTCTGCAACACCGGCGCGATCACGCCGGAGCCCGGCTACCTGGAGGCCGTACGCGAGCTGTGCGACCGGCACGGCAGCCTGCTCATCTTCGACGAGATCATCACCGGCTTCCGCCTGGCGCCCGGCGGCGCGCAGGAGTACCTGGGCGTCACCCCCGACCTGTCGGTCTTCGGCAAGGCGATGGCCGGCGGCATGCAGGTCTCCGCGCTGGCCGGGCGCGCCTTCGTCATGGACTCCATCTCCGGCGGCAAGGTCGCGCACGCCGGCACGTTCAACTCCCAGCCCGTCGGCATCGCCGCCGCCGAGGCGACCCTGCGCATCCTTGACGAACGGCGCGAGGAGGTCTACGGCACCCTGTACGCGAGGGGGCGGGCGTTGATGGAGGGCATCCGCGAGGTCGCGGAGAAGGCGGGCGTGCCGTTGCTGGTGGACGGCCCCGGCCCGGTCTTCCAGACGTACTTCACGGACGCGCCGGCCGTACGGGACTATCGGGATTTCGCCCGCACGGACCGCGCCAGAATGGCGCTCCTACACGCGGCGCTGCTCGAGCGGGGGGTCAACATGGTCCCCAGGGGGTTGTGGTTCCTGTCCACCGCGCACACCGAGGCCGACCTCGCCGTCACCGTCGAGGCCTTCGACGGCGCGCTGCGGTCGCTTCCGCTCGGTTGAGATCACCAGCGCGACGCCGACCAGGATGACGAGGCCGCCGACCATGATCTGGGGCGTGATCACCTCGCCCAGGACAATCGCGCCGAGCGCGACGGCGACGGCCGGGTTGACGTAGGCGTAGGTGGCGACGAGCGAGATCGGCGCGTTGCCCAGCAACCACGAGAACGCCGTGAACCCGATCAGCGACCCCACGAGGATCAGGTAGAGCAGCGCCAGCCACGACCGGGAGCTGACCGCGGTCACGTCGAGCCGCTCGCCGAGCCCGGTGCCGAGGATCGCCAGCCCGATCCCGCCCACGAGCATCTCCACGGTGGAGGTGGCGAAGGCGTTGGCGGGCATGGCGATCCGGCTGGACAGGAACGACCCGATGGCCCACGACACGGAGGCCAGCAGCACGATCACGATGCCGCCCGTGGCGGCCGCCTCGCCGCCGGTCAGCGAGAGCGCCGCCACGCCACCGAGGCCCACCAGCACGCCCGCGAGCGTCAGGGCCTTGGGCCGGTCGCGCACCACGAACCTGAACACCACCAGCCACAACGGCACGGAGGCGACGAGCAGCGCCGCGAGTCCGGTCGAGATGTACTGCTCGGCCACGGCCAGCATGCCGTTGCCCAGCGTGAGCAGCAGCAGGCCCGCGACCGCGGCGCCGGTGAACTCGCGCCCGGTCATCCGGAACGCGCTCCTGCCCTTGCGCAGAAGCAGGAACCCGCCCAGCAGCACCGCCGCGGTGATGAACCGCATGGAGCCGCTCAGCATGGGCGGAAGGGACTCGACCGCGATGCCGATGCCCAGGTAGGTGGATCCCCACACCACGTAGACAATCGCGAGTGCGCCCCACACCAGGAGCGAGGCACGCCGGTCAGTGGCGTTTGCTTGCATAGCTCATGACAATAGCGCCGCCGAACGACATTTTCGGCCTTGGCGGGATATTAGCGGTAAGAGGCATCTGCGCCACTCGTGGGGCCGCCCACGGACCGGCAGGATTTCGGACATCGCCCCGAGAAAGGAACCCCGGAGATGTCCGCCGTCACCAGCGTCGCCCCCGCCCCGAACGCCGTCGCCCTCGCCCACTTCGCCGCCCGCCTGGCCTTCGAGACCGACGTCTCCGACGTGGCCGCGGACCTGGAGTCCGGCGCCCCGGGCGTGGTCGTGATCGACTCCCGCAGCGGGGAGAGCTGGGACCAGGGCCACGTCTCCGGCGCCCTCCACCTGCCGACCGCCGAGATCGCCACCCGCGCCCGCACCCTGGTCCCGGAGGACGTGACGGTCGTGACCTACTGCTGGGGACCGGGCTGCAACGGCGCCACCCGGGCCGCGCTGGAGTTCGCCAAGCTCGGCTACCGGGTCAAGGAGATGATCGGCGGCTTCGAGTACTGGTCCCGGGAGGGCTTTCCGGTGGAGACGTCCGGCGGGGTGGTCCGCAACCCCGTGGACGCGCTGACCGCACCGGTCTCGGGCATCGCCTGCGCCTGCTGAGACGGGCGGAGAAGGATTTGGTGCCCCCGTCCGAATCAGTCGATCGGGGGCGAAGAAAACATACCCCACCCGGCCGCAATCAACCCCGATCATCCCCTCGGCGAGTCGCCAAAACCCTCACCTCAAACCCCTGAAACCCCACCACCAGGCAAGACCCCCAAACCGGCCCACCCCGAAACCCCTGACCGGCCCCGTGGACGGGCTTCGCACCCCGCCAGACCCGTGGACCGGGGCTCGCTTCCCGCCCTGCCTCCTGCCAGGCCCGTGCGCCGGGCTCCGCCACGCCCGAGCATGGGCCTGGTTCCCGAGCCTTGTCTCCTGGCAGCGGACATGGGGCTGCCTCTGGGTGAGGGAGTCGGAGTTCCCCTGGAAAGGCCGATCCCGCCTCCTGGCAGATGGGCCGGGAGGCGGGATCGGGTCAGGGCCGGTCCGCTGGTGACGGGGGGCCGTTGCGGTGGGGACCACGTCCGACGTGAGAAGCGATCCCCCCGATCGGCGCCCGCCGACGTCGGCGGGTGGCGTGGGCGGTGGCGGCGCCGTAACGGAAGGAGCGTGTTACGAGCAGATCACCCAAGCGACACACCTCAAGAGAAGGAAGAAAGACACCTCCAGGAGATCGTCGGGGTTCGCCGTCCGCGAAAGGGGAAGGGGGGACGGCGGACCGTTCAGCGGGGACCGAGCTTTTCCACGATCAGCCGGTAAAGCTGGCGGGGACGGCCAGGCTGTGGAGTGCGGTTGGGCGGGAGCGGCCACGCAAGCCCCTCGTCAACCAACGTGCGCAGCAACCGCCGGGCGGTACGCGGCGTGACGCCGAGCATGCGCCCGGCCCCCTCCGCGTCCACCACTGTGTCCCCGCCCTCCAGCTTGGCCGCCAGCCGCGCCAAGACCTCCACGCCCTTGGGTTTGAGCGTGGTGGATCCCTGCGGCGGCATCCTGGGCGCCGGGATCAGCGCGCGGCCCTCGCGGTCCACGGCGAATCCCTGTGCCTGTTTGCCCGCCTGCGTGCGCGCCAGGGCTGCCCTGGCGTGCGACTCGGCGTCATGCGTGGTACGCCCCATCCCGACGCCCACCTCTACCGCCAGCCCCAGTTCCTCGCGGATCCTGGAGGCGAACGGCAGCACCCTGAATCCGTCTGTCGCGGCCGTGATCGAGCCTCTGGTGGCGGTCACCAGGTAGGCGTGATCGTCGATCGGCCAGACGGTGGCGTTGATCCGGTTCGCTTCCTGGACCAGCAGCCGGTGCAGTGACAGGCGTAGCTCGTCGCGCCAGTAGCGGGGTGCCGCGCGCCGCACGGGTTCGCGCAGCGTGGGCACCTCCACCAGCACCACGGTCAGTTGCGACTCCTCGAGGCGGTGGTGCGCGCCGAGGAGTGCGGCGGTGTGCAACGCTGTGCGCACCGCGCCCGAGGTGGGCCTGATCCTGATGACCGGGACGCCTGCTGTCTGCAGGCGTTCGGCCACTGTGGGCAGGCAGGTCAGGGCGCCTGTGGTGGCGCCCTGCCGCAGCAGACGCTCGTGGTAGGCCGCGATCGTCCCGGTGGCTCCGGGTTCGTCGCGGCTGTGCACATCTGTGGCTGCGATGCCGAGGTCGGTGTAGGCCTCTTCGACCTCGGCCCGTGAGACCACGTCGATGCTGACCCGTTTGGGGTCGATCCGAGTGTCCAGCGCCGCCTTGGCCAACGCAGCCACCAACGCGCTGCCGCCAAGCTGCACGTAGGTCGCCGGCATGGTCAGCACGCCTGATCGCCGGGCCAGGTCGTATGGGACCGGGCTGGCGAACAGGCAGGCGTCCACACCGGGACCCAGCCGTGTCACCTTGTCGGGCGCCTCCTGCTCATCTCGATAGGCGGCGGCCACAAGGCGGCACGGCAAGGGCGCGGCTGCGTGACCCATCAGCATGACCCGCTCGACCAGATCGTGCGGGCCGACCACGCCAATGGTCAGATCCGGTGTCATGGCGCCCGGGCGTGACACTCGGGGAGTTTCTTCGGCCCTCTCGACCAATGTTCGTCCCATCCTGCCGTCCGTTGCAGTGCTCTCTTTTGGAACGATCGCTCGCGGGGGCCGTAATGTCACGCCCGACTTTTCCGGAAAGCCGTTCTGGTTGACCGCCCGGTGAGCTGTTTTAGCAGCTCACAGCGTATTTCACAGGCTTTTTCAGCGTCCTGAAATCTCTCGCGTAATGTCCGCTCCCAGAGCCCGCATTCGCTCGGCGAGATGAGCGTGGCCGCGGTCGATGAGGTATCCGGACTCGATGACCGTCTCGCCCTTCGCGGCCAGTCCGGCGAGAACCAGGGCGATACCGGAGCGCAAGTCATGGGCGGTCACCTGTGCGCCGGTCAGCGGGGTGGCGCCGCGCACGATGGCTCTGCTGCCCTCGACCTCGACGTCGGCGCCCATCTTGTTGAGCTCGCCGGCCAGGGCGAAGCGGCCGTCGAAGATGCGCTCGTGGATGTAGCTGACGCCCTCGGCCAGGCAGGCGACGGTCATCATCGGCGACTGCAGGTCGGTCGCGAAGCCCGGGTAGGTGTCGGTGATGATGTTGATCGGCCGCAGTGGCTGGCGGTCGCAGCGCACGTGCAGCACGGCGCCCTGCGTGGCGAACTCGACGCCCATCTGCTCCAGCTTGTGGCGCACGACACCCAGGTCGAGGCCGGTGCCGACGAGGCTGACGTCGCCGCCGGTGAGCGCGGCGGCCATGGCGAACACGCCCGCGTCGAGCCGGTCGGGCATGACGGTGTGCTCGACGGCGTGGAGCTCTTCGACGCCTTCGACGGTGATGAAGCCGGTGCCGCCGCCGCTGATCTTCGCGCCCATCTTGGTGAGCATGTCGATGACGTCGAGCACCTCGGGCTCCAGCGCCGCGTTCTCGATCACGGTGGTGCCCTTGGCCAGGGCGGCGGCCATGATGAGGTTCTCGGTGCCGGTGTGCGAGGGCGTGTCGAGGTAGAGGGTGGCGCCGGTCAGGCCGGAGGCCTTGACGTGGATGACGGTCTCGCCCTCGTCCACGATGGCGCCGAGGCGCTTGTAGCCGAGGTAGTGGAAGTCGAGGTTGCGGCTGCCCAGGTTGCAGCCGCCGACGCCCTCCACGATGGCCTCGCCCAGCCGGTGGAGCAGGGCCGGGGTGAACAGCACCGAGCCTCGGAAGCGCCGCGCGATCTCCGCGGGGAGCACCGGGCTGGCCAGGCTGGAGGCGTCGATGACAAGGGTCCGCTCGGACTCGTGCAGCTCGACGTAGGCGCCGATGGCCTCCGCGAGCTCCACGGCCCGGCGTACGTCCTCGATGATCGGCACGTTGCGCAGGACCGTACGGCCCTTGGGGGCGAGAAGAGCCGCACCGATCATCGGCAGCACGGCGTTCTTCGCGCCCTGGATGAAGGCGGTTCCACGCAAAGCGTTGCCACCGCGCACGCGGTATCGGACCATCCGTGCGGCTCCTCGGGAAGTTATGGGTCGGGCTTGAACGGGCCAACAGTAGCCGCTCGCCACGCCTGCCCCGGCCGAATCACCCGCTAAATGGCGTACCAGTGAGCCGCTCGTATGCCTCGAGATAACGCGCTCTGGTGCGATTGACTACTTCGTCCGGCAATGCGGGGGGAGGGTTTCCAGAGGATTTGTCCCAGCTTGAATCGGGTGACGTCAACCAATCACGGACATACTGCTTGTCAAAGGACGGTTGAGGACCACCGGGCTTCCATTCAGAGGCCGGCCAAAATCGCGAGGAATCGGGTGTCAGGACCTCGTCGGCGAGCGTGAGAACACCGTCGTGGTCGCGGCCGAGCTCGATCTTGGTGTCGGCCACGATGATGCCGCGCTCACGGGCGATCTCGGCGCCGCGGGTGTAGACGTCCAGCGTGATCCGGCGCAACGCGTGCGCGGTCTCCTCGCCGACCGTCTCCACGACCTGCTCGAAGGTCATCGGCTCGTCGTGCTCGCCGACCGCCGCCTTCGTGGTGGGGGTGAAGATGGGCTCGGGGAGCTTGGAGCCGTCCTCCAGGCCGGGCGGCAGCCGTACGCCGGAGACCTCGCCCGTGCGCCGATAGTCGATCAGGCCCGAGCCCGTCAGGTAGCCGCGCGCCACGCACTCGACCGGCACCATCTCCAGCGGCCTGCACACCACGCTGCGCGCGTCGGGGCCGTGGGTCACCAGGTGGTTGGGCACGACGTCCTTGAGCTGGTCGAACCACCACAGCGACAGCTGGGTCAGGATCGCGCCCTTGTCCGGGATCTCGGGTTCGAGCATGTGGTCGTAGGCGGAGATGCGGTCGGAGGCGACCATCATCAGCAGGCCTTCGTCGGTGACGTAGAGGTCGCGTACCTTGCCGGAGTGCACGTGCTTCATCGGGCGATGTCCGTCCTGTAGTGCGAGCCGCGCAGGTTCACCCGCGCGACCAGGTCGTAGGCGTTGGCTCTGGCGCTCGCCTGGTCGGGGCCGGTGCCGACCACGCTCAGCACCCGGCCGCCGGAGGAGACCACCTGGCCGTCGACGAGCTCGGTGCCGGCGTGGATCACGTAGGCGTCCGCCGTCGGCTCCAGCCCGGTGATCACGTCGCCCTTGACCGGATCGGCGGGGTAGTTCTCGGCGGCGACGACCACGGTCACCGCCGCGCCCTCGCGCCACGCGAGCGCGCCGGCCGCGCCGAGCGCGCCGGTGGCGCAGCTGAGCAGCAGCCCGCCCAGCGGCGTGGCCAGCCGGTCGAGGATCACCTGGGTCTCGGGGTCGCCGAAGCGCGCGTTGAACTCGATCACCTTCGGCCCCTTGGCCGTCAGGGCCAGGCCCACATAAAGCACTCCGTTGTACGGCAGGCCGCGCCGCCCCAGCTCCGCGATCGTCGGGTGCACCACCTCCCGCATGACCTGCTCGGTGAGGTCGTCGGGCGCCCAGGGCAGCGGCGTGTAGGCGCCCATGCCGCCGGTGTTGGGCCCGGCGTCGCCGTCGTAGGCGCGCTTGAAGTCCTGGGCCGGCCGCAACGCCACCGCGTCGCGGCCGTCGCACAGCGCGAACAGCGAGACCTCGGGCCCGTCGAGGAACTCCTCGATCACCACCCGCCCGCACGAGGCCGCGTGCTCCAGAGCCGCCTCCAGCGAGCCGGTCACCACGACGCCCTTGCCCGCGGCCAGCCCGTCGTCCTTGACCACGTACGGCGCGCCGTACTCGGCCAGGGCGGCGGCGGCCTCCTCCGGCGTGGCGCAGGTGCGCGAGCGGGCGGTGGGCACCCCCGCCGCGGCCATGATCTCCTTGGCGAACGCCTTCGACCCCTCGATCATCGCCGCCTCGCCGGAGGGCCCGAAGACGGGGATGCCGGCCGCCCTGACGGCGTCGCCGACGCCCGCGACGAGCGGCGCCTCCGGCCCGATCACGACGAGGTCGGCGCCGAGGCCGACCGCCAGCGCGGTGACCGCCGCCGGATCGGTCGCGGCGACGGGATGGGTGGTGGCGACCTGCCGGACGCCCGCGTTGCCGGGGGCACAGTGAAGGTCGCTGACCTGGGGATCGAGGCTGAGAGAACGGCACAGGGCGTGCTCACGCCCGCCGGAGCCGATGACTAGAACGCGCACGAACCCCATTGTCCCAGGCCCACGCCGTCCTGACCGCCGAGGGCAGACTTAGGCGGCAGCATGGGGAAGTTTTGTGGAGTTCTGCCGGTTCCCCTGGGTCGTTGGCGAGTATGGTCGGCTGAGTTGACCACCCTGTGGTAAGTTAGGGCGGCTTTGCGGTGTCTCTTGTGATTGGAGGTGGTCCGGGATGAATCCTGGTGATCCCAGCAGTACGTGCTCGTCCACGTACGCCGTGCATACCCCCGACCACTCCAATCCGGCAGCCTGATCGTGCCACCACGCCATTTCCTTGATTGAGGTGACTCTTCACTACGCGTGGGCAGGCCCAGGTCGGGCGGAAAGGGACTGCCATGCGCTCGTCCACCCTTTTCCGTCGTATCAACCGCCACCCCGTCAAGAAGCCCCACGTAGCGCGCCAGCTCACCAAGCCCGTGCGTGAGGCCTGTGTGCCACCGGTCGACTCCATCGTCGAGTACGGCGCCTACATAGGCGGCGAGAAGGTCATCGCCCCGGGCATCGTCGAGTCCCTTGAGCTGGTGCGCGAGCACAACAAGACCGGGTCCAGGGCGTTCGTCTGGGTGGGCCTGCACGAGCCGGAGGCTCCCGAGGTGGAGTGGCTGGCCGAGGTCTTCGGCCTGCACCCCCTGGCCGTCGAGGACGCCGTCAAGGCGCACCAGCGGCCCAAGGTCGAGCGCTACGGCGACTCGCTGTTCCTGGTGCTCAAGACCATCGCCTACCTCGACCACGACGAGCTGACCGCGACCAGCGAGATCATCGCCACCGGCGAGATCATGGTCTTCCTCGGCACCGACTTCGTGGTCACCGTGCGGCACGGCGAGCACTGCCCACTGACCGAGGTACGCGACAAGCTGGAGAGCCGCCCCGACCTCCTCGACCGCGGCCCGGCCGGTGTGGTGCACGCCATCTCCGACCATGTCGTGGACCGCTACCTGCAGGTGGCCGACCTGATGCAGCTGGAGCTCGAAGAGGTCGAGGCCACGGTCTTCGCCGACGTCAGCTCCCGCGACATCAACAGGATCTACCAGCTCAAGCGGGAGATGCTGGAGATGAAGCGGGCGGTCACCCCGCTGCAGTCGCCCATGGCGGCGCTGCCCCAGCGGCGGGTGATCCCCTCGGAGATGCGCGAGTACTTCCGCGACGTCAGCGACCACCTCGCCCGCGTGTGCGAGCAGGTGGAGTCCTCCAACGAGCTCGCCAACTCGATCCTCCAGGCCGCCCTGGCCCGCTCGAACACCCTCGCCAACGAGGACATGCGCAAGATCTCCTCGTGGGTGGCCATACTGACCGTGCCCACGATGATCGCCGGGATCTACGGCATGAACTTCGACTTCCTGCCGGGCTCGGACCAGATCTGGGGCTATCCGGCGATCGTGACCCTCATGATCACCGTCTGTACTCTGCTCTACCGCGGCTTCCGGCGTAACGGCTGGTTGTAGAGCTACCCTGTTGCCGGTGTCAGTGCAGCGAGTCCAGACCGAGCGCTGGTTCGTCCGCCACGGTTTCCCCACGATGATCGAGGGCTACGCCTTCCGGCGTGACGTGCTGCCCAGGATGGTGCCGCCGCTGGTGTTCGTCGCCCTGGTCTCGTTGCTGTGGCTGGTGCCGCTCAAGAGCATGGGGTCGGGCCTGTGGCTGCTGCTCGGCTGGGTGATCGTCGTGGCGGTGGCCGTACGCCTGGCCGGGGTGGTCTCGGCCAGGCGGCTGACGCGCTTCTCGCCCAGGATCACGGTCGTGGTCCTGGTCGTCTACGCGCTGATGCCCGTGGCCGTGCCGCTGCTTCAGGTGGCCGTGGACGGCGACGTCACACCGCCGGCCGGGCGGTGGCTCGGCGTGCTCGGGTTCGTGCTCTTCTTCGCCGCCGCCTTCGCCGCGACCGTGCTGGGCACGACGTACGGCTTCGGCGCGCTGCTGGGCAGGACGGTCCGGCGTACCCTCTCCGACCTGGGCAACAGCGTCCATCTGCTGGGACGGGCGCTGCCCGCGCTGTTGTTCGTCACGTTGTTCCTGTTCTTCACCGGTGAGCTGTGGCAGGCCGTCAACCGCCTGGAGTGGTGGCGCATCGCCCTGGTCGTCGTCCTGTTCGCCTCGGTCGCCGTGCTCGCCTCGGCCTCACGGCTGCGGGAGGAGATCGGCCGGGTCGAGCAGGACTTCAGCGCGTCCAGGCTGGAGTCGGCCTGCAGGAACACGCCGCTCGCCGGGGCGCCGTTCGAGGAGCTGACGCGCGACGGCCTGCTGCGCGCGGTGCCGCTCAGCGGCCGTCAGGTGCGCAACGTGCTGCTGATGCTCGCCGTCCGCCAGCTCGTGCAGGCGGCGGTGCTGGGCGCGGTGCTGTTCGGCTTCTTCCTCATCCTCGGCCTGCTCATGGTCACGCCGGAGACGGCCGAGCAGTGGATCGGCTCGCGGCCCGTCCCCTCGCCCCTGATTCCCGTGCTGCCGGTGGCGCTGCTGCGTATCGCGACGTTGTTCGCCGGGTTCGGCAGCATGTACTTCGTCGTCACCTCGATGAGCGACAGCGACCATCGCCGGCAGTTCTTCGCGCCGATCATCGACAAGATCGAGCGGGCGCTGGCGGTACGCGCGGTCTACCTGGCCATCGGCCGGTGAGCAGTGGGTCAGACGGCGACGGGCTTGAGCGGGGTGACCGGCTTCGGCAGGTCCAGGCCACGCTCGGCCCACAGCTTCCGCATCCTGTCGGGGTAGTCGGTCACCACGCCGGCCACCCCCAGGTCGAGCATGCGCGCGGCCAGGTCGGTGTCGTTGACGGTCCAGACGGCCACGTCGAGCCCGGCGCCGGCGCACTGGGCCATCAGCGCCTCGTCCACCATCACGTGCTCGGGCGAGAGCGTCGTCGCGCCGGCCGCGGCCGCCGCGGCGGGGAGGTCGTCGCCCAGGCAGCCGTGCCAGTGGAGCGTGTCGAGCTCGATCAGCGCGAAGCGCCTGGTGTCCCGCGCCTTCTTCGCGGCGTGGGCGATGATGCGCCAGTCGAAGCTCAGGATCGCCGCGTTGCCCAGGCGGCCGTGCCGGTCGAGCTCGTCCAGGACCAGGTCGGTGAACAACTCGGGGTCGGGGGTCAGCTCGGGGCGCGTCGGGTCGGACTTCAGCTCCACGTGCAGCCGGACGCCGTCGGCCTCGTAGGCGTTGACCAGGCCGAGGACCGCGCCGAGCGTGGGCATCCTGGTGTCGGGGACGGCCACCTGGGTCAGGGCGAAGGGGTCGTCGGGGTGGCGCGGCAGCCGTACGCCGACGTCGAGCATGCGCAGCTGGGCCAGGTTCAGGCCGTTGATGGGCTTGCCCACGTACGGGAAGTCGGGGTCGCCGGCCGTCAGCGGCCGGGTGTCGGCGCTGGTCACGGCGGAGACGGTGAGATCGTGGGTGAGCACCAGCCGCCGGTCGGAGGTGAGCGCCACGTCGAGCTCCAGGGCATGGACCCCGAGCTCCATCGTGCGGCTCAGCCCCGGCAGGGTGTTCTCGGGCCAGAGTCCCCTGGCTCCCCTGTGTCCATGAATCTCGACGCGCACACCGGGGACCATACCGTTCGCCCGTGCCGGGCAGGAGGTGCCACGCCGCGCTGGTGAGATTGCTCGCACCAGGAACTTCCGAGCCAGAAAAGCGGATATATCAACCTAAGCTGGTCTGTCATGAGCGTAGACATCGTACGGGCCTGGGCACGGGGCTGGGCCGTCTCACGCGCCACCAAGCAGCCGGTCGAGGAGCTCTGGGGACTCCGCGTCGACGTCGGCCTGCCGGGACACCTCGTACGCCACATCCTCCCGAAGGCCTCACCAGCGGTTCTGCGCCACCTGGCGGGCACACTCGACGCGCCCGGCACGTGGCTCAAGGTGTGCGCGCCCGCCGAACAGGTGGCGCCCTCGCTCACCCCTGCCTGGTCGGTCCAGGTGCCGGAGTTCATGATGACCGCGCGGCTGCGCCGTACCGAGGTGGCCGCGCCCGGTGGCTACACGCTCGCCGTCGTCCAGCGCGGCCAGGTCGTCACCGCCCGGCTGCTGACCGGCGACGGCGAGGTCGCCGCCCGCGGCCAGCTCGCGCTCACCGGCGCCACCGGCGTCGTCGACCAGGTGGAGACCGCCGCCGGCCACCGCCGCCGCGGGCTCGGCAGCGTCGTGATGAAGGCCCTGTCGTCCGCGGGGGCCGAGCGGGGCGCCGCGACGGGCGTCCTGCTGGCCACCGCCGACGGCAGGGCCCTCTACTCCACACTCGGCTGGCGTCTTCACACCGTGGTCACCGCCGCCGTGGTCACAGCCTGACCAGCATCTTGCCGACGTTCCCGCCGGCCAGCACGTCCAGGAACGCCTGCGGCGCCCGCTCGATGCCCTCGGCCACCGTCGACTCGGTACGCAGCGAGCCGTCGGCCAGCCAGCCCGCCGCCTTGCCGATCCACTCGGGGAAGCGGTCGAGGTAGTGGCTGACCAGCATGCCGCGCAGCGTCGCGCTCTTGTGCGCCAGGCTGAACAGGTTCGCCGGGCCTGGCACCGGCTCGGTCGCGTTGTAGGCGCTGATGGCGCCCACCATCGCGATGCGGCCGCCGACCTTGAGCGCGTCGATCGCGGCCACGAGGTGGTCGCCGCCGACGTTGTCGAGGTAGACGTCGATGCCGTCCGGCGCGGCCTGCGCCAGCTGTTCCGCCACCGAGCCGGCCCGGTAGTCGATGCCGACGTCGTAGCCGAAGTCGGTCACCAGCCGCTTGGCCTTGAACGGCCCGCCCGCCGAGCCGATCACCCTGGCCGCGCCCAGCTTGCGGGCGAGCTGGCCGGCGACGCTGCCCACGGCCCCGGCGGCCGAGGAGATGAAGACGGTGTCGCCCGGCCGTACCGGGGCGACCTCGGTGAGGGAGACGTAGGCGGTCAGGCCCGTGGTGCCCAGCACGCCCAGGTAGGCCTCCTCGGGTGCCAGGTACGGGTCCACGACCGTCGCCTGCGCGGCGTCGACCACGGCGTATTCACGCCAGCCCAGGAAGTGCACCACGGTGGCGCCCACCGGGATCTCCGGGGCGCGTGAGTCCACGACCTCGCCCACGGCCGAGCCGTCCAGCGGCCGCCCGATCTGGAACGGCGGGATGTAGGACTCCACGTCGTCCATGCGGCCCCGCATGTAGGGGTCGACGGACATCCACGTGTTGCGCACCAGGACCTGGCCCTCGCCGATCTGCGGGACGTCGGTCGTGGCCAGTTCGAAGTCACGCAGCTCCGGCTCTCCGGAGGGACGGACGGCCAGGCGGATCTCGCGGTTCATGACATTCTCCTCAAGGGTGTCGAGCAGTCGCTCGGCTTCGCTGTCTTCGGGGTTCTCGTGGTTGCGGAAGAGCACCGGCTCGCCGGCGCGGACGGCGCCGAGGCAGGCGAAGACCGGCTCCAGGTGCTCGACGGCCCGCCGTCCGCCCGACTCGCCGCCGTAGGCCACGAACGCGACGGGCTTGCCCCGCCACTCCTCGCGGTACCAGTCGATGGCGTTCTTGAGCGAGGCGGGATAGCTGTGGTTGTACTCGGGCGTGACGATCACGAACGCCTCCGCCCGGGCGAGCCAAGGCCGCAGATCCCGTACGGCCGGCGGCTCCGGCCCCCCGGGCTCGGGCAGCACCGTGGGCAGCCACGCCTCGGCCAGGTCGATCACGTCGACCTCCAGGCCGGACCGCCGGCCGGCGCGCTCCTGGATCCACTTCGCCGCCGTGGGCCCGAACCGGCCCTGCCGTACGCTCCCGATGATGATCGCGACCCGCATGTCCGCCTCCTCTCCCGTGTCGCTGTGGGTCCACTGTGCGCCGGGGCCCGCACGGACGGCTGGGGGTTCGCTGGGGGTAGCGTGACCTGGTGCGATTTGGTGTGCTTGGCCCGCTCTCGGTGTGGGCCGACGACGGTGAACCGGTCCGCGTGCCCGAGCTGAAGGTGCGCGCGCTCCTGGCCGACCTGCTGGTCCACGAGGGCCGCCCGGTCCCCGCCGACCGCCTGGCCGACGATCTGTGGGGCGAGGACCTGCCCGGCAACCCGGCCAACACCCTGCAGACCAAGATCTCCCAGCTGCGCCGCGTCGTGGGCCGCGACCTCGTCCAGTACGAGCCCGCCGGCTACGTCCTGCGCGCCCCGGACGTGGACGCCCTCGCCTTCGCCCGCCTGCTCACGCGCGCCCGCGCCGAGGACGACCCGCGCGCCCGCGCCGCCCTGCTGGCCGACGCCCTGTCCCTGTGGCGCGGTCCCGCCTACGCCGACTTCCGCGACGAGGAGTTCGCCCGCACCGCCGCCGCCCGCCTCGACGAGCAGCGCCTGACGGCCCTGGAGGAGCACGCCGAGGTACGGCTGGCGCTGGGCGAGCACACCCGGCTGGCCGACGAGCTGTCCGAGCCGGTCGCCGGCCACCCGCTGCGCGAGCGGCTGCGTGCCGTACACCTGCGTGCCCTGTACCGGGCCGGCCGCCAGACCGAGGCGCTGGCCGGTTACACGGCGCTGCGCGAGCGGCTGGCCGACGAGCTGGGCGTGGACCCCGGCCCGGAGCTGGTGGAGCTCTACCAGTCCATCCTCCGCCAGGACCCGGCCCTGGCCCCCGCGCCCACCCCGGCCACCTCGTCCGCCCGCCCCCGCACCAATCTCCCCACCCCCCTCACCGCCCTGATCGGCCGCGAGGCCGCCGTGACCGAGGTCCGCACTCTCCTCGGCGACGTGGACGCCGGGTCTTCCGGGGATGCGGAGTCCTTTGGAGATGCGGGGTCTTCCGGGGATGCCGGGCCTTCCAGGGGTGTGGAGTCTTCCGGGGGCGTGGGGTCTTCCGGGGGTGCGGGGTCCTCTGGGGGTGTCGGTGGGTCACGGCTGGTCACGCTGACGGGGCCCGGCGGGGTGGGTAAGACGCGGCTCGCGCTGGCCGCCGCCGCCTCCCGCGAGAACGCCTGGCTGGTGGAGCTCGCCGGGCTGAGCGCCGATGACCCGGCGGCCGTCGCCGAGGTGGTGGCCGACGTCCTGGACGTGCGGGACGAGGCGGTGGCCCGATCCGGCAGGGCCGCGCTGCCCGAGCGCCTGGCCGACGCCCTGAGCGGCCGTGAGCTCCTGCTGGTCCTGGACAACTGCGAGCACCTCGTCGAGCCGGTGGCCGAGCTGGTGAACCTGCTGCTGCGTACCGCTCCGGGTCTCCGGGTGCTGGCCACCAGCCAGGAGCCGCTGGCCATCCCCGGCGAGGCCGTGTACCCGGTGTCCCCGCTGGCCGCGCCCGACGCCCTGAGCCTGTTCGCCGCCCGCGCGGGCGTGGTGCTCAACGCGGACACGACGCCGTGGGCCGAGGCGATCTGCCGCCGTCTGGACGGCCTGCCGCTGGCGCTCGAACTGGCCGCGGCCCGCGTGCGCGCGCTCGGCGTGCGGGGGGTGGCCGAACATCTCGACGACCGCTTCCGGCTGCTGTCGGGGACCACCCGCGGCCTGCCGGCCCGTCAGCGGACCCTGCGCGCGGTGATCGACTGGAGCTGGGAGCAGCTCACCGCGCCGCAGCGGGAGGCGCTGAGCGCCCTGGCCGTCCACCCGGGCGGCTGCACGCTGGAGGCCGCCGGGATCGACGCCGACCTCGTCGACCAGCTCGTCAACCGGTCGATGGTCGTCGCCGAGCCGCCGCGCTACCGGCTGCTGGAGAGCATCGCCGCCTACTGCCTGGAGCGCCTGGCGCCGGACGACCCGCTGTTCGCGCGGCGCGACGCGTACTACACCGACCTCGCCGACCGCGCCCGCCCCCACCTGTACGGCCACGCCCAGCGGGAATGGCTGGCCAGGCTCGACGAGGAGATGACCAACCTGCGCGCCGTGGACACGGGCGAGCGGCTGGCGTGGTACCTGTACCTGCGCGGGCGGCACACCGAGGCCTACCGCCTGACCAGGGGGACCGCCTGGGAGCCGGGGTTCGCCATGTTGCTCGGCCTGCCGTACCGGGAAGGGGGCGGTGCGGCGAGCGCCCGGTCGCGGTGGTTCACCGCGCACGCCCACCTGCACCTGGGCGACGTCGCCAAGGCCGGGCCGCTGATCGACGGGGCGCTGGCCGACTTCCGCGCCTCGGGCGAGCGGTGGGGTGAGGCGGCGGCGCTGATGGGACGGGCCAAGCAGGCGATCTTCCAGGGGGAGTTCGCGCGGGCCGCGCGCAGCGGCGTGGAGAGCCTGGAGATCTTCACCGAGCTGGGCGACCAGTGGGGCTGGCTTCAGGCCAACGATCAGCTCGGCTACCTGGCCGAGATCGGCGGCGACTACGAGCGCGCCGCGGCCCTGCACCGGGAGGGTCTGCGGATCGCGGAGGACCTGCGGTTGTGGACGGACGTGTCGTATCGGCTGTCCAGCCTGGGGCGGATCGCGCTGCTGACGGGGGAGCTGGAGCGGTCGAGGGAGTTCCACGAGCGGGGGATGCGGCTGGCGGCCGAGCAGTCGAACCGGTTCGCGGAGGAGTTCGCGCGGGTGGGGCTGGGGCTGGTGGCCCGGCGCTCCGGCGACCTGGACGAGGCGGAGCGCCTGTTCCAGGCCTCGCTGGAATGGAACCGCCGCCTGGAGGCCGACTACGACGTGCCCTTCTACGGGGTGACGCTGATCCTGGCCGAGCTGGGGTTCGCCGCCGAGTCGCGTGGCGCGGCCGTACCGGCGAGGAAACTGCACGAGGAGGGGCTGCGGGCCGCACGCGCGCTCGGAGACCCGCGCTCGGTGGCGCTCGCGCTGGAAGGGCTGGCCGGAGTGACCGTCCTGGAGGGAGAGCCTTCGCGGGCCCTTGACCTGCTGGACGAGGCGGCGGAGCTGCGCGCCTCGGTCGGCGCTCCGCTCCCACCGGCCGAGCGCGGCGACGTGGACCGCATCAGGAAGGCCGCGCGGGCTCGGCGGTGAAGGGGGCGCGGGTGGCGCCCCCTTCCGACGTCACACCAGCGAGCGCAGCGAGATCGTCTGGTCGCGGCCGGGACCGACGCCGATCGCGGAGATGGGCGCGCCGCTCATCTCCTCCAGCGTGCGCACGTACGCCTGCGCGTTGGGCGGCAGGTCGTCGAACGTCTTGGCCCCCGTGATGTCCTCCTGCCAGCCGGGGAACTCCTCGTAGATCGGCTTGGCGTGGTGGAAGCCGGTCTGCGTCATCGGGATCTCGTCGTGGCGCTCGCCGTCCACGTCGTAGGCGACGCAGACCGGGATGCGCTCCAGGCCCGACAGCACGTCGAGCTTGGTGAGGAAGAAGTCGGTGACGCCGTTGATGCGGGTGGCGTAGCGGGCGATGACCGCGTCGAACCAGCCGGTGCGGCGGTTGCGGCCGGTGGTGACGCCGTACTCGCCGCCGGTGGTGCGCAGCCAGTCGCCCATCGCGTCCTCGAGCTCGGTCGGGAAGGGCCCGGAGCCGACGCGCGTGGTGTACGCCTTGAGGATGGCGATGACCTTGGTCAGGCGCTGCGGCGGGATGCCGGAGCCCGCGCACGCGCCGCCGCTCGTCGGCGAGGAGGAGGTCACGAACGGGTAGGTGCCGTGGTCGATGTCCAGGAGCGTGCCCTGACCGCCCTCCAGCAGCACGAACTTGCCCTCGTCGAGCGCCTTCGACAACACCAGCGAGGTGTCGGCGATGTGCGGCTTGAGGCGTTCGGCGTAACCGAGGTACTCCTCCAGCACCTGGGCGTGGTCGAGACCGCGCCGGTTGTAGATCTTGGTGAGGATCTGGTTCTTCTCGTTGAGCGCGACCTCGATCTTCGCCGACAGGATGCCCGGGTCGAGCAGGTCCTGGACCCTGATGCCCACCCGGTAGATCTTGTCCCCGTACGCGGGCCCGATGCCGCGGCCGGTCGTGCCGATCTTGGCCTTGCCCAGGTAGCGCTCGCTCACCTTGTCCAGGGCCTTGTGGTGGGGCATGATCAGGTGCGCGTTCGCCGAGATCAGCAGGCGTTCCGCGGACACGCCCCGCGCCGCGAGCGCGTCGATCTCCTGGAGCAGGACGCCCGGGTCGATCACCACGCCGTTGCCGATGACCGGCACCACGTTCGGCGACAGGATGCCCGTGGGCACCAGGTGGAGCGCGTACTTCTGGTCGCCGATGACGATCGTGTGGCCCGCGTTGTTGCCGCCCTGGTAGCGGACGACATACTCAACGGCGTCGCCGAGCAGGTCAGTGGCCTTTCCCTTGCCCTCATCGCCCCACTGGGCGCCCAAGACAACGACAGCCGGCATGGTTCTATCTCCCCAGCACACGGCGATGGATCCGCGGCGCAGCGACTGCGAGCGGGCACGCCAATAGACACGGAAACCCCTGGCGCAAGCGCGACAGGGGCTCTTGCGTAGAGAGACTACCCGATTGGGCTATTCGTCCCCAAGGCTCACTTGGCCAGCGCGTCGTAAGCCGCGGGGTCGCTGTCCTTGAGGAACTGCATGCACCGCTCGGCCTCGTCCTTCTCACCGATCGACTGGGCCGCGCGTGCGAGCGAGTACAGGCAGCGCAGGAAGCCCTGGTTGGGCGCGTGCTCCCACGGAATCGGGCCGTGGCCCTTCCAGCCGTTGCGGCGCAACTGGTCGAGACCGCGATGGTAGCCGGTCCTGGCGAAGGCGTATGAGGTGACCGCGTGACCCTTGGCGAAGTACTCCTCCGCGAGCGCCGCCCATGCCGCCGGGTAGGCGGGGAAACGGGCGGCCACGTCGGCGGCCTTGGCACCGGCCTCGAGCGCCTGCCTGGCCTCGGTCAGATCCGGCAGGAGGGTCGGGGGCGGCCCGGCGAGAAGGTTATCCATACAAACAGTCATACCCGCCGGGCCACTCGTGTGACTAGGTGATCTTCGTGCCGGCGGACTTCAGGTCCTGGCACGCCTGGGCCACCCGGGCCGCCATGGCCGCCTCGGCCGACTTGCCGTAGGAGCGCGGGTCGTAGACCTTCTTGTTGCCGACGTCGCCGTCGACCTTGAGCACGCCGTCGTAGTTGGTGAACATGTGCGCGGCGATCGGGCGGGTGAAGGCGTACTGCGTGTCGGTGTCGATGTTCATCTTCACCACGCCGTAGGTGATCGCCTCGTGGATCTCCTCCAGCGCCGAGCCGGAGCCGCCGTGGAAGACCAGGTCGAACGGCTTGTCCTTGCCGTACTTCGCGCCGACCGCGTCCTGGATGTCCTTCAGCACCGGCGGGCGCAGCTTCACGTGGCCGGGCTTGTAGACGCCGTGGACGTTGCCGAAGGTCGCGGCCAGCATGTACCGGCCCTGCTCGCCGATGCCGACCGCCTCGGCCGTGGCCAGCGCGTCGTCGGTCGTGGTGTAGAGCTTCTCGTTGATCTCGCCGACGACGCCGTCCTCCTCGCCGCCGACCACGCCGATCTCCATCTCCATGATGATGTTGGCGCGGTGGCACTTGTCGAGGAGCTCCTTGGCGATCTCCAGATTCTCCTCCAGCGGTACGGCGGAGCCGTCCCACATGTGCGACTGGAACAGCGGGTCCAGGCCCTTGGACACGCGCTCCAGCGAGATGTCGACCAGCGGCCGCATGAAGCCGTCGAGCTTGTCCTTCGGGCAGTGGTCGGTGTGCAACGCCACGGTCACCGGGTACTTGGCGGCGACCACGCGGGCGTACTCGGCCAGGGCGCTCGCGCCGATGACCATGTCCTTCACGGTCGCGCCGGACAGGAACTCGGCGCCGCCGGTGGACACCTGGACGATGCCGTCGCTCTCGGCCTCGGCGAAGCCGCGCAACGCGGCGTTCAACGTCTGGGAAGAGGTCACATTGATCGCCGGGTAGGCGAATCCGCCTGCTTTGGCCCGGTCGAGCATCTGCGCGTAGACCTCTGGGGTGGCGATGGGCATGATTCATCTCCTAGAACGTTCGGCTTCGCGGTGCCCAGTATCGCGGCTCGCCAACCCCCGTGGTAGTGACACCGCCCGGTAAGCTCCACTGCGTGGACTGGCTTCTCAATCTCCTCGACCCGACATGGTGGCTGACCATTCTCGGGGCGTTCGCCACGGTCGGCGTGCTCGCGATCATTTTCGCCGAGACCGGCCTGCTGCTCGGCTTCTTCCTGCCGGGCGACTCTCTGCTGGTGGCCGCCGGGATCTTCAGCTCCGCCTCGGTGGCCGTGGGGATGGGCATCGAGCCGATCTCACTGCCGGTCCTGCTGATCGGGACGCCGCTGTGCGCGATCGCGGGCGCGCAGCTCGGCCACTTCCTGGGGATGAAGTTCGGCAGGAAGATGTTCGACAAACCCAACTCGCGGCTCTTCAAGAAGGAGCACGTCCTCAGGGCCGAGGAGTTCTTCGAGAAGTTCGGCCCGGCGAAGGCCGTGGTGCTGGCGCGGTTCGTGCCGATCGTGCGTACGTTCATGAACCCGGTCGCCGGCGTGCTGGAGATGAGCCCCAAGCGGTTCTTCATGTGGAACGTCATCGGCGGCATCGTCTGGACCGAGGGCCTGATCCTGCTCGGCTACTTCCTGGGCAGCAAGGTCAACCCCAAGCAGATCGACAAGTACATCCTGCCCGGCGTCTTCCTCATCGTGTTCATCTCCCTCATCCCGATCATCGTCGAGTTCGTGAAGGGCCGGCGGGCGGCGAAGGCCCTGCCCACGCCCAACGGCAAACACCACAGGGTCAACACCAAGCACTGAGAGGTTCTCCAGGGCACGGCGAGGTTACCAACGGGTACGCTCCGGTGTGTGGGACGCCACAGGACAGACCCGATGGGCCTCGCGAGGCTCGCGCTCGCCGTGCTCGCGGTCGCGCTCGTGGTGGCGCTGGTCGTGATCGGCGCGCGGGCCCTGCTCGGCGCGCTCGACACCCCGGAGCCCGTCTCGGCCGGCCGCGCAACGGCCACGCCCACCGCGAGCGCGCAGGTGCCGACGGTGCGCATCGAGTGCGTGGCCGAGACCTGCCCGCTCGTCACGGTCCGGGTGCCCGGCGGCGACGTGCTCCAGTACCGCGACATGAGCAGGGGCGAAGAGGTCAGCTACTTCGAGCCTGAGCTGTCGGTCGTGCTCTCCGACGCGGGCACCGTCCGCGTGGCGGAGAACGGCAAGGCGCGCGCCCCCGGAAAGGCGGGCGAGCGCGAGGCGTTCACGGTCCGGGGCGGTCCGTGACTCAGATGCCGCACTCCGCGGCCGTGTAGGCGTAGCGGTACTCCAGGCCCTCCTCGGCCAGCCGGGGGGCCGCGCCGCGCTCGACGATCGTGACCACGGCCACGACCTCGGCGCCCTCCTCGCGCAGCGCCTCGACCGCGGTCATGACCGAACCGCCGGTGGTCGAGGTGTCCTCCAGGGCAAGCACCCGCCGGCCCTTGACGTCCGGCCCCTCGACGCGGCGCTGCAGCCCGTGCACCTTCTGCGACTTGCGCACCACGAAAGCGTCCAGCGTGCGTCCCCGCGCCGCGGCGGCGTGCAGCATCGCGGCGGCCACCGGGTCGGCGCCCAGCGTCAGCCCGCCCACGGCGTCGTAGCCGAGGTCCGCGGTCAGCTCCAGCAGCACCTGGCCGACCAGCGGCGCAGCGACGCCGTCGAGCGTGATCCGGCGCAGGTCGAGATAGCTGTCGGCCTCCTGTCCCGACGACAGGATGACCTTGCCGTGCACCACGGCCTTGTTCTTGATCTCGGCAAGCAGCTTCTCGCGATCCGTCATGGGTCCAAGCTTAAGGTTCGCAGCAGGGTGAGAGCCTGCTCGTAACCGTCGGGCAGCCGGTTGACCGAGACCCGGAACACCTCCAGCGGGGTCAGCCGCGGGACCAGCGCCGGTCCCGCCCTGGCCAGCGCGCCCACCCGCGCGGGCGCGAGCTGCGCCAGCGTCTCGTCGCCCGCGAAGGCCTCCCGCGCCGCCCCTGCCAGCGCGAGCATCGCCGCCAGCCGTCCCGCCAGGTCCCCCGGCCGCTCGTACGGCTCGGCCACCACCAGCCGGTGCTGCGCGGCGAGCGAGCCCCGGTAGACCTCGGCCAGCCGCGTACGCAGGTAGGTCACCGTGGCCAGCCCGGTGAACGGGTCCTCGCAGCAGAGCCCGTTCACCGGCGCGAAGCTCGCCTCGGTCCAGCCCACGGCGAAGGATCGCGCGGCGGTGAACGGCGGCTCGCCGAGCCCGAGCGCGGTGAAGAGCGCGGCGAGGTCGTTCATGCCCTCGCCGATGCCCACCCCCGCCCGTGCCCGCGCGCCCCCGAGGGCGGCGCACGCGCGGATCAGGTCGTGGCCCCTGTTCACGGCCTTGATCGCGTGTTCGACCGCCGGCGTCCACCAGTCCTCGGGCAGGGACCAGCCGGCCTCCAGGCTCCTCTTGCGCCAGCGCGAGCGCAGTGATCCTGGAATGTCCTCGTCCATCTGTCCTCCGAAAGGGTTTCAAAGGCAAAGACGCGCTTTCGGGTTAGTCATGACGCGGAATGCGGAATGATTCGCCGGGGCAACCCCGCGTAATCGTGAGGTCACTATGAGTGTCGAATCGCCGCAAAGCGATGCAGATCTACTCGAAGCGGTACGAGGCGGCAACGCCGCCGCCTATGGCGTGCTCTACGAACGCCACGTCGTCGCCGCCCGAGCCCTCGCCCGCCAGCTGGTGCGGGGGGAGACCGACGTCGAGGACGTGGTCGCCGAGTCCTTCACCAAGATCCTCGACTTGGTGGGGCGCGGCGGCGGTCCCGACGCCGGGTTCCGGCCGTACCTGCTGACGGTCGTGCGCCGGACGGTCTACGACCGCGGCCGGGTCGAGAGCCGTCAGGTGAGCACCGGCGAGATCGAGCTGTTCGACCCCGGGGTGCCCTTCGTCGACCCCGCCCTCACCGGGCTGGAGAAGTCGCTGATCTCCCGCGCGTTCCTGTCGCTGCCCGACCGCTGGCGTACGGTCCTGTGGCACACCGAGGTGGAGGACTCCAAGGCCGCCGAGGTCGGCCCGCTGCTCGGGCTGTCGGCCAACGGCGTCGCCGCCCTGGCCTACCGGGCCCGCGAGGGGCTGCGGCAGGCGTACCTGCAGATGCATCTGGCCGCCTCGCCCCAGCAGGCCTGCCGACCGGTGCTCGGCAAGATGGGCGCCTACGTCAGGGGCGGCCTGGCCAGGCGCGACTCCAAGTCGGTCGACGACCACGTCAGCGGCTGCGCCGAGTGCAACTCGGTGCTGCTGGAGCTCACCGACGTCAACCGCGGACTGCGCGTCATCGTCGGCCCGCTCTTCGTCGGCCCGGTCTTCGCCGGGTACCTGGCCGCGCTGGCCAAGGCGAGCGCGGCGGCCGGCGGCGCCGGCGCGGGCGTCATCCACGCGCTCGGCTGGATCCGGCGCGCGCCCAAGAGCCAGCAGGCGGCCGTCGCGGGAACCGTGGCGGCCGGGGTGGCGGTCGCCGCCTTCCTCCTGGTCTCGGGGGAGGAACCGATCAAGAAGCCCCCGGTGGCCGCCGCGCCGAGCCCCTCCAGCCAGGCGTCCCCGGCCGTCGAGCCGCCCAGCGAGAAACCGGCCAGGAAACCCGAGCCCGAACCCACCCACACGCCCACGCCGACCACGTCCAAGCCCGGCAGGGCCAAGCTGTCGGCCACCATCGGGGCGCTCGGCTCCCTGGTACGCGCCCAGCCCGGCATCATCGGCATCCGCCTGCGCAACGCCGGCAAGGGACCCAGCGACGAACTCGCCGCCACCGTCGCCCTGCCGGAAGGCGTCACGCTCATCACCGGCGGGAGCAGGGGCAGCTCCGTCACCGCGGTCAAACCGGTCGGCACGGTCGACGGCTGGTCGTGCAAGGTCGCCCGGCGCGGCGCTCAATGCGTACGGCGGCCGCTCAGGGGCGGGTCGGCGACGGCGGTGTTCCTGCGCGTACGGGTGGCCGCCTCGGCTCCCGAAGGCGCCGGGCCCGCGGTCCGGATCAAGGCGGGCGGCGTGCAGGTGAAGGCGGTCTCGCCGATCGGGGTCCGCGAGGACGGCGCGCCCGCGCGCTTCGCCACCGACGGCAAGGTCGTGGTCAGGGCGGTCGGCAACGCGCTGCTCACCTGCCCGCCCAGCCGCCAGGGCTGCCCGGAGGCGTTGCGCAGGCAGGGGCAGCGGCGCGACAACGACCTGTGGACCATGCAGCCGCTCGACCGCGACCAGGTGGCGAGCACCAAGGCGTCCAGCGCGGCCAGGCTCGACCTGCCGGCGGGCGGGCAGATCGTGTGGGCCGGGCTCTACTGGTCGGCCAGCACCAAGACGGCGGGGCCGATCAAGTTCCGGCCGGCCGGGCGGGACGGGTACGTGAAGATCCGGCCGAACCAAGTCATGGCGCGCGAGCTGCCGGTGGGGCCCGCCTACCAGGCGTTCGCGGACGTGACCGGGCTGGTCAGCAGCAGCAAGAAGAAGGGGATGTGGTGGGCGGCGGACGCACCCATGAAGCCGGGGATCTCGCAGCATGCCGGGTGGAGCCTGGTGGTGATCGCCACCGATCCCGCGCAGCCGTACAGTCAGGCGGTCGTGCTCGACACGGCCACGCAGATCGGCGGGGAGAAGGACGCGGCGGGACGGCTCGACGTGCCGCTGGGCGGGCTGATCCCGGCGGCGGCGCCCGCGCGGCTGGAACTGGTCACGTGGGAGGGCGACGCGGACCTGTCGGGCGACAAGGTCTCGCTCGGCGGCGCGGCCATGGTGCCGGAGGCGGGCGGGCGGGACGCGGGCAACACGTTCGACGGGTCGTCGAACGGGGCGAACGGGCTCACGTTCGGTGTCGATGTGGATACCTTCAGTGCTGAGCTGGGGGAGCGGCCGCGGCTGAGCATCGTCTCCAGAAGGGATGCGGTGTTGTTCGGTGTCGCGGCGGTGAGTGTCCGTGCACGGTCGTGACCGTGAACGGGACAGACTGGTACGGTTCGCGTAAATCCTCTGGCGTAACGTCGGGCGAGGGCGGAATCGTCGGGATTAACCCTCGCACGATCATTGGCTTCATTACCCTGGTAAAGGGCCGCCGAGTCCGGCTCTGACGGTGCAGAGCCAGAAGGTCGGGCCACCTAGAAAGGGGCGGTGTCGCGTGGATCGCTGCGCGCTGTTCGTGGACGCTGGCTATCTGCTGGCAGACGGCGCGATGGCCGTTCATGGGACTCGCCATCGCGAAGCGGTTTCCTGGGATTACCCCGGCCTGCTGCAGCTCATGACGAACCTGTCACGCGAGCGCACGGGTCTGCCGTTGCTGCGTTGCTACTGGTACGAGGCGACCGTCGAAGGCCGCCGCACGCCCGAGCACGACGCGCTCGCCGACATCCCCGGCCTGAAGCTGCGCCTGTCGCGCATCAGGCCGGGCCGCCGCGAGGGCGTCGACGCCCAGGTGCACCGCGACCTGATGACGCTGGCCCGCAACAGCGCGATCTGCGACGCCGTCGTGGTCAGCGGCGACGAGGACCTCGCGCAGGTCGTCTGCGACGCCCAGGACCTGGGCATCCGGGTGACCGTCGTGCACATCACCGCCGACGGCGGCTGGGCGGTCTCCCGGACACTGCGCCAGGAGAGCGACGACCTCATCGAGATCGGCGGCGGCCACCTGCGCCCGTACGTCAACCTGGTCACCGGCTCCGCCGAGGCCGCCAACGGTCACCAGCCGGTCAGCAACGGCCAGGCCGCGCACGCCTCCCTGCCGCCCTCGCCGCCGCCGTCACTCCCCCCGGCGCAGATCCCCGCGCAGCCGTCGTCCCCGCCCCAGCCCAGCCCGCCCGCGCCCGCCTCGCCCGGCAACCGCCCGCCGTCGCCGCCCACCTACACCTACCAGCCCGAACCCCCGTCACCGCCCCAGCAGCCAACCCCGCCCCAGCCGTCCGCGGCCCCGTCCGCGGCCCCCGTCACCGGCCCCATCCAGGCGCAGCCCCCGTCCGCCGGCCAGTACGGGGCGCCGTCGTCGTATCAGCAGCCGTCCCAGCTCGGTCCCTACACGGGCCCGCAGCCCGCCCCGGTCTCACCGGCCCCGGCCGCGACCGGGGGCGCCACCACGCTGGCCGACGCGGTGAAGGCCGCGCACCGCGAGGGACACGACTTCGGCGAGTCGGTGGCCAGGGACGCGCCCGCGTTGTGGCTGGAGGCCGTGCTGGCCCGCAAGCCCCGCATGCCGTCCGACCTGGAGGCCCGGCTGCTGCAGGGCTCCTCCCTCCCGATCGACTTCCTCCTCCACGACGAAGTCCGCCACGCACTCCGCCGCGGCTTCTGGGACGCCCTGGAACGCGCCCGCCACTGACCTTTTCTCCTCAATTTCGTTCAGTGCCACGCCCGCCTCTCCGTGCGGGCCTTTCGCTTCTCCGCGGCCCTTCTCGTGCGGGCCTTTCGCTTTTTCCGTTACGGCCGGCCCCCGCCCCCGCCCCCGCCACCCGCCGACGTGGGCGGGCGCAGGTCGGGGGGATCGCTTCTCACGTCGGACAAACGCCCCACCGCAACGGCCTTTCGCGAGCCCCCGCCCACGGAAGGCCCGCCGGTTGCCCCCGGCATGCTTGTTTGGTCTGGTTGGGTGTCACCAGCGGAGGAGGGCGGCTACTCCGTTGTAGTCGGCCAAGGCTTCAGCGCCGGTTGTTGTGAGGATGGTCAGGGTCACGCCCGTGTTCAGGGCGGCCTCGATCATGCGTTCACCCAGGTCGGGCTCTGGGTCGGAGGGGACGCCCGCCGGTGCGTGGTCGTACAGGTAGCCGTCAAGGCCCTTGAAGCCCGACCACTTCGCCGATTCCTCCAGCAGCAGGTGGTCGACCCGGCCCTCGTTGAGCAGGGCGAGGGTTTGGTTGAGGCCCAGGGAGCCACGGCCGCCGGACTTGGCCGCGTCCACGGCCCTGGCCGCCAGGGCGGCGTCGCGGCGTTCGCGGGTGGCGGCCAGTTCCGGTGCCACGTGCTTGGCCGCCTCGGCGGGCGGGAGCGTGTCGACGATGGTGTCCACCTGGACGACGTCCAGCGGGTGTACCGCCCCGGCCAGCACCTCGGTCAGCTCCACGTCGCCGATCAGCAGGACGTCCGTCCAGCCGCGGGACCTGGCCTGGCGGGCGATCTCCGGGGCGCTGCCGTGGAGGTTGCGGCGCAGGTGGTCTTCGACGCGGCGTTGGAACCGGTCGGTCTGGGTGGAGCTGGCCTGCGCGGTTCCGCCCGGACCTGGGCCGCGCATGGGGCGCCAGTCCTCGGTGTCGATCTCGTAGGTCTCGTGCTCGATCTCCTCGGCGACGCCATACCGGAGGTCGATGAGGCGTACGCCGTCCCGTGAGACGAGCACCAGACCGGCGGGCGCGCTGGTGGCCATGGCGGTGAGCAGCGGGCGGACGTAGGCGGTGGATTCGAGCACGGCGCAGTCCTCGATCGGGACCTGCAGCTTGATCGTGCGGACGTCGTTGTCGCCGACCGAGGCGAACAGCGCCCGTCCGATCCCGGATTCGGCGGCGTCGAGAAGTTCGAGGATGTCCGGCTCCAGCGCTTCGAGCCGGCGGAACACGGCCTCCCGGCGTTCGCGATCCGGCCAGGTGTTGACGTGATCCCGAATCGCGGACAGCTCATTCCTGAGCCGGATCCCACGGGCGGGCCGGGTGGAGGCCTCCTCGCGAGGATCGGCGGTGGTGTACAGCGACACCACACCCGCCTCGTCCTTCATGGCGGCGAGCTCGCGGAGGAAGGTCTGATCGAACACGGCAGTTCTCCGTTCTCCGGCATCGAATCACTACCGACTCTAAAAACCCCAACCCACCACAAACCCCGCCTCTACCGGATATTTCCCCGCGTTTTACCCCCACCCCGGTTCCCCTCACCCCGCCCTCGCACCTCGGCATTCCACGTCGCACGCGCTGCTCCCCGCATCCCAGGCCCGTCTCCTGCGCCGCGCCCGATCCCCACCCGCTCCCTCGGGCAGTCGGTCCCGTGAACGCCTCCACAGCCACTACCGTCAGGCGGCGCCTCCAAGCCCTCGCCCGGCAGCGCGTAGGGACCCCCGGGGATGCTGCCGTGGGTGGCGTGGGCGGGGGCCGGCCGTAACGTTACGAGAGGGCGTCGAAGCCCGCGCGCAGGTTGGCGAGGCGTTCGGTGAGGTCGGTGAGGGGGGCGGTGAGCAGCGGGTCCTGGGACTTGCGGGCCAGTTCGCGCACCCTCGCCAGTTCGTCCTCCACCGCGGCCAGCCGGCGGGAGAGTTCGGGGAGGACCGAGCCCTGGACGGAGGCGCCGGGCGGAAGTTCGGCGGCCATGCGGTCGCGCAGCAGCGACGCCTGCTCGGCCAGGCGCTTGTTCATGTTGTAGAGCTCGGCGAACACCGACACCTTCGCCCGCAGCACCCACGGGTCGAACGGCTTGGTGAGGTAGTCGACCGCGCCGGCCGCGTAACCGCGGAAGGCGTAGTCGGGGGCGCTGTCGACCACGGTCAGGAAGATGATCGGGATGTTCCGGGTACGCTCGCGCCGCTTGATGTGGGCGGCCGTTTCGAAGCCGTCCATGCCCGGCATCCGCACGTCCAGCAGGATGAGCGCGAACTCGGTGTTGAGCAGCGCCTTGAGGGCCTCTTCGCCCGACTTGGCCCGTACGGGCACCAGGTCGAGGGAGCTGAGGATGGCCTCCAGGGCGATGAGGTTCTCCTCCCGGTCGTCGACCAGGAGGATCTTCGCTCGTTCCGGCACTCGATCACGATCCTTCTGCTGAGTCGGTCGTGCTCACCCGCCCACGGCTGAGCCAACCGCGCAGCCGTTCGAGCAGGCGGTCCACGTCGACTGGCTTGGGCACGTAGTCAGAGGCACCTGAGGCGATGCTCTTCTCACGATCGCCCCGCATGACCTTAGCGGTCAACGCGATGATCGGCAGGTCGGCGAACTGTGGCATGCGGCGGATGGCCGAGGTCGTGGCCCAACCGTCCATCTCGGGCATCATGATGTCCATCAGGACGAGAGCCACATCCTCGTTGCGCTCCAGCTGCTCGATGCCCTCGCGGCCGTTCTCGGCGTAGACGACGGCGGAGCCGTGGCGTTCGAGGACGCTGGTCAGGGCGAAGACGTTGCGGATGTCGTCGTCCACGATGAGGATCTTGGCGCCGGACAGCGGGTCGTCGCCCTTCCACTTGCTGGTCTCGACCTGCTCCGACAGCTCGGGCAGCTGGAGGTCCATGGGCAGCGGAGGTTCGGGCATCGTCACCGTGGGCTCCTCCACCGGCATCGCCAGCACCTGGCGCCGGGCCGTGCCGCCGTCGCCGGCCGGGAGCGGGCCGTTGTAGGAGGCGGGCAGGTAGAGGGTGAACGTGCTGCCCTTGCCGAGTTCGCTGTCGACGTGGATCTCGCCGCCGAGCAGGCGGGCGATCTCGCGGCAGATCGACAGGCCGAGGCCGGTGCCGCCGTACTTGCGGCTGGTGGTGCCGTCGGCCTGGCGGAACGCCTCGAAGATGACCTCGCGCTTGTCCGGCGCGATGCCGATGCCGGTGTCGACCACCTCGAAGGCGAGCAGGTCGTCGGCCTCGCGCAGGATCGCGTCGTCGTACTCGATGCCGGACGGCGCGCGTACCACGCGCATCTTGACCTCGCCCTTCGGCGTGAACTTCACCGCGTTGGACAGCAGGTTGCGCAGCACCTGCTGCAGCCGCTGCTCGTCGGTGTGCAGCTCCTGCGGTACGCCCTCGTCGACCTCGACGCTGAAGGCCAGGCCCTTGTCCTGAGCCAGCGGCGCGAACGCCGCGTCGACGTAGTCGACCAGCTTCGGCGTCGAGAGCGTGGCCGGGTGGATGTCCATCCGGCCCGCCTCCACCTTGGACAGGTCGAGCATGTCGTTGATCAGCTGCAGCAGGGCCGATCCGGCGCCGTGGATCGTGCGGGCGAACTCCACCTGCTGCGAGGTCAGGTTGCCCTCGGCGTTCTCGGTGAGCAGCTTGGCCAGCACGAGCAGGCTGTTGAGCGGGGTACGCAGCTCGTGCGACATGTTGGCCAGGAACTCCGACCGGTAGCGGTTGGAGACCGCGAGCTGCTCGGCCCGCTCCTCCAGCGTCCGCCTGGCCTGCTCGATCTGGAAGTTCTGGATCTCGATGGCGCGGTTCTGCTTGGCCAGCAGCCCGGCCTTGTCCTCCAGCTCGGAGTTGGAACGGCGCAGCTCCTCCTGCTGGCGCTGCAGCTCGTCCGAGCGTTCCTGCAGCTCACGGGTGAGGCGCTGGGAGTCGGTGAGCAGGTCCTCGGTGCGGGAGTTGGCGATGATGGTGTTCATCGTGACGCCGATGGTCTCGACGAGCTGGGTGAGGAAGTCGAGGTGGACCTCGCCGAACGGCGTGAAGGAGGCCAGCTCCAGCACGCCCAGCACCCGGCTCTCGAACAGGATCGGCAGCACCACGATCTGCGCCGGCGTGGAGGAGCTCAGGCCGCTGTCGATGGTGATGAAGGCGGCCGGCACGTTGTCGAGGATGATGTGCCTGCCCTCGGCCGCCGCCTGGCCGACCATGCCCTCGCCGATGGCGAACATCTGCCGCGGGCCGCGGTCGGGGCGGACGCCGTAGCCGCCGATGAGGACGAGGTCGTGCTCGCCCTCGGGGGCGCGGCCGTAGAAGGCGCCGTAGCGGGCGGAGACGAGCGGCGTCAGCTCGCTCATGATCAGCTTGGCCACCTCGAACAGGTCGCGGTGGCCCTGCATGAGCCGGGAGATGCGGGCCAGGTTGGACTTGAGCCAGTCCTGCTCCTGGTTGGCCTGGGTGGTCTCGCGGAGGTTGGCCACCATGTAGTTGACGTTGTCCTTGAGCTCCGCCAGCTCGCCCTGCGCCTCGACGGCGATGGAGCGGGTCAGGTCGCCCTGGGCCACGGCGCTGGTCACGGTGGCGATGGCGCGTACCTGTGTGGTGAGGTTGCCGGCCAGCTCGTTCACGGACTCGGTCAGCCGCTTCCAGGTGCCTTCGACGCCTTCGACGCGAGCCTGGCCGCCGAGGCGGCCTTCCGAGCCGACCTCGCGGGCGACTCGGGTGACCTCGGAGGCGAAGGACGACAGCTGGTCGACCATCCGGTTGATGGTGGTCTTGAGTGCGAGGATCTCGCCCTGGGCGTCCACGTCGATCTTGCGGGTGAGGTCGCCGTTGGCGACGGCCGTGGTGACCTCGGCGATGTTGCGCACCTGGTAGGTCAGGTTGTTGGCCATGAAGTTGACGTTGTCGGTGAGGTCCTTCCACACACCGGACACGCCCTGCACCCGTGCCTGGCCGCCCAGCTGGCCCTGCGTGCCGACCTCGCGGGCGACTCGCGTCACCTCGTCGGCGAAGGACGACAGCTGGTCGACCATCGTGTTGAGGGTGTCCTTGAGCTGGAGGATCTCGCCCTGCGCGTCGACGGTGATCTTCTTGGACAGGTTGCCCTGGGCCACCGCTGAGGAGACGGCCGCGATCTGCCGCACCTGGGAGGTGAGGTTGTTGGCCATGAAGTTCACGTTCTCGGTGAGGTCCTTCCAGACCCCGGACACGCCGCGTACCTGGGCCTGGCCGCCCAGCTGGCCCTCGGTGCCGACCTCGCGGGCGACTCGGGTGACCTCGGAGGCGAAGGACGAGAGCTGGTCGACCATCGTGTTCATGGTCGACTTCAGCTCCAGGATCTCGCCCTGGGCGTCCACGTCGATCTTGCGGGTGAGGTCGCCGTTGGCGACGGCCGTGGTGACCTGGGCGATGTTGCGTACCTGGTAGGTCAGGTTGTTGGCCATCGAGTTGACGTTGTCGGTGAGGTCCTTCCAGACGCCGGAGACGCCCTTCACCTCGGCACGGCCGCCCAGCTTGCCCTCGGTGCCGACCTCGCGGGCGACTCGGGTCACCTCGTCGGCGAAGGACGAGAGCTGGTCGACCATGGTGTTCATGGTCTCCTTGAGCTCCAGGATCTCGCCCTCGGCGTCGACGGTGATCTTCTTGGACAGGTTGCCCTGCGCCACCGCCGTCGCCACGGTCGCGATGCTGCGGACCTGGGAGGTGAGGTTGTTGGCCATGAAGTTCACGTTGTCCGTGAGGTCCTTCCAGACCCCGGACACGCCGCTCACCTGCGCCTGGCCGCCCAGCTGACCCTCGGTGCCGACCTCGCGGGCGACTCGGGTCACCTCTTCCGCGAACGCCGAGAGCTGGTCGACCATCGTGTTCACGGTGTTCTTGAGCTCGAACATCTCGCCGACCGCGTCGACCGTCACCTTGCGGCTCAGGTCGCCCTTGGCCACCGCGGTGGTCACGACCGCGATGTCGCGCACCTGCGCGGCCACGCGCGAGGACATCGTGTTCACGGCCTCGGTGAGGTCGCGCCAGCTTCCCGACATGCCGCGCAGGTTCGCGCTGCCGCCCAGCCGCCCCTCCGTGCCCGCCTCGCGGGCCACCCTGGTCACCTCGGAGTTGAACAGCGCCAGCTGGTCGACCATGCCGTTGATGGCCTTGCCCAGCCTGCGTACCTCGCCTCTGGCCGAGCGGTCGAGGTCGATGCGCCGTGACAGGTCACCCTTGGCGACGGCGTCGATCACGTCGGCGGCGCCGCTGACCGGGCTCACCAGCGCGTCGATCAGCATGTTCACGGACTCGACGCTCTCGGCCCAGGCCCCGACGCCGGGGCCCGGCGTCAGCCGTTCCCCGAACCGGCCCTCCTTGACCACTTCCTTGCGGACGCGCACCAGCTCGTTCGCCAGATGCTCGCGCCGGTCGGCCACCTCGTTGAGCAGCAGCCGCACCTCGCTGAGTATGCCCGCGGGAGCATGCGGGACACGACGTCGGAAGTCGCCGTCGCGCCAGGAGAAGAGGGTCTCCAAGATCGGTACTAGGTCCGCCTCGGTGTAGGTCCTCTCCTCCGGATTCGGCGCGATCTTGGCCGTGGTCATGGGGCCTCCTTCACTCCCGGGGTGCCGCCGCGAGTGATTCAAGTCTGTCACGATGAGTAGCTCGTAGTCCTGTCCTTGGATTTACCCCATGTCAGCGGTAATTGTGGTAGGCACGGTGGGATGACTGCATCTCCCCACGCGCTGCTCGCCGCGACGTTCGCGCCGGGTGAGTCAGCCGTGCCCGCGGCCAGGAGGTTCACTCTCGAGGTGATGACCGCCTGGGCGGTCGCCGCCGTGCTGCCGGACGCGGAGCAGATCGCCGGTGAGCTGGCAGCTCAGGTCGCTGACGAGCCGTTCGAGGTGATCTGGAAACATTTCGGCGACGCGGTGCAGGTCGAGCTGCGGCAGCGTACGGCTCCCCAGGCCGACCCGAAGGGTCCTTCGGTCGAGGTGGAGGAGTGGGGGATCACCTTCGCGGGCGATTCCCGTGTCCATTGGGCAAGGCTCACGCTACCGGGTTCGTCGGAGAGAGTCGCGGCCGAATGGTCGGAGGACACCTCCAGGGGACCCCACTGGCTGGGCTTCCTGGCCGATGCCAGCGACCTTCTCGCCGGCACGCTCGACCCCGACATGGTGCCCGCGATCATCGCCCAGATCGTCGTGCCCAGGCTGTCGAGCTGGTGCGGCGTCTACACCACCGACGGCGCGGTCGGGCCGCTGCGGCTGGCGTACCTGTGGCACGCCGACGAGGCCCGCATCGACGGGCTGCGCGAGGAGCTCGCCGGGATCGGCATCGACGAGGCCGACACGCGCGCCACCTCCATCGTCCATCTCGACGGCTCGCAGGTCCTCGCCGTTCCGCTCACCGCGCGTGGCCGTCAGCTCGGCATGATGTGCCTCGGCCGTACCGACCGCTTCCCCGACGAGGTCGTGCAGTTCGCCGACGACATCGCCCGCCGCGCCGCGCTCGCGATGGACAACGCCCGCCTGTACGCCCAGCAGGCCGCCGCCAACCGGGCTTTGCAGCGCAGCCTCCTGCCGCCCAACGAGCCCGAGGTCCCGGGCCTCGACTACGGCGTCGTCTACGAGCCCGCGGGCGAGGCCAACGAGGTCGGTGGCGACTTCTACGACCTGTTCGCGGCCGAGGACTCCTGGCGCTTCGCCATCGGCGACGTCTGTGGCACCGGCCCCGAGGCCGCCGCCGTGACCGGCCTGGCCCGTCACACGCTGCGCCTGCTGGCCCGCGAGGGCTACGGCGTGGCCGCCGTCCTGGGCCGCCTCAACCAGGCCATCCTGGAGGAGGGGGAGCGGGCCCGCTTCCTCACGTTGCTCCACGGCGACATCACGCCGATGCCGAGCGGCCTGGAGGTACGCCTGGTGTCGGCCGGTCACCCCGAGGCGCTGCGCCTCAAGCCGAGCGGGGTCGTGGAGGCGGTCACCACGCCGCAGTCGCTGCTCGGCGTCTTCTCCGAGGTGCAGTTCGAGGCCGACACCATCCATCTCGACCACGGCGACGTGCTGCTGGCGGTCACGGACGGGGTGACGGAGCGTCGCAGCGGGGGACGGCTGCTGGATGACGGCGGCGGGCTGGCCAAGCTGCTGGCCGAGTGCGTGGGACTGTCGGCGCGCGCCGTGGCCGAGCGCATCCGCCGCGCGGCCGAGGACTACGCTCCCGAGCCCAGCGCCGACGACCTGGCCATCCTCGTTCTGCGTGCGCGCTGACTCTCTTTATGCCAGACCTAATGGCGAGTATGTTTCCGGGCGAAATCCAACTGGAGTGCCATTTGCGCAATGCGCTCCGACACCACGAGTGAGCCCCGCACCGCGTCATAGGTGTAGATCTCATGCTCGCGCCCATGCTCGGCGAGTTTCGCCACGTACTTCTCGATCTGCCGCAAAGGACAGCGTGTGTCGTTCTCGCCCGCGAGAATCAGCACGGGTCCCTTCACCCGGTCGACATAGGTGATGGGCGAACTGGCCGTGTAGCGTTCCGGCTGCTCGTCCGGGGAGCCGCCGAACAGCGAGCGCTGGTAGGCGCGCAGGCTCTCCGTCTCGTCCTCGTAGCAGGTCTGGTGGCAGGCGATCGGGACCGCGGCGATGCCGGCCCGCCAGTGGTCGGGCTGGACGCCCATGCCGAGCAGCGCCAGGAAGCCGCCCCACGCGGTGCCGGAGAGCACCAGCCGCTCCGGGTCGGCGACGCCGCGCGCCACCACCCACTCGCGCACGGCCGCGACGTCGGCCAGTTCGATGTGCCCGACGTCGGCGTGCAGGGCGTCGCGCCAGGCGGTGCCGTAGCCGGTGGAGCCGCGGAAGTTGACCCGCACCACCGCGTAGCCCGAGTCCACCCACGCGGCGACCTCGGGTGAGTAGGAGTCGCGGTCCTGCGCGGTCGGGCCGCCGTGCAGCAGGAACACGGTCGGGTACGGCGCGGCGCCGTTCTCCGGGCGGGAGATGAGCGCGTGGATGCGGCCGCCGGGGCCCTCGACGTCGATGTCCTCGACCGGGACGCTGGGCGGGGCGGGAGGACCGGCCGGGTTCATCACGACCTGCCCGTTGCTGGAACGCACCACGGGCGGACGCGAGCCGCTCGACCAGGAGTACTCCACGTGGCCGCCGGGGCGCGGCGACGCCTCGTCGATCACGCCGTGCGGGGTCTCGATCGGGGTGAGGCCGCCGCCGCCCAGATCGTAGCGGTGGAGGTAGCTGCGGGCGCGGTCCTCGCGGGTGATGAGCAGGGCGCGGCCGTCGGCGTACCACTCGGCGTTGAGGTCGCCCGGGTCCTTGAGCCAGATCTCGCGCTGTTCGCCGGAGGCCGGGTCCCAGACCAGCGGTTCGTGGCGGCTGCGGCGCTCGTGGAGCGTGAGCAGGCGGCGATCGCCCATGATGGGGGCGAATCTGAGGCCGACCACGCCCTTGTCGGGGCCGTCGTAGAGCTCGGCGACGGTGTCGCCGCCGGGGCGCACGACGCGCAGCGCGGGGCGGCGGAAGTCGCCGTACTCGCCGTGGTTGATGGCGATGAGGGAACCGTCGAGGGAGATGTCGGCGACCCAGCCGGCCTCGGTGTGCTCGTAGAGGAGCGTGGTGGGTTCGCCGGGCTGGACCAGGTGGATGCGGAAGGAGCCCTCGCCGGCGAGGCTGATGGCGGCGGCGCCGGTGGCCGAGAGCATGATGCCGCCGGGGTGGCCCGCGCGGATGGACGGGTCGACGGGCTCGTCCGGCCCGCCGTTGAACGGCTGCCGCATCCACCCGCCGAGCTCGTCGCCCTCGGGGTCGGCGAACCAGTAGATCCACTGGCCGGTGGGGTCGATGGCGGCGTGGGCGGTGCCTTTGGGCTGCTCGGTGACCTGGCGGGTGACTCCGGCGGTGCGGTCCCAGGCGTAGAGCTCCCAGGTTCCGGTGGCGTTGCTCCTGTAGATCGAGCGGTTCGGGGCCTGGCGTGCCCACGTGGGCAACGTCATTCTCGGCGCCCGGAACCTGGCCTGCCAGCGTTCCTCCGCCTTCATCCGGCGCGTCCCCTCCCTCTGGCACCGCGCGCTTCCCGGGCGCGGTTGGCGTCCAGTATTGCGCCTGTGTCGCGGAAATACTTGAGGAATGTGGGGGAATTTCGGACTAAATACCCCATCAGTAACACGGGTCGCATATGTCCGTCAAGGAACGGGCCTTGATCGTGGTCCTGTCACGAAGATAGACAGTTCAAATGCCACTTGGGTTGACACTTTCCCCAGGTTTTTCTCAGCGAAGAGCCGGGAAATCCTGGCCCGGAGAACATCATCCTCCAGATGCCAGGCGCTCGGGCCCATGCGGACGACTTCCGCGACCTCGTCCGGGCCCAGCTCAAGATCGTAGGCGAGCAGGCTCTGTCCGGCCAGGGTGAAGTCCGGCAGACCGCGCGCCACCCGCTCACGCTTGTCCTCGTCGACCGTGAGCAGCCCGAGCTCCTCGACCAGCGGCCGCAGGTGCCCGCTCGCGGGCGTCACCACGACCAGCCGGCCGCCCGCACGCAGGATGCGGGCGAACTCCGGCCCGTTGCGCGGTGCGAAGACGTCGAGCACCACGTCGGCGACGCCGTCGGCGATCGGCAGCGGCTGCCACACGTCACCGACGAACGCCCCGGCCCGCTCGTGCGCGCGAGCGGCCCGCTTCACCGCGTGCTTGGAGATGTCGAAGGCGATCCCGACGGCGGAGGGGTCCAGCGCTCGTGCGAGGTAATAGCCGGTCCCGGCCCCCGCGTCCACGACGACCGAGGCGCCGGAGCAGATCGAGGCCAGTTCGCCGGCGAGCGGCGCGTAGTGGCCGGAGCCCAGGAACGCCTCCCGGGAGGCGACCATCTGGGGCGTGTCGGCGGTGCCCGGCGGCTTCGAGCCGGTCAGCAGGCTCACGTACCCCTGGCGTGCGATGTCGAAGGCGTGACCGGAGGCGCACCGCACCGTGCCCGGCAGCAGTTCGAGCGCGCCCCTGCAGACGGGGCAGACGAGGTACGGGACGGCGTCGGCGAGCATCCGTCCATTGTGGACCTCAGGAGGCGGCGGCCTGCAGGAGGAAGGCCGCGTTGGAGGGAGTCTCGCGGAGCTTGTCGATGAGCAGTTCCGTGCCCTTGCCCCGGTCGAGCGAGGTGAGCATGCGGCGCAGCTTCCACACGATCCGCCGCTCCTGGCCGTCGAGCAGGATCTCCTCGCGGCGCGTGCCGGAGGCGTCGAGGTCGACGGCGGGGAACAGGCGCTTCTCGGCCAGGTCCCTGGTCAGGTGGATCTCGCTGTTGCCGGTGCCCTTGAACTCCTCGTACAGGCTGTCGTCCAGCCTGGAACCGGTGCCGACCAGGGCGGTGGCGAGGATGGTGAGCGAGCCGCCGTCGAGCACGTTGCGCGCGGCGCCGAAGAAGCGCTTGGGCGGGTAGAGGGCGGCGGCGGCCAGCCCGCCGGTCAGCACGCGCCCGGTGCCGGGCGAGAGGTTGTTGTACGCCCGCCCGAGCCGCGTCAGCGAGTCGAGCAGCACGACCACGTCCTCGCCCTGCTCCACCAGGCGCTTGGCGCGCTCGATGGCGAGTTCGGCGACCGCGGTGTGTTCCTGGTCGGGATGGTCGAAGGTGGAGGAGTAGACCTCGCCCGCGATCGTGGTACGCATCTCGGTCACCTCTTCGGGACGCTCGCCGACGAGCAGCACGATGAGGTGGATCTCGGGGTGGTTGGCGGTGACGGCCGCGGCCAGCGCCTGCAGGACCATGGTCTTGCCGGCCTTGGGCGGCGCCACGATGAGCCCGCGCTGGCCCTTGCCGATGGGCGCGAACAGGTCGATGACGCGGGTGGTCAGGGAGTCGGTCTCGATGGCGAGCCGTTCCGTGGGAAAGATGGGGGTGAGGTCGGCGAAGTGCGGACGCTCGCGCCAGCCGGCGCGGCCGTTGACGCTCTCGACCGAGGTCAGCTTGGCGCCGGACGCGACGGCGACGACCTGGTCGCCGTGTCGCAGCCCGAGCTGCTGAGCCCGGTCGGCGGCGATGCGCAGATCGCCGAGGTGGGCGGTCTTCCCGCGGATGTCCAGCAGGCCGGTGACCTGCCGGGCGGGGGCTTGTGACCGCTGCCGGGGAATGGTTTGGACAGACATGATGACCCTCCTTGAGGGCATGCCGACGCAGGTCGGCTAAGGTGTTGATAGACGGTGGGCCGGACCCTCAACACGGGCGGGGCCACCGAAAGGGGAGTGCAGCGGAGCCATGAGCTCGACGCTGCTCGAAACGTATCACACGTTCCGATTCCCCAGAACGTCTAGCCCTTCGGTGCTATTCCCGGGGGGTCTTCGCTTGTTCGCCCCCCAGGTGTGAAGCACAACGGCGTACAACGTGTCAAGCGGGCTGCAGGGCCGCTGCAATCCGCTGAGGCTTTCATAGATGTGAGAGAACGTCCTAGGGGGACCGCCATCATGACCAGCACCCAGTGCCCGAGGTGTCAGACCGAGCTCGACGAGGGCCCGATCATGTACCGCTGCTCCACGTGCCGCCGCGCCGTCTACGCCGCGGACCTGGAGAACGACTACGTCGCCAGGCACTCGGTGGCCGCTTAGCCCTAATCTGGGCGGATGCCCCACCCATCGACGACCGTGGCAGGCGTCGAGATCACACCACTGTGCGACGCCGTCGGCCCCATGGGCCCGGCTCTCCGCCTGCCGTTCCTGGAGACCTTCCCCGGCGCGCACGCCGACGAGGGCCCGTGGATCCTGCACTTCCACTGCTACCTGCTGCGCGGGCGGGACGGCCGGCTCACGCTCGTGGACACGGGCGTCGGAGCGGCCGACTCGCCCGCCGCGGCCTGGGCGCCGGTGCCCGGCCGCCTGCTCGCCGAACTGGCCGCAGCCGGCGCCGCGCCCGAGGACGTGGACACGGTCGTCATCACGCACCTGCACAGCGACCACTGCGGCGGCTCGGTGACCGGGGGCACGCCCGTCTTCGCCAACGCCCGCCACGTGGTCCAGCGCGCCGAGGTCGAGGCCGTCTCCGACACGATCAGGACCGCCGTGCTCGACCCTCTCGGCGACGGACTGCACGTCGTCGACGGCGACACGCAGATCTCCCCCGGCCTGTGGGTACGGCTCACGCCCGGCCACACCGCCGGCCACCAGATCGTCGAGACCGAAGGCGTCACCGTGTTCGGCGACATCCTCCACCACCCGGCGCAGCTGGCCGACCCGTCGATCCGCTACGTCTACGACGACGATTCCGACCTGGCGGCCAAGACCCGTCTGGAGCAGGTCGCCCGGGTGCGCGCGCGACACACGCTGCTCGCCACGTCACATTTCCCCGAACCCTTCGTCCAGCTGTGACATCAAGGAGGGGACAGTTCCATTGAGCGGGGGAATTCCATGAAGGTCTTGGCGGGTGCCGTGCTGAGCGCCGCGCTGGTCGTGCCGGTGACGGCCCAGGCGGCCACGGCGGCACAGGAGAAGCTGGTCTACTTCTCCTACGACAAGAACGGCAAGGTCCGGGCGTACGAGAAGGGCGAGGGCTGGCGCACGCTGGCCGGCACGGGCGTGATGCCGCAGATGGCGGCGGCGCCCGACGGCCGCAAGGCGGCCTGGATCACCGGCAACGGCAAGCTGGTCGTGAAGGCGGGCCGCACGCTCACCACGGTCGCGACGAAGCTCCAGGGCGGCACGCCCTGCCTGACGCCGACCTGGTCGGCCGACTCCAAGCAGGTCGCCTACGTCAAGGGCGAGACGGCCATGGCGGTCGGGGCCGACGGCACCGGCGCGCGCAAGCTCGGCTCGACCAAGGGCGTCTGCCACCTGGCCTGGTCGGCCGACGGCCGCTACCTGGCCGGGTACACCGGCGAGGCCGACGCCCTCTACCTGCTCGACACGGAGACCGGCAAGGACGACAGGGTCAAGGGCGTCAAGTCGATCACCCACGTGCAGAGCCTGTCGCCCGACGGGAGCAGGGCGGTCGTGCAGGTCCCGTCCGACCCGGAGACGCCGGGCGACGGCACCTGGCCGTCGGCGTTCACGCCGGTGCTCCTGGACACGGCCTCGGGCAAGAAGCGGGCCATCCCGGTGAAGGGCAAGCTGACCGGCGCGTTCTACCGGCCCGACGGCAGCATGGTGGTCAGGACGGCCGGCAAGATCGTCATCCTCGACCGGAACGGCAAGGAGGTACGCCGCCTGGCCGAGCCCGCGGGCACCAAGGACGCGGCCCTGCTCCAGGTCACGGGCTGACGCTTCAGGTCAGCGGCCTCACCGGCTGACCAGCGGCGCGTGCTCGTGCAGCAGTCCGGAGGGCAGCGCGACGAGGGCGGTCAGGCCACCGTACGGTGAGGGTCCGAGCCGGACCCTGATGTCATGCCTGGCCGCCAGCCGCGCCACCACGAACAGCCCGAGCCGGTCGCTCTGCGCCAGGTCGAACTCGGGCGTCTCCTCCAGCCGCGCGTTGAGCTCGTCGATCTCGGCGCGTTGCAGGCCGAGGCCGCGGTCCTCGATCTCGATGGTCAGCCCGTGCGGCGTGGTCGTGCTGCGCAGGTCCACGCGGGTCTGCGGCGGTGAGAACAGCGTGGCGTTCTCCACCAGTTCGGCGACGAGGTGGGCGACGTCGGTGACCGCGGCGCCGGACAGCGCGAGCGGGGGCGGCTGGAGGATCTCCACCCGCTGGTACTCCTCCACTTCGGCGACGGCGGCGCGCAGCACGTCGAGGATCGGGACCGGGTTGCGCCAGCCGCGTCCCGGCGCCTGTCCCGACAGGATGATGAGGCTTTCCGCGTGCCTGCGCATGCGCGTGGTCAGGTGGTCGAGCTTGAACAGGTCGGCCAGCGCCTCGGGGTCCTCGGCGCCCCGCTCCATGCTGTCGAGCTGAAGGAGCTGGCGGTGCAGCAGCGACTGGTTGCGCCGGGCGAGGTTGACGAAGACCTGGTTGACGCCGTGGCGGAGCCTGGCCTGGCCGACGGCGGCCTCCACCGCGGTGGACTGCACGCTGTTGAACGCCTGCATGATGTCGCGCACCTCGGAGGTGTTGGCAGCGACCTCCAGCGGGATGACCTGGACCGGCTCGGGTGCCTGGGTCGTGGTGGCCTTCAACCGCTGGACGAGGCCGCGCAGCCGTACCTCTGCCAGCTCGGCGGCGGCGGCGCGGAGGGCGGCGAGCTCGCGGACGAGACGGCGGCGGAAACGCAGGGACAGCGCGACGGAGGCGATGACGGCGAGCAGCCCGACGCCGCCCGCGATGCCGATCTTGATCAGGATGGCGTTGGCCGCCGGGTTGACCCGGGCCACGATGCCCTGGACGGCGAAGGTCTGGTTGCGCTCGACGGCGGCCCACAGGTTGTCGGCGTCGGTGGGCCAGGTGGCCGCGCCCGCGGGCAGGCCGTTGACGGTGGCCGGGCCGCGCAGGAGGTCCTCGAGTTCGAGGAACTCGCGGTAGGCGGGCCCCTGGGTCAGGCTCTCGTACGGCAGCCGCAACCCGGGATCGAGCTGGGCCAGCGCCTGGGTGTAGAGCAGCCGCCGGGTGGCCACCATCCCGGTGAACGCCTCGCGCTCGGCCTTGCCGACCTTGCCCGCGGCCAGCACGACCACGACGACGGCTCGTTCGCGGGCGAGCAGTTCCTTGGCCTCGCCGAGCATGGTGACGGCGTGCGCCTGCCGGTAGAGCGAGGTGTCGGGGACCAGGACCATGGCGTCGTGCAGACGGTAGACGGCGTCGACGATCCGGTTGTAGCCGATGATCACGTCGAGGGCGCGCGGGGCGCCGCCGGAGGTGATGCGCCGGATGTCGGGCAGTTGCTCGAGGGCGGTGTTGAGGCCGCGCAGCTGGGTGTCCATCTCGGGGGAGATGTCCCGCTGCTCGGCGGCGAGCCGGTGGAAGCGGGTCAGCGCCCGGTCGGTCAGCCCCCGCTGCTTGGCCACCTGCGCGCTCTGCCGCTTTCCCGAGACGTGCTCGACGGAGAGGTGCCGCTCCTGCTGGAGCTGGACGACGACCTGCTCGGCCGGGTCGGACAGATTGGTGACCAGTTTGTTGATCTCCAGGAGGCGCAGTCCGTCGCCACCGGTCAGCCCTGCGGCGAACGCCCACAGGCCCACCAGCGAGATGAGCGGGACGAAGAGCAGGACGAGGAGCTTGAGCGCAATGGGGCGGCCACGCTGGGGGGGCATCCGACCTCCGGGTGCACGATGAGAGCGCCTCGCACGATACACCGAACACCCGGATAAATGGGGTTATGCCGGGCGATCCTCCGGCCGTCGCTGGGCCGGTGCTCCGGCGACCAACTGGTCCTCGGAGTGGCGCTCGCGCTCCAGTTTGCGTTCGAGCTCGCGCTTCTCCTCCTCCAGCCGGACGGCCTCGGAGCGGTTGTGCCGCAGCGCCCTGCGGCGCTTGGCCGCGCGGCGGGAGCCGGAGTTGACCATCGCGATGCCCAGCAGCAGCACCGCCGCGACGACGGCGCCCGCGACGAACATCTCCAGATGGTTCGGCGCGAAGCCGTAGCCGAACACGGTGAAGGAGGCGTCGGTGGCGGTGGCGCTCGGTTCCATCGACGCGACCACGATCGCGCCCGTGGCGATCAGGACTAGGACAAGACCCAAAACGATCATCTGAACTCACCTCGACCGTCGCACTGCCCCGGCAGGGCCGCGATATGCGGGACCTCTGCCGTGTCGCTCGGCTTTCGGCCGGTCAGACCATCAGGATGGTTACATGAGACCCGGACCAGGACAGGTGCTGCACTTCTCGGAAGACCCGACAATCAAGCAGTTCGTGCCGCATGTCGCGAAGACCTCGGTACAGCGCGAGTCGTACGTCTGGGCCGTCGGCCCGGAACGCTGCCCCGACTACTGGTTCCCGCGCGCCTGCCCGAGGGCGATGGCGTGGAAGGGCGCGCGCACGACCGAGCGCGACGCCGAGCGGATCATCGGCGCGGGCTCCGGCGAGCGCGTGCACGCGATCGAGTACGGCTGGCTCAAGGCGATCATGGAAGTCCGGCTGTTCGCCTACCGCCTGCCCGCCGGCCCCTTCGAGCCCATCGGCGACCCGCCGCACGCGGTCGTGGCCCAGGTCCCCGTGCTGCCGCTCGGCCCGCCCGAGCCGGTCACCGACCTCATCGACCTGCACGAGGAGGCGGGGATCCAGCTTCGCGTGCTGGACAACCTCTGGCCGTTCTGGAACGAGGTCACCGCCAGCACGCTGGAGTTCAGCGGGATACGGCTGCGGAACGCTCGTCGATGAGCGCCTGAAGCTTGGCCACGGGCATCGAGCCGGGCGGCAGCTTCTCGCGGGCCGCCCGGTTGGCCTCGCGCTGCAGCACCTCGTTCACCGGCGCCGGCCGGCCGAGCTCGCGCGCCAGCAGCACGATCTCGCCGTTGAGGTAGTCGGCCTCGATGCTGCCCGCGCCTCTGGCCAGGCTCTGCCAGGACGAGCCGCCGCCTCTGGCGACGCCGTCGATCGGGGCGAGGTCCACGAGGTGGCCGCGCACGCGCCGTTCGTCGTCCTGGGTGGTGAAGGCGATCCCGGCCGCATCGAGCAGGCCCATCGCCTCGGTTCTGGCCTGCTGGTGGATGTCGCCGAAGCCGCCGGGCTCGCACAGGGCCTCGGCCGCGTTGCCGAGGTTGCCGAGCAGTTTGCCGTGCTTCCACCGCATCACATCCGGTACGGCCCGCGCCACGAACCCGCTCCGGGTGAGATCGTCGGTCACCTCGGCCGCCAACTCGTCCACACCCTGTGGATAGCATCCGACGTGCAGCATGCCGGGGTGCGGCGCGCCGTACGAGATGACCACGCCCGGCTCCAGGTGCAGGGCGGGCAGCCAGACGCACATGCCATAGACCCGCTCGAACCTTCGCAGGGCGACGGGTTCGTTGCAGACGCCGTTCTGGGCCAGCACGACCGGCAGGTCACGCGACCACGGGTCCAGGGCGGCGACGGTGTCCTGCGACTTGGTCGCCAGGACGATCACGTCGTCGTCGCCGGTGGGGACGGGGCCGTCGGCCACTGGGATGTCCAGCGTCTCCACGCCGGACGGGGAGATCAGTTTCATGCCGCTCGCGCGGAGGGACTCGTAGTGGGCGCCGCGGGCGATCAGCAGCACATCATGGCCGCCCTGAAAGAGCTTGGCCCCGATGGTGCCGCCAACGGCGCCGGCGCCGATCACGATATAGCGCATGATCCGAGGCTACTAGGCGCCGGAGCGGCGACCAGTCCCCGGTTGCGCTCGCGCAGGATCGTCTTCAGCACGCGCCAGCCGTCGCGTACGGCGTGCAGGTTGCTCTCGCCGTGGATGCGGCAGTGCTCGTGGCTCGGCACTTCCTGGATGAGCAGCCCGGCCTGGGCGGCCCGCACGTTCATCAGCGTCTCGATCTCGAAGCCGTCGCAGTCGAGCGCCATCGCGTCGAGGTGCCTGGCCCAGAACGCGTTGTAGCCGTAGCAGAGGTCGGTGTAGCGCGTTCCGTAGAGCATGTTGGTCAGGCCGGTCAGGACACGGTTGCCGAACGAGCGCAGCACGCTGATGTCGCTGGAGCCGCCGCCGGGCGCGTAGCGCGAGCCCTTGGCGAAGTCGGCGCCCTCGATCAGGGCCTCGACGAACAGGCCGATCTCGCGGCCGTCGGTCGAGCCGTCCGCGTCGATCATGACGATGATGTCGCCCTTGGCGGCGGCGAAACCGGCGATGAGGGCGTTGCCCTTGCCTCTGCCGGTCTGCGTGACGACGTGAAGGTCCGGACGGAGCCTGCGGGCGACCGCGACGGTGTCGTCGGTCGAGTTGCCGTCCACCAGGATGACCTCGTCGATCCAGGAGGGCAGCGTTGCGAAGACGTGGGGCAGGTTCTCGGCTTCGTTCATTGCCGGGACCACGACGGTGACGCTGGCGGAGAGCTTCATGTGAGCAAGGTCTCCCCAGGTGCCTGCAGGCGGCTTGACATTGCCTTGCACGTGCAAAGGATCTATAACCTTAGATCATGATTTCTGCCCAGAAAACGATAGAAGCGCACCTCGCCGCCATCGCCGGCCGTGATCTGGAGGCCTACGCGGAGACCCTGCACGACGACGTGATCGTGGTCCTCCCGAACGGCAAGACGCTCGAAGGCCGCGAGGCCGTCCTGGAGTTCCACCGCGAGTGGTTCTCCGAGCTTGACTGGACACAGAAAATGTGCCGGATTTGGGAAAAGGAGACCGAGGGCACCCTGGTCTCGGTCTACGAGGCCGACTACCACGAGGGCGACTACCACGCGCGCAACCTCGTCAGCCTCGTCTTCACCCGTGTCGGCGACACGTGGCTCCTCCTGCACGACCAGAACACGCGGTTGTAATCTCCGCCTATGACGATGACCGTCGAGCGGAACGGCATCAACGCGGTGCCGCCGGAAGAGCGTCACGGCAAACCCTTCGACCTGGTCTGGCCCTGGGCGGCCGCGAACCTGTCCCTGCTCGGCATCGCCTTCGGCGTCTACATCGTCGGGCTCGGGCTCGGCGTGGTGCCCGCGATCGCCGCCGGGGCGCTCGGCTACCTTCTCTCGTTCGGGCTGGTCGGCCTCGTGGCCATCGGCGGAGCCCGGTCCGGCGTGCCGACGATGACGCTCGGCCGCGCCGCGTTCGGCGTGCAGGGCAACAAACTGCCCGCGCTGCTGTCCTACGTCTCGAACGTCGGCTGGGAGACCGTCCTGGTCACGCTCTCCGCGCAGGGCGGCGCCGCCATCCTGACCCGGCTCGCGCCGGGCCTCGGCCAGACGAGCGCGCTGGCGATCTGTTTCGCGGTCGCCGCCCTGGTCACGATCGCCGTCGGCGTGTACGGCCACGCCATGATCATGACCGTCCAGCGGTACCTGACCTATGCCTTCATCGTCCTGACGGTCGTCTACATGGCGCTCATGCTGCCCAAGCTGGGCCTCTCCCTGCCCTCGACCGGCGGCCCCGGAGCCTGGGCGGGCGGCGTGATCTTCGCGATGACCCTGCTGGGCCTCGGCTGGGTCAACTGCGGCGCCGACTACTCCCGGTACCTGCCCGCCCGCTCCAAAGGCTCGGCGATCACGCTCTGGACCACGCTGGGAGGCGCGCTGCCGCCGATGGTCCTGCTGGTGTTCGGCGTGCTGCTGGCGGGCGGCGACCCCAAGCTGGCCGAGTCGGCCGCCGCCGACCCCGTCGGAGCGCTGGCCGCCGCGCTGCCGACGTGGTTCCTGCTGCCGTACCTGCTGGCCGCGATCGGCGGGTTCCTGGCCGGGGCGATCATGGACATCTACTCGTCAGGGCTGTCCATGCTGGCGCTGGGCGTACCGGTGAAGCGGCACCTGGCCGTGTTGTTCGACGGGGTGCTGATGATCCTCGGCGGCTACTACCTGCTGTTCGTCTCGGGCAACTTCCTGGCCACCTTCCAGGCGTTCCTGTCGATCATCGGGGTGGTCATGGCCGCCTGGGTCGCGGTCTTCCTGGTCGACATGTGGCGTCGCGGCAGCCGGTACGACGAGGGGCTGCTGCGCGCCGGCGGACCGGCCTTCAACTGGCCGGGCCTGATCGCGCTCGTGGCCGCCTCGCTCACCGGGCTCGGCCTGATCACCTCCGCCGACCCGAACATCGCCAACGTCGTCGGCTTCCTCATGAGCGAGTCGATGCGGGCCGGCACGTTCGGCGCGGCCAACGTGGGCGTCGTCGTGGCGCTCGTGCTCGGCGGCCTGCTGTACTTCCTGATCACGCTCGTGTGGCGGCCCCCGGCTGCCAGAATGGGCCGATGATCGCAGACTGGGTCGCCAAGTTCGCAGACGATGTCATCGCCGAGGCGGATCGTCGCGCACCGGGCAAACCGATCGTCTGCGCCTCGGGCCTGAGCCCGTCCGGTCCGATCCACCTGGGCAACCTGCGCGAGGTCATGACCCCGCACCTGGTCGCCGACGAGATCCGGCGCCGCGGGCGGGACTGCGTGCACCTGCTGTCCTGGGACGACTACGACCGTTTCCGCCGCGTACCGGCCGGTGTCGACCCGTCCTGGGCCGAGCACGTCGGCAAGCCGCTGACCTCCGTGCCCGCGCCGCCCGGCAGCGAGCACGCCAACTGGGCCGAGCACTTCAAGGCGCCGCTGACCGCCGCGCTGGCCGAGCTCGGCATCGAGGTCGAGGCCATCAGCCAGACCGAGCGCTACACCGCCGGCGCCTACCGCAAGCAGATCCTGCGCGCGATGGAACACCGGGTCAAGATCGACGCGATCCTGGAGCAGTACCGCACCAAGGCCGTCGAGCGCTACTCGCCGTACAAGCCCTACTGCGCGCTCTGTGAGCGCGACCTCACCACCGTCACGGCCTACGACGACGAGAGCACCGAGCTGGCCTACACGTGTGCGTGCGGATTCGGCGAGAGTGTACGGCTGGCCGAGCACGACCGGGGCAAGCTGGTGTGGAAGGTCGACTGGCCGATGCGCTGGGCGTACGAGGGAGTGGTCTTCGAGCCTTCGGGCGTCGACCACCACTCGCCCGGATCGGCGTGGATCGTGGGCGAGCAGATCGTCGGCGAGGTCTTCGGCGGCGCGCAGCCCATCGGCCCCATGTACGCCTTCGTCGGCATCACCGGCATGGCCAAGATGAGCAGCTCCAAGGGCGGCGTGCCCACCCCCGCCGACGCCCTGGAGATCATGGAAGCCCCGGTCCTGCGCTGGCTGTACGCCCGCCGTAAGCCCGAGCAGTCCTTCAAGATCGCCTTTGACCAGGAGATCCAGCGCCTCTACGACGAGTGGGACGCGCTCGGCCGCAAGATCACGGGTGGCGGCGGCCTGCCCGCCGAGAAGGCCGCCCACACCCGCGCCACCTCCACCGCCGTCGCGCCGCTGCCCGCCACGCCCCACCCGGTCGCCTACCGCACGCTGGCCTCGATCGCCGACATCACCACCGGCGACGAGCGCCAGACCCTGCGCATCCTGGCCGACGTCGACGGCGTCGCCGCCCTTGAGGAGGTACGCCCGCGGCTGGACCGCGCCCAGCGCTGGGTGGACACGCAGGTGCCTGCCGAGCAGCGCACCCGCGTACGCGACAGCGCCGACGCCGAACGCCTCGGCGCGCTCGACGGCGACAGCGCCGCGTCGGTGCGCCTGCTGCTCGACGGCCTCGACGAGCACTGGTCGGTCGAGGGGCTCACCACGCTGGTGTACGGCGTGCCGAAGCTCGTGGCCGGCCTCCCGGTGGACGCCAAGCCGACTCCCGAGCTGAAGCAGGCGCAGCGGGCCTTCTTCGCGCTGCTGTACCACCTGCTGATCGGGCGGGACACGGGTCCGCGGCTGCCGACCCTCCTGCTGGCCGTGGGGGCCGACCGGGTGCGTACCCTCTTGTCCCCATGAGAGCGGTCATCCTGATCACCGGTATCTCCGCTTCGGGCAAGTCCACGGTCGCCCAGGCGCTGGCCGAGCGGCTGCCGAAGTCGGCGCACGTACGCGGCGACGCCTTCCGCACGATGGTGGTCAACGGCCGCGCCGAGATGTCGGCGGAGCCGTCCGAGGAGGCGCGGCGCCAGCTCCGCCTGCGCTACGCGATCGCCGCCGAGGTGGCCGACCGCTACTTCGAGGCGGGGTTCACACCGGTCCTGCAGGACGTCGTGCTGGGTCCGGAGCTGGAGACCGTCACCAAGCTGATCCGCAGCCGCCCGCTGCACGTCGTGGTGCTCGCGCCCTCGGCGGAGTCCGTCGAGCGGCGCGAGCGCGAACGGTCCAAGACCGGCTACGGCGACTGGACGGTCGCCCAGCTCGACCAGGTGCTGAGGACGCGGACGCCGCGCATCGGGCACTGGATCGACTCCAGCGGCCTGAGCGTGGACGAGACCGTGCGGGAGATCCTGGCGGCGCTGGACAGCGGTGAAGCCCGGAGCTGACGGCTCCGGGCTTCACGGCGGTTCAGACAGCCAGTGCCTCCTCGCGCTCGGCGGGCGCGGGCTCGGCGTCGGCGGCCGGGGTGTTCGTCGCCGGAACCTTCCTGAGCATCGTCAGCGACAGGACGATCGCCACGGCCACCAAAGCGGCCGCGATGCCGCCCGCCACGTTGAGCCCGTCGGTGTAGGCGGCCCGCGCCGCGGCCACCAGGGCCTCGCCGGTCTGGCCCGGCAGGCTCTCGGCCGCCGTCAGCGCCCCTGAGAGGGTGTCAGGCGCCCCGGCGGGCATCGCCGCACGGTAGACGGCCGTGCCCACGCTGCCGAGCACCGCGACGCCCAGGGAGGTGCCCAGGTCGCTGGCGGTGGTGTTCACAGCGGAGGCGGCGCCGGCCTTCTCCGGCGGAGCCGAGCCGATCACCAGAGCGGTGTTCAGCGCCATCGCCGGAGCGATGCCCGGGTAGAGCACGAAGAAGCCGGTGAGCAGCATCGGCAGGCCGGCGACGCTGCCGACCTGGGTCATCAGCAGGTAGCCGATCACCGACAGGAACGCGCCGCCGCTGATCACGTACGCCGGCCGTACCCGGCGGGCGATGACCGGCGACAACGTCGAGACGGCCACCAGCGCGAGCGCCGCGGGCAGGATCCACAGGCCCGCCTCCAGCGGCGAGAGCTCCGCCACGAGCTGCAGGTACTGCGTGAACAGCAGATACACGCCGCCCAGCGCGACCGCGCTCAGCATGAACACGCCCAGGGCGCCGCTGAAGACCTTGTCGGCGAACAGCCGCACGTCCAGAAGCGGGTTCTCCAGCCGCAGCTGCCTGCGCACGAAGATCACGCCGAACAGCAGGCCGGCCGCGAGCGTGCCCAGCGAGACCACGCCGGGACCGGCCTTGGCCAGTTCCTTCACCCCGTACACGATCGGCAGCAGCGTCGCCATCGACAGCACCACGCTCAGCGGGTCCAGTCCGCCGGTCTTCGGCGCGCGGTACTCGGGGATCAGGAACGGCGCGCCCACCAGCACGAGCACCATCACCGGCACGCCCGCGAGCAGGGCCGCGCCCCACCAGAACGCCTCCAGCAGCAGCCCGCCCACCAGCGGGCCGATCGCCACGCCGACGGAGATCGAGGCCGCCCACAGCCCGATGGCGGTGCCGCGCTGCCTGTCGTCCTTGAACATGTTGCTGATCAGCGACAACGTCGAGGGCATCACCGCCGCCGCGCCCACGCCCATCACCGCGCGGGCCGCGATCAGCAGCTCCGCGTTCGGCGCCAGCGCCGCCAGCAACGAGGCCACGCCGAAGGCCGCGGCGCCGAACAACAGCACCTTCCTGCGTCCTATGCGGTCGCCCACGGTGCCCATCGCCACGAGCAGGCCCGCCATCATGAAGCCATAGATGTCGTTGATCCACAACAGCTGCGCGCCGCTCGGGTCCAGGTCCGCCGCGATCTGCGGCGTGGCCAGGAAGAGCACCGTCATCGCCAGGAACAGCAGCACGGTGGGCAGCAGAAGTATCGAGAGCCCGAACCACTGCCGGGGTCCAGCCTTGTTCATGAGAATTCCTGTCTGAGAAGTTTGAGGAGCATGCGATCGACGGCCGACGGGATCAGCAGCGCCGGATCGCTCACGAGCGCGACCGGCTTGCCCCGCCACGCCTCGGCGCACCAGAACACCGCCTTGCGCAACGACCGGGTCCGGACCGCGACCACCACGAATCCCTCCGCCGCGGCGAGCCAAGGCATCAGATCGTGTACGGCCGGCGGCACCAACGCCCGGCCGGGCGCCGGATCCGGCAGGCACGCGGCCTCGAGATCGATCACGTCGACCTCCAGGCCGTGGTGCGCACAGGCTCGCTCGGCGATCAACATGGCCGCCGAGTGGTCAGAGCCCGTGACCACCGCCAGCCGCGGGTGTCCGTCGTTCATGTCCTGGACAGTGCCTGCCGGCGCTCCAGGTTTTCTCCAGCTCCACTACCGTGAGGCTCATGCGTTTCGGGGTACTTGGTCCGCTTGCGGTGTGGGGGCCGGAAGGTGCGCAGGTCAGAGTGCCTGAGGTGAAGGTCCGTGCCCTGCTGGCCCACCTGCTCGTCGACCCGGGGAAGGTGGTGCCCGCCGACCGCCTCATCGACTCGCTCTGGAGCGGCGCGCTGCCCGCCAACCCCGCCGGCGCCCTGCAGACCCGCGTCTCCCAGCTACGCAGGATCGTCGGCAAGGAGAGCGTGGTGTCCGGCGCCTCCGGTTACCGGCTCCAAGTGGAGCCCGGCGACGTCGACACCGGACGTTTCCAGGCGCTGCTGTCCGAGGCCCGCACCGGCGCGCCCGAGGCCAGGGCGGCCCTGCTGGCCGACGCGCTGGCGCTGTGGCGCGGGCCCGCGCTGATCGACTTCGCCGACGAGGAGTTCGCCAGGCCCGAGATCGCCCGGCTGGAGGAACTGCGGCTGACCGCGCTGGAAGACCACGCCGAGACGCGGCTGGAGCTGGGCGAGCACGCCCTGCTCGCCGACGAGCTCGGTGACCTGGTCGGCCGGCATCCTCTACGGGAACGGCTGCGCGCGGCCCACATGCGGGCCCTCTACCGGGCCGGGCGGCAGAAGGAGGCGCTGGACAGCTACGGGACGTTGCGGGAACTGCTGGACGAGGAGCTCGGGCTGGAGCCTGGGCCCGAGCTGGCCGGGCTGCACCAGGCCATTCTGCGGCAGGATCCTTCGCTGGACGCGCCGGTGCGTGAGGCCCGCCGTACGAACCTGCCCGCCGCCCTGACCGACCTCATCGGCCGCGACGACGCGGTGGCCGCCGTCGTCGACCTGCTGCGGGTGGCCAGGCTGGTGACGCTGACCGGGCCGGGTGGCGTCGGCAAGACGCGGCTGGCGATGGAGACGGCGGGCCGGTTGACCGCCTCCGCGCCTGACGGGGTCTGGCTCGTCGAACTGTCCGGTACCCCGGCCGGCGCCCCCGAGGTGATCGAGGTCGTCGCGGCCACGCTCGGCGTGCGTGACGAGGGGCCGGACCTGGCCGGGCGGCTGGCCGAGGCGTTGCGCGGCAAGAGCATGCTGCTCGTTCTGGACAACTGCGAGCACGTGACCGAGCCGGTCGCCCGGCTCGTGGCGCTCCTGCTCCGGGCCGCGCCCGGACTGCGCGTCCTCGCCACCAGCCAGGAGCCGCTCGGGGTCGCCGGGGAACGGCTGTTCAGCGTCCCCACGTTGCCGCAGAAGGACGCTGAGCGGTTGTTCGTCTCCCGGGCCGCCGCGGCGGCGCCCGGCGCGGAGCTGGACGCTGAGGCCGTCGCGGCCATATGCCGGCGGCTGGACGGGATTCCGCTGGCGTTGGAGCTGGCCGCCACCCGGGTGCGGGCCCTCGGCGTGCGGGAGCTGGCGGCGCGGCTGGACGATCGGTTTCGGGTGCTGGGGGGCTCACGGAACGACGTGCCCGCCAGGCAGCGGACGCTCCGGGCCATGATCGACTGGAGCTGGGAGCTGCTCGGTCCTGATGAGCGGGTGGTGTTGCGGCGGCTGGCCGTACACGCTGACGGGTGCACGTTGGAGGCGGCCGAGGCTGTCTGCGGCGACGACGCTCTGTCCGTGCTGCCCAGGCTCGTGGACCGGTCGCTGGTCGTGGTGGGCGACGGGCCCCGGTACCGGCTGCTGGAGTCCGTGGCCGCCTACTGCCAGGAGCGGCTGGCGGAGGCCGGGGAGGGCGAGGAGACGCGGTCGCGGCACCGCGACCACTATCTCGCGCTGGCCGAGCGGGCAGAGCCGTATCTGCGCGGGCCCGAGCAGCGGCAGTGGCTGCTGCGGCTGGACGCCGAGGCGGCCAACTTCCGCGCCGCTCTGACGGCGGACGACAGCGGGACGTCCGAACGGCTGGCCAACGCGCTGGCCTGGTACTGGGTGCTGCGCGGACGGCTCGGCGAGGGCCGCAGATGGCTGGCCCAGATCGCCGATCCCGGCGACATCACGCGGATGTGGCTGGCCGCCTTCACACTGCGTACCGGCGAGGCGATCACCTCGGTCCCCGTCGCGGCCCCCACCACCGACGTCGCCGCGCTCACCGGCCTCGCGCGAGCTCAGGCCTTCCTGGCCTCAGCCCAGCTGGGCATCGGCGACTCTGAGCCCGCCGAAGAACTCGCCGACCGCGCCCTGACCTCCTTCGCCGCCATAGGCGACGAATGGGGTACGGCTTTCGCCCGCTCAGTCCAGGCCCGCCAGGCGTTGCTCCGCAGCGACCTGGACCGTGCCCGAGCCTACGGCCGGGAAAGCCTGGACCTGTTCGCCCAGCTGGGTGACCGCTGGGGCCAGTCCCACGCCGGGTTCGCGGTCGCCTGGCACGCCGAAATCGCGGGCGACTACGCCGAGTCGGCCCGCGTACACCGCGATGGCCTCCGCATGTCCGAAGAACTCGGCCTATGGACCGAGGTAGCCGACAAAATGTCCCAGCTGGGACGCCTGGCCCTTCTGGCCGGCGCCTTCGACCAGGCCGACTCGCTCCACACGCGAGCCATGGCACTGTCCGCCGAACAGGGCTACACGGTGGGGGAGGAGTTCGCCGCCCTGGGCCTGGCCCTGAGCGCCCGCCGCCAGGGCCGCCTGGATGAGGCGGAGGCGCACCTGCTGGCCTGGATCGACTGGGACCACGCCCTCGACTCCGACGCCGCATTGGCCCTGATCTTCGCCGAACTGGGCTTCATAGAGGAGATGCGCGGCTCGTACCCGGCCGCCGAAGCCCACCATCAGGAGAGCCTGACCCGAGCCCGAGCAGTAGGCGACCCCAGAGCCATAGCCCTCGCCCTTGAGGGCCTGGCCGGAGCTCTGTCCCTGGAGGGCCTGGCCGGAGCCGCCACCTCGGAGGCGAACGGTGCCTACCTCCTCGGCCAGGCAGCCGCCCTGCGGCTGTCCGTCGACGCTCCGTTGCCGGAGGGCGAACGTTTCGACGTCGACCGGATCACCGCACGCCTGCACGCATCGCTGGGCCCCAAGTTCACCGCCGCCTACAACGAAGGCCTCAACAACCCACCGCGGTAACGCTCTGCGGTACCCCCGCAGTCGTGTCGTTCGGCGGCGGCCCCCACGCAGCCGTTCGGCGGCGGCCCCCACGCAGTCGTTCGGCGGCGGCCCCCACGCAGTCGTTCGGCGGCGGCCCCCACGCAGTCGTTCGGCGCGTCAACCCGCCGCGACGACCTCGATCTCCACCAGCCATTCGTCGACCAGCGTCTGCGCGACGATCGCCGTCGTCGGCACAGCCCGCCCGCTGAGCGCCGTCACCCGAGCCGCCGCATTGGCCGCCGCGTAGGCCGGATCGCGCAGATAACTGGTGAGCCGAACAATGTTGTCCACCGTCATGCCGGCGCTGGCGAGAATGGCCCGAATATTCGCCCATATAAGCCCCAGCTGTTCCTCCAACGTGGCCCCAGGCCGCCCATCGGCATCCAACCCCATCGTCCCCGCCACAAACAGCAACCGCTCAGCCCCACGAACCTCGATCGCATGCACATAGTCCCCAGTGGCCGAGTACACCCCACGGTCCGGATTAAGCGTCCTGATCTCCATAACCCGCACGCTACCTGCACAACCCCCACATTGACCCCCGCCGATTGGCCGCTTAATTGGCCATGGCCAGGTGGAGATTTCCATAACCGGTTGCGACGAAATTTATACGGAGAGTAGTCTCTGTCATGCGAGGCAGCGCCCAAGTCGGGGGACAGGCGCTACCATCCGCGGTTGCCGCAACCAGAAGTAGCCTCGCCAGGCGCTCTACCGAGCACCTGGCGAGGCACCCAGAGCCAAACCCCGAACCGCGAGAAGGGGCCTGGCCCCTGGAGCTTGCCCGGATAGCCGCAAGCGTCCCGAATTTGGCCCACAGTGACCGGGCAGGCGCCGCCGTTCAGGACAAGGCCTGGATTTCATGACGTGAGCCGCATTTGCTCATAGCCACACTCGCGCCGCGCGACAAACCATGCGATAGCCGCCCTCGCCACCCGCGGATTAGAAGTCCGATGCTCTGAGGGAGAACTGTTACCCGCGGAAACTTGGCGTACCACCCCATGACCTGGCATGTTCCCCTCCCACAACACCCTCCGACAGCGGAGAATGATGGGTGTGACCCAGAGCGTGATCCCCCAGCCGGGCATGTGGTTCGAGCATGCCTTGAACTCCCAGAACGACCGCCCGGCACTGTACGTGATCACTCAGATCGCTGACCCAGGCCCCACGGCTCTCCCTCAGATCCACTACCGACGTCTCGGCGCCACACCAGACGACAGAGCCGAAAGCATCGACGCCGACCTGTTCGACGACATCGTCCTGCGGTGGCTGACACCTGAGGAAGCAGTACGGGCGGAGATCCATGCCCGCTACCATCCCGGCACCTATTGAGGTGGACTCCAGCGCCGAGTGGTGGGGGAGAATCTCTCCTGTCCTCCGTCACGCGGGCGTTGCAAATGATCGTCTTCCGTAGCTACCTCGTCGCTAACACCAACGACCGCGCCGGGTTCGGCCAGGCTTGAGAGCCCGCCGACCCGGCCTAGCAACGCCGCCGGACCGGTGTCTCTGGTGGTGTCATCGAGAAGCAGGTGAACAGGGGTGATGCTCGGGTCCGTGACGACGCCACTGCCCACGGCTTCCTGGCCTTCTCTGTCGAGAAGGTGCAGCCGGCTGAGGACGTTGAGCACTGGAGGACAGGCTGAGGCGTTGGAGCGAGCCAATCCTTGGACCGTCAGTAGCGACAGGGCCGCCCCCGGGTATAAAACTTCGGTGTGATCACGCCCCTGAATGATGACTTGGACAGTCGGATACGAGCGGCTGCCATGGCTTGGCTCCGTCAGCGCTGCACACCGGAGAACCCGGTGGTGTCGCGCGCGGAACTCCTGGGCTTCATGTTCGAGGGGCGCTCGTTTCCGCTGGTCGATAATCAGTTGGGCATCCGCAAGCCGAAGGAACTAACCGCCGCGCTGTCCATACTCACTACCTATACCTCTGATGGCACGCGCGCGCCGTACGAAGACGAGGTGGGCGGGGATGGCCTGCTCCGCTACAAGTTCCAGGGCGATAACCCCAATCTCTACACCAATGTCGGACTCCGTCGCGCTTACGAGCGCGACGTGCCCCTCATCTGGTTCTTTGGCGTGAAGCAGGGCCTGTATCTGCCGTTCTTCCCGGTGTGGATCCGGGCTATGGAAGTCGACCAATTGCAAGTGGCGGTCGCTCTGGAAGAGGCGCAGCGACACATCGCCATTCATGGGCCGGTGAGCGAGATCGAGCGGCGCTACTCCGTAAGCATGACCAAGCGGCGGCTGCACCAGCCGGTCTTCCGGCAGCGGGTGATCCACGCCTACGAGACCAGTTGCGCGATGTGTCGTCTTAGGCACCTGTCGTTGCTGGACGCCGCTCACATCATCCCTGACCGTGAGGAACGCGGTGTCCCAGCGATCTCTAACGGGATGGCGCTGTGCAAGATTCACCATGCCGCCTATGACCAGCACATCCTGGGCGTCCGCCCCGATCTGGTGATCGAAGTACGGTCGGACATCTTGCAAGAGATCGATGGGCCGATGCTGAAGCACGGGTTGCAGGAGATGCACGGATTGGGCCTGGTGCTGCCTCGACGTAGAGCGGATCGGCCGAAGTCGGAGCTGATCGAGGAACGATATGAACGGTTCCGCGCTGCTGGATGATTGTGATGTACAGGCGGAGCGTTGCCGCGTATTGCTTGGACGTTGATCTCGGTTCAGGATTCGCAGCCCGAATCTAACCAAGAGCTTCAAGAGGCTCGGAGACGACCTGCGCTGCGAATGCTTCCATGTTCAGAACCTGTATCGGCAAGATCAGGGGTGCGACACGCTTGAACCGGACGCCGATCTCTTTGAATTGAAGTCGAACAGTTGGCAGAGGAGGCTGGGCGCAGAGGCGGACGCGTGATGGCATGTTGTCCCTGTGGCGCAGCCTCTCAGGAGACGAGAAAGGCCGCTTCCGATCTTCGGAAACGGCCTTCTACCTGGTACTGCTGGGTCGGGGTGGCGGGATTTGAACCCACGGCCTCTTCGTCCCGAACGAAGCGCGCTGCCAAGCTGCGCTACACCCCGGTCGCACGCCCGGTCTTGCGCGTGCTTGGGAAAGTCTAGCGGACTTCGCGGGTGCTTGTGACCGGATAATCCGTCAGCGGCGCGGTACCAAGGTGAGCAGGGTCGCCTCGGGGAAGCAGGCGAAGCGGACCGGGGCGTACGGGGAGGTGCCCAGGCCGGCGGAGACGTGGAGCCAGGCGGAGTCGTGGGTGCTCAGGCCCTTGACGCGGGCCCGATCGATGCCGCAGTTGGTGACCAGGGCGCCGTAGAAGGGGATGCAGAGCTGGCCGCCGTGGGTGTGGCCGGCGAGCAGGAGCTGGTAGCCGTCGGCGGCGAAGCGGGTCATGTTGCGGGGCTCGGGGGAGTGCATGACGCCCAGGCGCAGGTCGGCGTCCGCGGGGGCGGGGCCGGCTACCAGGTCGTAGCGGTCGCGGTCGATGTGGGAGTCGTGGATGCCGGCCACGGCCACGTCCAGGTCGGCGACCTTCAGGCGGGCTGTCGTGTTGTTCATGTCCAGCCAGCCTTCGGCGGCCATGCCTTCGCCCAGCTCTCGCCACGGGAGCGACGGGACATGCTGGCGACGCTCGTTGCGGGAGGTGCGCCACAGGTAGCGGGCGGGGTTCTTGAACACGGGCGCGTACAGGTCGTTGGAGCCGTACACGAACAGGCCGGGGCGGGACATGAGCGGCTCCAGGGCGTGGAGCAGCGACGGGACGGCGTCCGGGTGGGCGATCGAGTCGCCGGTGTTGACCACCAGGTCGGGTTCGAGTGAGCCGAGCGAGCGTACCCAGTTGATGAGCTTCTTGCGGCCGGGCGTCAGGTGCAGGTCGGACAGGTGGAGGATGCGCACCGGGCGCTGCCCCCGGGCCAGGACCGGAACGTCGAATCGGCGCAGCCGGAACCAGTTGCGCTCGACGACCGAGGCGTACCCGAGCCCGGCGATGCCGAGACCCAGCAGGGACAGTGGTATGGCGGCGGCTTTCCTCACGTACTCATGATGCCCGACATCCGGCACGAGAGGTGCCGCTCAAGCGGCAAGATGGACCGCATGAGCGCATTGAAGGACAAGCTGAAGGCCGATCTGACGGCCTCCATGAAGGCCAAGGACGAGGTCCGCCTCCGCACGATCAGGATGGTCCTGTCGGCCGTCAACGTCGAGGAGGTTTCGGGCAAGCAGGCCAGGGAGCTCAGCGACGACGAGATCGTCAAGGTGCTGACCAAGGAGGCCAAGAAGCGCCGCGAGGCGGCCGAGGCGTTCGGCAACGCCGGGCGCGCCGCGCAGGCCCAGGCGGAGCTGGACGAGCAGGCGGTGCTGGAGGAGTACCTGCCGGCGCAGCTCTCGGACGAGGAGCTGAACGCGCTGGTCGACACCGCGATCGCGGAGAGCGGCGCGACCGACCCCAAGGCGATGGGCGCGGTCATGAAGGTGCTCAACCCGATGGTCGCCGGCCGCGCCGAGGGCGGGCGAGTCGCCGCCGCCGTGCGCGCGCGACTGTCCGGGTGATCAACGTCTTGTGATCGGGGCCATCCGTTACGGCGAAGCCGCCGCCACCCACCACCCGCCGCCGCCCCGCGGGGCCGCGCTTCCACGCCCGGCAGTCTGACGGGCGGGCCGCCGTGACGTCGCATCCATGACCAGCCACCCCGGAAACCGGAAAACGCGCGGCAAGGCCGTACCGGAAAGGCAAGGCCGTATGGAAAGGCAAGGCCGTACCGGAAAAGGCCTCTGAAACGCGTTGAGAGGCCTCCCAGAGGCCTCTCAACGGTTCGGAGGACTAGTTGCCCGGGGTGATGGGCCCGAGGTCGCCGTCGTCCATGTCGAACATGTCGAACGGATCGCCGCCCCGGTCGTCGGGTTCGCCGTCCCCGCCCCGGTCCTTGTCCTTCTTGACCGGCTTGGGCGCGCAGATGTCGCCGCAGCCGCCGAAGCGCTCCATGTTCACCGGCGTGAACTCCGCCGGCTCGATCCCCTTCAGCGCCTGCAGCATCGACTGCTTCCAGATGGGGCCGGAGATGGAGGCGCCGTAGACGTAGCTGTAGCCGCGGCCGCCGATGGTGACGCCCATGAGGCGGTTGTCGAAGGCGCCGCGCGGGTCGCCGATGCTGACGGCGGAGGAGAGGTTCGGGGTGTAACCGGCGAACCAGGCGGCCGTGTAGCCGTCGGTGGTGCCCGTCTTGCCCGCCGCGTCCCTGCCGATGCCGCCTACGCCGCTCATGGTGCCCTTGGTGAACACGCCGGACAGGATGCCGCTGACGGCGTCGGCGACCTCCTCGTCCATGACCCGCGTGCACTTGGGCTTGAACCGCTTGGCCTTGCCGTAGCGGTCGACGATCTCGGTGATGGCCAGCGGCTTGCAGGACTGGCCGCGCGAGGCGAAGACGGCGTAGGTGCTGGCGACGGTGACCGGGTCGGTCTCGTTGATGCCGAGCGTGAAGGTCTCGAACTCGCGCAGTGGCTGCCCGTCGGCGCGCTTGAGCCCGAGCTTCTTGGCCATCTTGACGGTCTTGCACAGGCCGACGCGCTCTTCGAGCTTCATGAAGAACGTGTTGACCGAGCCCCACGTGCCGGACTGCAGCGTCTTGAAGCCGCCGCCGCCCTCGCTGGAGTTGCGCACCTGGTGGGACGGCTCGCCGACGCGGTTGCCCTTGCAGTCGCGGAAGGCGCCGTAGCTGGGCGCGTTGTAGCCGGCCGGGGAGGGGAAGCCGTCGCCGTACTTGTAGCCCTCTTCGAGGGCCGCCGCCAGTGTGTACGGCTTCGCCGTCGATCCCTGCTGGAACCCGCCGCCGCCGCCGTGCTTGGCGTCGGCCACGACGTTGTAGCTGATCTCGTTCTTCTTCTTGTTGTTGCCGAACTTGCGGCTGGCGGCCATCGCCTTGATCTCACCCGTGCCCGGGACGATCATGGCCTGCGAGGCGACCGGCTTGTCCTTGGTGCTGACCCAGTTCTTGATCGCCTTCTCGGCGGCCTTCTGCATCTGCGGGTCGATCGTGGTCTTGATCTCCAGCCCGCCGCGCTGCAGGAGCTTCTTGCGTTCCTCGGGGGTCTTGCCGAAGTCCTCGTTGTTGAGGATCTCGTACTGCACGTAGAGGCAGAAGTACGGATACGGGCTGGTCTCACAGCCACCCGGGAACTTCGTGTCCTTGTAGCCGAGCTTGGTGGCCTTGGCCGCGTCGCGCTCGGCGGGAGTGATCTTGCCGAGCTGCGCCATCCGGTCCAGGACGATGTTGCGCCGCTCCAGGAGCGCGGCGCGCGACTCCTTGCTGACGTTGGGGTCGGTCCTGTTCGGGTTCTGTACGGCTCCCGCCAGCGTGGCCGCCTCGGAGAGGTTGAGCTCGCCGGCCGACTTGCCGAAAAAGCGCTTGGAGGCGGCCTGGACGCCGTAGGCTCCTGCACCGAAGTAGGCGATGTTGAAGTACTTCTCCAGGACCTCGTCCTTCGTGTACTTCTTCTCGATCGCCAGCGCGTAGCGCAGCTCGTTGAGCTTGCGCGAGACCGTGGGGGCGATGGCGGCGGCCCGCTCGGCGTCGGTCTCGGCGGCGTTGAACAGCACCTGCTTGACGTACTGCTGCGTGATCGAGGAGCCGCCCTGGGTCACGCCGCCGGAGGTCATGTTCTTGAGCAGGGCGCGGATGGTGCCCTCGATGTCGATCGGCCCGTGCTCGTAGAAGCGGAAGTCCTCGATGGAGATCAGCGCCGTCTTCATGATCGGAGAGACCTTGTCGAGCGTCACCGACTGCCGGTTCTCGAAGAAGAACTGGGCGATCTGCTTGCCCTTGGCGTCCCTGAGAACGGTGCGCTCGGGCAGCGGAGGTTCGTCCAGTTCCTCCGGCTTGAGGTTGAGATCCTCCATGGCTGACTTGGCCGTCACCCCGGCGCCGCCTACGGCGGGCAGCGCGATGGCGGCCGTCAGCACACCCGCGGCCGCCCCCGCGGCGATGAGCCGGATGACGTTCGTGACTGGTGATGAACGATCTTTGCCCTGAGCTTGCACAGGACCAAGAGTACGTCGAAAGAGTGTCGTTATCGGTAACCGAACCCCATTTCGCCTTGACTGGAAGGGGTGACTAGTCATTCCCGGTCAACACTCGGGCGAGAAATTGGTCCTCTGGGGTCTGTCGGCCCGAACGTCTCGTTGCATACGTTCTCCTCTGCGGCAACTGAATACGGAGGCTCGGCGCCCGCGCCCGTCGGCCCCAAGTGACGACTGACCACCTAAGGGGAGTGGGGTCGAAATGTGGATCACGGATTGGACCTCCCGTGCCGCCTGTCGAGGTGCGGATCCGGACGCGTTGTTCGTCCAGGGAGCCGCGCAGAACAGGGCTAAGCTGATCTGCCGAGGATGCCCGGTCCGTACCGAGTGCCTCGCCGATGCGCTCGACAACCGCATCGAGTTCGGGGTGTGGGGCGGTATGACGGAGCGGGAACGGCGGGCGCTGCTGAGGCGACGGCCAGACGTGGACTCGTGGCGGGAGCTGCTCGAGTCTGCGAAAGAAGAGTACGAACGGACAAACGAGCTGATAGCGGGCTAACCCCGCGTGGAAAGCACGGCCGGCGAGCGTCGGCCGTGCTTTCATGCTCCCGAAGCCAGGAGTTCCCCGATCTGGTGCAGACCCGCCAGGTCGTGGACGTCCTCCGACATGGCGCGGACCTGGACGACAGGCACCGTGGGGTGCGCGGAGACGAAGTGCTCCTGCTCCCGGTGCTCACGGGCCGCGAGCTGCATCCGCCCGGTGTGGAGCCGCAACACGGCGGCGGTCAGCTCGTGCTCGCCCTTGGACTCCAGGTCCTCCGCCGCGGCCGCGCTGCGGGCCGCCGAGATGCCCGCCGCGGGCGAGAAGTGCACCCGGTTGACCACGAGCCCGGCCAGCGGCATGCGTTCCTCCGCGAGCCGTTCGACGAAGTACGAGGCCTCCCGCATCGCGTCGCGCTCGGGCGCGGCCACCACCACGAAGGCGGTGCCGGGCGCCTGCAGGAGCCGGTAGGTCATCTCCGCCCGCTGCCTGAACCCGCCGAAGACGGCGTCAAGCGCGGAGACGAACGTCTGCAGGTCCTTGAGCACCTGCGCGCCCAGCAGCTTGGTCATCGCTCCGGCCACGAGCCCGAACCCGGCGTTGAGCAGCCGGAAGGCGCTGCGGCCCCCGGCCTTGGCGGGCGCGGTGAGCAGCTTGATGAAGCGCCCGTCAAGGAAGCGGCCGAGCCGTTCGGGGGCGTCGAGGAAGTCCAGCGCGGAGCGCGAGGGCGGGGTGTCGACGATGATCAGGTCCCACTCGTCCGAGCGGCGCAGCTGCCCGAGCTTCTCCATCGCCATGTACTCCTGCGTGCCGGAGAAGCTGGACGACAGCGACTGGTAGAAGGGGTTCGACAGGATCTGCCTGGCCCGCTCGGGGTCGGCGTGGGCCTCGATGATCTCGTCGAAGGTCCGCTTCATGTCGAGCATCATCGCGAACAGCTGGCCACCGCCCTCCTCGGCGGTGTGCACCAGTCTGGGGGTGTTGTCCAGCTCCGAGAGGCCCATCGACTGCGCCAGCCGCCTGGCCGGGTCCACGGTCAGCACGACCGCGCCCCGGCCGCGCTCCGCGGCCCGCAGGCCCAGCGCGGCGGCGGTCGTGGTCTTGCCCACACCGCCGGCGCCGCAGCAGACGATGATGCGGGTCCCGCGGTCGTCGAGGATGGCGTCGACGTCGAGGGGGGCGGGCTTCTTCACGCGGCTCCCTGGTTTCGGATGCTTGCTGCCAGCTCATAAAGGCCGGCCAGATCTACACCGTCGGCCAGCAGGGGAAGCTCGTATCGGGGCAGCTCGGCCTGGTCGAGAGAGGCCCGCTCGGCGCGCTCGATCGCGGTACGGCGGGCGTGCTCGACCACCTCACCCACGAGGGATTCGGCCACCGCCACCGCGTCGGTCCCGTCGGCGAGACCGGCCGCCTTGAGCCCCAGTGTGAGTTCCCCCACGTCGAATCGGCCCTTGACAGCCGAGTCAAGTACGGCCCGCGGAAGCAGTGATTCACGGACCATATTGATGAAAATTCCGCCAGGCGGAAGACCGGCAGAACGCAATTCGGCGAGGCCGTCCAGCGTCTCCTGAACCGGCATCTCCTCCAGAAGCGTGACAAAGTGCACAGCCGTCTCGGGGGACTTCACCACCCCGCTCACCAGGTCGGAGTGGTTCTTGATCGGCCCGACCTTGGCCAGTCCCGCCACCTCCTGCGTGACGTTGAGGAAGCGGGTGATCCGGCCGGTCGGCGGCGCGTCGAGGACCACGGCGTCGTAGACGCGCCTGCCGTTCTTGGCCCGCCTGCGCACGGCCTCGGTGGTCTTGCCCGTGACCAGGACGTCGCGGAAGCCCGGCGCCACCGTGGTGGCGAAGTCGACGATGCCCATCCGGGTCAGCGCGCGGCCGGCGCGGCGCATGCCGTAGAACATCTCCATGTAGTCGAGCATGGCCTCTTCCGGGTCGATGGCCAGCGCGTACACGTCGCCGCCGTCGGGGGCCACCGCGATCTTGCGCTCCTCGTAGGGGAGCGGTGGCAGGTCGAAGATCTGCGCGATGCCCTGCCTGCCCTCCACCTCCACGAGCAGCACCTTGCGCCCGCCCGCGGCCAGCGCGAGTGCCAGCGCCGCGGCCACCGTCGTCTTGCCGGTGCCGCCCTTGCCGGTGACGACGTGCAGTCGCACGCCGTCCCAATCGGTGTCCCGAGAGTCCACGATTCGAGGCTACCTGGCGGTCACTTACCGAAGCCTCCTGCGGGGGCATTGAGCTCCGTCACACTACGCTGAGCCGCATGAAGAAATGGGAGTACCTCACAGCCCCGCTGCTGATCCACAACACCAAGATGATCCTGGACAACTTCGGCTCCGACGGCTGGGAACTGGTCCAGATCGTGCCGGGCCCCAACGCCGAGAACCTGGTCGCCTACTTCAAGCGGGAGAAGGCATGACCCCCGAGGAGAAGATCGCCGATCTCGGCCTGACGCTGCCCGAGGTCGTACCTCCGCTGGCCGCCTACATCCCCGCCGTACGCACCGGCGACCTCGTCTACACCTCGGGCCAGGTGCCCATGGTGGAGGGCAAGCTGGTCGGCTCCGGCAGGGTCGGCGCCGACCTCACGGCCGAGGAGGCCGCCGGCCACGCCCGCATCTGCGCGCTGAACGCGATCGCCGCCCTGAAGTCGCAGGTGGGCGATCTGGCGAAGGTCGTGCGGATCGTCAAGGTCGTGGTCTTCGTGGCCAGCGCCCCCGACTTCACCGGCCAGCCGAGCGTCGGCAACGGCGCCAGCGACCTGCTGCGCGACGTCTTCGGCGACGCCGGGGTGCACGCCCGCAGCGCCGTGGGTGTGGCCGCGCTCCCGCTGGGGGCATCGGTCGAGGTGGAGCTGATCGCCGAGGTTTCCTGACGGACCGGATATGTCACCATGACCGAGTGATGTTCTAGTTGGAGGTCATCGTGACTGGTATCCCCCTGCCGAAGGATCTGGCCGGCCGCGCTCGCGACATCAACGCGGGACGCATCGAACCGGTCCCCGCCCGGGACGCCGCCACCGTGGTGATCCTCAGGGAGGGGCCGCTCAGGGGGCCGGAGGTGTATCTGCTGCGGCGCAAGACCACCATGGCCTTCGCCGCGGGCGCCTACGTCTTCCCCGGAGGCTCCGTGGACCCGCGTGACACCGACCACGCGGTCGCCTGGGCGGGGCCGTCCCCCCGGGAGTGGGGTGAGGTCTTCAACGCCGACGAGCGCACCGCCCGCGGACTGGTCTGCGCGGCGGTCCGCGAGACGTTCGAGGAGTCAGGGGTACTGCTGGCCGGGCCCGGCACCGATTCCGTGGTCGCCGACACCACCGGCGCCGACTGGGAAGCCGACCGCCTGGCGCTGATCGACAGGAGCCTGGCCTTCGCCGACTTCCTGGCCAAGCGCGGGCTGGTGCTCCGCTCCGACCTGCTGAAGCCGTGGGCGCACTGGATCACCCCCGAGATGGAGGAGCGCAGGTTCGACACCCGCTTCTTCGCCGCCGTGCTGCCCCCGGGCCAGCGCACCCGCGACGTGGGCGGCGAGGCCGACCAGGTCGCATGGAAACGCCCGTCCGAGGCGCTCGAACTGGCGGCCGGCGGCGAGATCTTCCTCATGCCGCCGACCTACCACACGCTCAACGAGCTGGCCGCCTTCGCGTCGGTGGGCGATGCGCTGGCCGTACAGCGAAAAATCATCACGATTCTCCCGCGAGCGGTAGAAATCGAGGGAGAGATGCGGTTGATGGTGTCATGAGCGGTCTCTACATCCCGATCGGCACCCCCGACGGATCCCGTACGGCTCACGCCGAGAACCTCCTCGCCCCCAACCCGGGCATGATGACGCTCGACGGCACCAACACGTGGGTCATCGGCACCAACGAGGTGATCGTCGTCGACCCCGGCCCCTCGGACGAGGCCCACCTCCTCCGCGTGGTCGCACACCTGGGCGAACGGCGGGTCCGCCACATCCTGCTCACCCACGGCCACCACGACCACAGCGGGGGCGCCAAGCGCTTCGCCGAACTCGTCGGCGCCCCCGTCCACGCCCTGGACCCGCTGCACCGCCTGGGCTCGGAGGGCCTGAGCGACGGCGACGTGGTTCGGGCCGGAGGCGTGGAGCTCCACGTGTACGCCACGCCCGGGCACTCCTTCGACTCCCTGTGCTTCTGGCTGCCGGAGGACCGCGCGATGCTGACCGGCGACACCGTTCTGGGCCGCGGCACCACCGTCATCGCCCAGGACGGCGGCCTGACCGACTACCTCCACAGCCTGGACCGCCTCAGGAAGACCGCTGAAGACCTGGAGGCCGACGCCCTCCTGCCCGGCCACGGCCCCGTCCTGGCGAACCCGCCGGCGGCGCTCGACGGCTACATCGCGCACCGCCGCGAACGCCTCGACCAGATCCGCCAGGCCAGGAAGAACGGCGCCAGGACCCCGCGCGAGGTCGTCGAAGTGGTGTACGCGGACGTGGACCGCTCGCTGTGGCCGGTGGCCGAGATCTCCGTCCGGGCCCAGCTGGACTACCTGGCCGGCGAATGAGCGCTCAGGGCTGGACGAGGCCCACGGCGAACGCGTAGTCGTCCAGGGTGAACTGGGTGATGCCGTTCATGCGCAGGGCCTGCACCCGGACGGTGTAGGCCCCCGGGCCCAGGGGAGCGGAGAAGCGCTCCAGGGCGTGCGCCTCCTCGGCGTCACCGGGGCTGTCGAACTTGTAGTCCGTGCTCGCGACCGGGTGCAGTTCGGTGGTCGTGCCGGCGGAGTTGACCACGACGACGCGCACGGAGCACCACGCGCTGGCCGCGCCGACGCAGATGGACTCGGCGGTGAAGCGGGCGTCGACGAATCGTGTCGTCCCCGCGGGCACGGTGACGCTGACCGACGCGGTCGGGATGTTCCCCCAGGCTCCGATCGTCTGGGCGGTCCAGGGGCTGTTCTCGCCGGTGAAGGACTGCGCGCTGGTCTGCGTGCCGTTCTGGGAGCTGGGTACGGCGCCGGCGGACGTGGCCGCCAGTGCGAGCGCGCCGGACAGCGCCACCGTGGTGAACGCGGACTTGATGAGTCTGGACAACGGGATTCCTCTCTGCCGTCGCGGAGCCGTGCGCTCCGCGACCGGTCGTTTCTGGAATCACGCTGACAAGAACGTTGTGGCTGGTGAAGCCGTCCCTGAATTATCCGGACAAGTCCGTACGGGTCTCAGGAGCGGGGCGGGTACGCGGCGTGAAGAGCGCCACCGCCACCACGGCGACGACGGTCAGCGGCACGCAGACCAGGAGGTTCCATCGGAAGGAGAGGTACTGGGAGATGACGCCGCCGATCACGGGCCCGGCGTTCAGCCCCACCAGGGCCACCACCGCCGGGATCGCGACCGCCGGCCACCAGGTGGCGCCACGCAGGTGCGTCCTGGCGAGCTCGAACCCGGCCCGCAGCACGATCGCGGACGCCAGCCCCTGCCCGAACCGGCAGGCGACGAGCATGCCGCCGTTCACCGCGAACGCGCCCGCGGCCGACATCAGGCCGAAGCCGGCCAGACCCCACAGGAGCACGCTCAGACGGCCCTTCACGGGGATCAGCACCCCCAGGAGCGCCACGGGGAAGGCGTAGGCCAGCATGACCTCGGTCGCCGGGGTGAGGCCGAGCTCGGAGGTGATGATCGATCCGGCGGCGTTCAACACGGTCCAGTTCACCGAGAAGATCGCCACACATAAGGTCAGGGCCGCGACCATCTGCCATCGTCCAGTCATCGCCGGACCATACCCAGAAGAGGTTGACAACCACTTGCAACAACCGGCCCCTGCTGCCTGTAGGGCCCACGGAGAACTGCCCGCACGGGCCCTTGGGCGGTCAGCGAGAGCGGTTGTGGAGGCGGTCCATGTCGAGGATCACGACCGCCTTGGCCTCGATGCGCAGCCAGCCTCGCTGGGCGAAGTCGGCCAGTGCCTTGTTCACCGTCTCCCTGGAGGCGCCCACCAGCTGGGCGAGCTCTTCCTGGGTCAGGTCGTGGTGGACGCGCAGCCCGTCGTCGGTCTTCGCGCCGAAACGTTCCGCCAGGTCCAGCAACTGCTTGGCCACGCGTCCCGGTACGTCGGTGAAGACCAGGTCGGCCAGCACGTCGTTGGTGCGCCGCAACCGCTGGGCCAGGGCGCGCAACAGGTGCAGGGCCACCTCGGGGCGGCCGGTCAGCCAGGGGCGCAGGTCGTCGTGGCCCAGCCCGGCCAGCCGTACATCCGTCAGAGCCGTGGCGGTCGCGGTGCGCGGCCGGGGATCGAACAGCGACAGTTCGCCGAACATCTCGCTCGGGCCGAGCACGCTCAGCAGGTTCTCGCGGCCGTCCGGGGACTGGCGGGAAAGTTTGATCTTGCCTTCGAGCACGACGTAGAGACGGTCGCCCGTCTCGTTCTCATGGAAGAGCGTCTGTCCCTTGGACAGCTGGACTTCGGTGATGCTCGTGCGCAGCGCCGCTGCGCTCTCACGGTCGAGCGCGGCGAACAGGGGGGCCTTGCCCAGCACGTCTTCGGTGTTCACTCTGCCTCCTCTGCTGCCATTGTGACGCACCCCACTTCCCGCCACGCACTTAGGCTAGGGAGATGCCCTCTGAGTCGAGACTCGCCCTGGTGCGCAGGGCGCGCCGGATGAATCGCATACTGGCGGAAACCTACCCCGACGCCCACTGCGAGCTCGACTTCGGTAACCCGCTAGAGCTGCTGGTCGCGACGATCCTCTCGGCGCAGTGTACGGACAAAAGGGTCAACATGGTTACTCCAACCCTTTTCGCGAAATATCCGACAGTCCAGGATTACGCCGCCGCCGACCGCGCCGAGATGGAAACGATCATCAAGTCGACCGGCTTCTTCCGTGCCAAGACCAACTCGATCATCGGCATGGCCCAGGCCGTCTGCGACCGCTACCACGGCGAGGTCCCCGGCAAGCTCAAAGATCTCGTCACCCTGCCCGGCGTGGGCCGCAAGACCGCCAACGTGGTCCTCGGAAACGCGTTCGGCGTGCCGGGCCTGACCGTCGACACCCACTTCCAGCGCCTGGTACGCCGCTTCGGCTGGACCGAGGAGACCGACCCGGTCAAGATCGAGCACGTGGTCGGGGAGCTCATACCCAAGCGGGAATGGACCATCTTCTCCCACCGGGTCATCTGGCACGGCCGCCGCATCTGCCACGCCCGCAGGCCCGCCTGCGGCGTGTGCCCGCTGGCCGCCCTCTGTCCCGCGTACGGCACCGGCCCCACGGAGGAGAAGGCCGCCCAGAAACTCGTCAGACCCGGCCCGTTCTCCTGATCTCGAACAACCTTGGTGGGAAGCTGCGAGGGCTCGATCGCGTTGGAGGTGTTCGTGACGCAGGTGCCCGACTGGCTGGACCAACTGGCGGCGAAAGCCGTACGCACGCAACCTCCCCGAGACATGCACCCGCCCGCCGACGGCGCGGGCAGGCGGGCGGCGGTGCTGATGCTGTTCGGCGAGGGCCCCCTGGGGCCCGACGTGCTGCTGATCCAGCGCAGCTCGCGCGGACGCAGGCACGCCGGTCAGCCCGCCTTCCCCGGCGGCGGCGTGGACCCGGAGGACGGCGGCCCGGTGCGGGCGGCGCTCAGGGAGGCCGAGGAGGAGACGGGACTGATGCCCCAAGGGGTGACGGTCGTGTGCACGATGCCCGAGGTGTACATCTGGCGCAGCGACAACCGCGTCACCCCCGTGCTGGGCTGGTGGCACGCGCCGTCGGCGGTGCACGCGGCGGCCCCCGACGAGGTGGAGTCGGTGGAGCGGGTGCCGGTCGCCGAGCTGGTGGATCCGGGCAACCGGATGACGTTGCGCCACCCCGGCGGTTACGCGGGCCCGGCGTTCAGGGTGCGGGGGATGCTGGTGTGGGGCTTCACCGCGAGCCTGCTGGACGGGGTGCTGGGGATGAGCGGGTTCGAGCGGCCGTGGGATCCGTCAGTGACCGAGGATCTGCCGCCCGAGGCCGTCAAGCTGGCCCGCCGAGGCTAGGGCGGCGTGCCGTACGCCCGCATCGTCGTCGCCGACGGCCAGGTAGCGCAGGATCGGCAGCGACCGGAGCCTGAACGCGCTCAGGTCGGCCATGATGTGCACCCCCAGCAGCCGCTCAGCCGCGCTCTCCGCCGCGCACAGGCGTCTGGCCAGGGTGAAGGACTCTGAGTCCCCACGCGCTCGCAGCGCGCTGATCGCGCTCTTTCTGACGGGTCCGGCAGGGTCGGGGTCGGTCAGGGCCGTCTCGACGATCTCGCGCACGCTCACGCCGTCACGCTAGCCCGGAGGGTAAGCCCATCCTGGCCGAAGGCGTGCACACTTGACCCGGTTGCTGGTTACCTTTGAAGCGTGCGCGGTGATCTGCTTGACCTCATCTTGATCGGCCTCGTGATCGCCTTCGGGATCTCGGGTTACCGGCAGGGCTTCATCATCGGCGTCATGAGCTTCGTGGGGTTCGTGGGCGGGGCGGTGCTCGGGGTGTTCATCGCGCCGCCGATCTCCAAGGCCGTGGTCAGCGGCCCGACCGAGCAGGCGCTGCTCGCCATCGTGATCGTCTTCCTGACGGCGACGATCGGCCAGTTCGCCTCCTCGACGATCGGCGCCGTCGTCCGCTCGCACGTCACCTGGGAGCCGGCGAAGCTGGCCGACGCGGTGGGCGGCACGTTCGCCAGCGCGCTGTCGGTGCTGGTCATCGCGTGGCTGATCGGCTCGCTGATCGTCTCGACCTCGTTCACGCCTTTGGTCACCCAGGTGAAGGACTCGCTGCTGCTGACCACGGTCGACGACGCGATCCCGCAGGCCGCGCGCAACTGGCAGCAGCCGTTCAAGCAGTTCATCGACAACTCCGAGTTCCCGCCGGTGTTCGACGCGATCGGCGGCGACCAGCTGGTCAACGTCGCGCCGCCCGACGTCAGCGTGCTGCAGGGCGGGAAGCTCAAGAAGGCCCGCGCGTCGATCGTCAAGGTCCAGGGCAACGCCGAGAGCTGCAACAAGCACATCGAGGGCACCGGCTTCGTCTACGAACCCGACCGGATCATGACCAACGCGCACGTGGTCGCCGGCGTCACCCGCGACCTGGAGGTCATCGACCAGGGCGGCAACAAGCACGCGGCGACCGTGGTCCGCTACAACCCGCAGCGCGACATCGCGATCCTGCACGTTCCCGGCCTCAACCTGCCCGACCTGGAGTTCGACGGCCAGGCCAGGAGCGGCGACAGCGCGATCATCGCCGGCTACCCCAAGGGCAAGGGCTTCACCGCCGAGCCGGCCCGCATCCGCAGCAAGATCCCCGCCAAGGGCCCCGACATCTACCGCAGCATGAACGTCACCCGGCAGGTCTACCAGATCCGCGGCAAGGTGCTGCCCGGCAACTCCGGCGGACCGCTGCTCACCGTCGACGGCAAGGTCTTCGGCGTGATCTTCGCCGCGGCCATCAGCCAGGAGGAGACCGGGTACGTCCTGACCGCCGACGAGGTCCGCCCCGACGCGTCGGCCGGACGCGCCGACGTCAGCCCGGCCAGCACCCAGCGCTGCGACTAGCCACACCCGCGCACGCCATCAGCGCACGTCGAAGCCCAGCGCGGCGGCCACGACCGTCGCCTGGAAGGAGTCGATGATCGCCTTCTTGACCGTGGTGACCTGCGGGTCGAGCGCGGCCAGGTCGCTGCCGCGCAGGTCGCAGGCGGTCAGGTCGGCGCTGTGCAGCCAGGCGCCCGACAGGTCGCTGCGCAGGATCTCGGCCTTCTCCAGCCGCGCCCCCGTCAGGTCGGCCTCGCGCAGCCGCACCCCGTGGAAGGCGCTGCCGCGCAGGTCGGCGCCGGGCAGGCCGACGAACGACCAGTCGCCGCCCTCGACCTTGAGCAGCCCGTAGCTGCAGCCGTCGAACATGCTGCCGGTGAACTTGCACGCCCGGAACGTGGCGTCGAAGAACGAGCACCGCCTGAACGTGCAGTTGACGAAGCTGGAGTCGTCGTGCTCGGAGACGTTGAAGCGCACCTGCGAGAACGTGCACTCCTCGAACGCCGAGCCGCGGTTGATCATCTCGGTCATGTCGACGTCGACGAACAGCACGCGGCGGAACGTCTCATGGTCGAGGTCGCGGCCGTCCCACTCGCCTGACCTGATCGCGGACTCGGTGGGCGGAGCGGGCGCCCCGTGCTTGCGTTCGGCCATGCCGTCAGGCTAGCCGCGGGCTACGACAGTTCGAGCTCGCGCAGGATCAGGGCGATGGCCGCGCTCGCGTCGCTGTCCTCGCCGAAGCCCGTCGCCGCCCTGCCCACCTGGTCGTACGGCGGGCCGTACCCCTGGATGCGGGCGGCGCCGCGGCTGAAGAGGGTCAGGGCCCCGCGCCCGTTGCCCCGTTGCAGGTGGGTGAGGCCGACGCAGATCTGCGCCAGGCCCTGCCACAGCTCGCGCTCCTCGTCGGGGGCGCATTTCCAGCGGCCCTCGAACACCTCGTGCGCGTGGAAGGGCTTGTGCTCGGACAGGAACCGGCGGCCGTCGTCGAGCGCCTGCTCGGTGGTGGGGGCGTAGTCGTCGGGGACGCGTGGGACCCCGGCCGTGCCGTACGGCAGGGGACGGCCGAACTCGTCGCGGGGGCGCGCGTTGCGCGGCCTGCCCTCGCTGTCGCGGTCTCTCATCGATCAGGCTCCGGGTCGGCTAGCCACCCGAGCAGCTCTGCGTCGAACTTCTCGGGGGTCTCCTCGTGGGGGAAATGCCCCGCTCCCTCGATCAGCCTCCAGCGGTACGGCGCGGCGACGTATCGGCCGGAGCCCTGCGCGGTGCGCGGCAGGACGCAGGTGTCGAGCAGGCCGTGCAGTTGCAGGGTCGGCGACTCGACCGCGGTGCGCATGGCCCTGGCGTAGCGCAGGCCGTCGGGCCGCAGCTGGGAGCGGCCGAACCAGCGGTGGTACTCCAGGGCGAGGTGGGCCACCGCGGGGATGCGGAAGGCCTCGCGGTAGGTGCGGCCGGTCTCGGCGTCGGGCCAGCCGGGCCGCGACCAGGCCTCCAGCAGGCTGCCCACGAGCGCGCCCTCGTGGGCGACGAGCCGCCGCTCGGGCAGGATCGGCAGCTGGAAGCGCAGGGCGTGGCGGTTGGCCCTGAACTGGCCGGGGCTGAGCAGCGTGCGGCGCAGGCGGCGCGGGTGCGGCGCGCCCACGGTGACCAGCCTGCTGACGCTCTTGGGGTCCATGACGGCCATGGTCCAGGCCATCAGGCCGCCCCAGTCGTGGCCGACGACGATCGCGCGGGTCTCGCCGAGGGCCCTGATCAGGCCGGTGGCGTCGCCGGCCAGGGTGGGCAGGTCGTAGCCGCGCGGCGGCTTGTCGCTGCCGCCGTAGCCGCGCAGGTCGACCGCGACCGCCCGGTAGCCCGCCTCGGCCAGGGAGACGAGCTGGCGCCGCCAGGTCCACCAGAACTGCGGGAAGCCGTGCAGCAGCAGGACGAGCGGCCCCTCGCCGGCCTCCACGACGTGGAAGCGGGTGCCGCCGGCGTGTACGCCGCGGTGTGTCCAGGGCCCCTCGATCTGGACGAACGCCTCGTCAGGTGCCATCTGGCTTCACCGGCTCGCGATGTGTGCCCGCCAGGCCCGCGGTCGGCACCAGGCCGTCGTCGGGGTCGGCGATCTCCTTGAGTCCCTTGATCGAGCGCGCGGTGCGCTTCATGCCGGCGAGCCCCTTGAGCCTGCGCATGCCGATGAACACCAGCAGTCCCGCGGCCAGCAGGTAGAAGACGGTCACGATGAGGAAGGCGGCCCACGTCGGCAGCCATTGGTCCAGCACGTACGCGATCGTGAAAGAGATCAGGATCAGGCACAGGTGGGCCATGAACGCCGCGGCGGCGAACAGGCCCGCGGCCGTGCCGACGCGTTTGGCGTCGAACCTCAGCTCGGCCTTGGCCAGCTCGATCTCCGAGCGGACCAGCGTGGAGATCTGCTGGCTCGCCTGGGCGACGAGAGAGCCCAGGGATTCCTCTTCCGTGGTCTGCTGCATGAACGTCTCCTATCGGGGCCTGGTGGCCATGTCAAACATCATCCAGCGCCCTGCGGCGATTGCGTACCCGGAGGTTGAGGAGCACCGCGGCCAGAACCGAGGCGATCAGGCTGGCCGCGAGGATCCCCGTGGTGACGGCGTCGGCGCGCTGCGGATCGTGTCCGTAGGCGAGGCCGCCGATGAGCAGCGACACCGTGAACCCGATCCCGGCCAGCAGTGACACCGCCGCCATGTCCCGCCAGTGCAGCTCTTCCGACAGTCTCGCCAGGCCGAGCCTTACCGACAGCCAGGCGCCGCCGAAGACCCCGAGGAACTTGCCGAGCACGAGACCCGCCACCACCCCCAGAACTACCCGATCGGAGAAGATACCGCTCATGCTTGACGCGTTGAGTTGCACCCCCGCCGACAGAAAGGCAAAGACCGGAACGGCGAAGCCCGCCGAAAGCGGGCGGATGTGGTGGTCGGCGGCCTCCGACGGAGAGCGTTCCTCGGTGTCGTCCGCCCACACGCGCGTGAGCAGTCCGAGCGCCACACCGGCGACGGTCGCGTGCACGCCGCTGACCTCGACGAAGTACCACGCCAGTACGGCGAGCGGCAGATAGATCCATACCCCCTTGACCCGCTTGTACTGCAGGAACCCGTACAGGCAGATCAGCGCGGCCCCGGCCGCCAGCATGATCAGGTCGAGGTTCTCCGTGTAGAAGATCGCGATGATGGAGATCGCGCCGAGGTCGTCGACGACGGCGCTGGTCAGCAGGAACGCCCGCAGGGCCGCGGGCATCGCGCTGGCGGTGACGGCGAGGACGGCCAGGGCGAAGGCGATGTCGGTCGCCGTGGGGATCGCCCACCCGCGTCCGGCCTCGGGCGCACCCCAGCTGACCAGCAGGAAGATGGCCGCCGGGACGATCATGCCGGCGATGGCCGCGATGATCGGCAGGGCCGCCTTGCGCAGGTTGCTGAGCTCGCCGTGGACGAACTCCTCCTTGACCTCCAGCCCCGCCACGAAGAAGAAGATGGTCAGCAGGCCGTTCTGGGCCCAGGTGACGAGTTCGAGATCGAGGTGGAGCGCCGCCGGTCCGATCTTGGTGTCGCGGAGGGCGGCGTAGCTCTCGTAGGACACGTTGGCCCAGATCAGCGCGGCCACGGTGGCCGCCAGCATGATGATGCCGCCGATCGTCTCGGCGCGCAGCGCTTCGGCGAGCGTGCGGGCGTAGCGGACGGTGGGCCGGAACGGCCAGACCTCGGCGGCGCGGCGCAAGGTGGTTCCCCCTCGGGAGTGGCGGTTTTGGGGTCGGTACCCCCTGTCGCCGACCAGACTTCCCGGCACACCCGTGATTAATGTACCCGTAAGCATGAGGAAGGCCCCCATAGGGGCTATGAGGGCCTTCTTCTACCTCGGTGCTCAGTCCTCGCTCTTGGCGGAGGGCAGCTTCTCCGAGATGAGGTTCATCACCGTGCTGTCGGCCAGCGTGGTGACGTCGCCGACGCTGCGGTTCTCCGCCACGTCGCGCAGCAGGCGGCGCATGATCTTGCCGGAGCGGGTCTTGGGCAGCTCGGGCACGACCAGGATCTGGCGCGGCTTAGCGATCGGGCCGAGGGTCTTGGCCACGTGGTTGCGCAGCTCGGTGGCGATGTCCGCGCCCTCCTCCGCGGTGCCGCGCAGGATGACGAACGAGACGATCGCCTGGCCGGTGACCGGGTCGGTGGCGCCCACGACCGCCGCCTCGGCGACCTTCGGGTGGCTGACCAGGGCCGACTCCACCTCCGTGGTGGAGATGTTGTGGCCGGACACGAGCATGACGTCGTCGACCCGGCCGAGCAGCCAGATGTCGCCGTCCTCGTCGCGCTTGGCGCCGTCGCCGGCGAAGTACATGCCGGGGAAGCGCGACCAGTAGGTGTCGATGTAGCGCTCGTCGTCGCCCCAGATGGTGCGCAGCATCGACGGCCACGGCTCGCGGACGGCCAGGTAGCCGCCGCCTCCGTTGGGCACGCTCTGGCCCTGGTCGTCGACCACGTCGGCGACGATTCCCGGCAGCGGGCGCATCGCCGCGCCCGGCTTCGCGCTGGTCACGCCGGGGAGCGGGCTGATCATGATCGCGCCGGTCTCCGTCTGCCACCACGTGTCCACGACGGGGGTACGGCCGGCACCGATGTGCTCGCGGTACCAGACGTAGGCCTCGGGGTTGATGGGCTCGCCCACGGAGCCGAGGACGCGCAAGGACGACATGTCGAACTTCGCGGGGATGTCGTCGCCCCACTTCATGAACGTCCGGATCGCGGTGGGCGCGGTGTAGAGGATCGTGATCTTGTACTTCTGTACGATCTCCCAGAACCTGCCGCGGTGCGGGGTGTCTGGGGTGCCCTCGTAGATGACGCTGGTGGCGCCGTTGGCCAGCGGGCCGTACACGATGTAGGAGTGCCCGGTCACCCAGCCGATGTCGGCGGTGCACCAGTAGATGTCGGTCTCGGGCTTGAGGTCGAAGACCGCGTTGTGGGTCCAGGACGTCTGGGTGAGGTAGCCGCCGGTGGTGTGCAGGATGCCCTTCGGCTTCCCGGTGGTGCCGCTGGTGTAGAGGATGAACAGCGGGTCCTCGGCGTCGTGCGGCTCGGGGGTGTGCTGGTCGCTCTGGCGCTCGACGATGTCGGCCCAGAAGACATCCCGGTCGTACGTGGAAATTTCCTGATTTGTCCGGCGGACGACGAGCACGTGCTCGATCTGCGGACACTGGGCCACGGCCTCGTCCACGGTCGGCTTGAGCGCGGACGGCGCGCCCCTGCGGTAGCCGCCGTCGGCGGTGATCACGAGCTTGGCGTCGGCGTCGTCGATGCGGCTCTTGAGCGCGCTGGCCGAGAAGCCGCCGAAGACCACCGAGTGGATCGCGCCGATGCGGGCGCAGGCCAGCATCGCGATCGGCAGCTCGGGGATCATCGGCATGTAGATCGCCACGCGGTCGCCCTTGGCGACACCCAGCTCCTGGAGCGCGTTGGCGGTCTTGTTGACCTCCCGCTGCAGGTCCGCATAGGTGAGGGTACGGCTGTCGCCCTCAGGCTCGCCCTCCCAGTGGTAGGCGACCTTGTCACCCCGCCCGGCCTCCACGTGGCGGTCGACGCAGTTGTAGGCGATGTTCAGCCTGCCGCCGGTGAACCACTTCGCGAACGGCGGGTTCCACTCCAACGTGGTGTCCCAGCGCTTGGCCCAGGTCAGGCGGTCTGCGGCGCGCTCCCAAAACCCGAGACGGTCGGCCGCCGCCTCGTCGTATGCGTCGGCGGTCACGTTCGCGGCCGCGGCCAGGTCGGCGGGTGGTGCGAACCTGCGGTTCTCCTGCAGCAGGTTCGACAGCGCCTGGGGCTCGGTGCCAGGGGTTTCCGGGGCCACCTGAGTGCTCCTTCTATGGCCAGATTGGTTAGGTCGTGTCCCACTTCACCAGGTGGCGGGCGGCTCAAGCAAGAGGTCTAGACAGGTCCGTACCGGCCGTGGCGCTTATCCCTCGTCATTACCTTCGCTATTGACCCGATGTCATCGCGAAAGCAGAGAATGATGGAACGAGCCAATTTGTCGGGGTTTATGGGCCCCCTCAGCGGCCCCACGAGTTACCCACAGGTAAGGTCGGACGCGTGAGTGACCCTCTGGCCGCAGTCGCGAAGCTTCCCGGCGTTCCCGAGGCCGTCGACGAGGCCCGTGAAGCCGTCGACCGGCTTTACCGGCATCGAGTGCTGCGCCGGGCCCGTCCCGCGGTGTCCACCGAGTCGTCCCTGCGTGGCGCGCGGGCTTCGGCGGCGCTGGAGGGCGCGGACGTCACACTGGACGCGCTGCGCCGCGACGAGGTGTCCGATCCGGTCGTGCAGGGCGCGCTGCGGGCCTCGGCGGAGGTCGGCAGGCTGGGCCCGACCTGGCGCAAGGCTCCCCGGCAGGTCATGGCCCGCCTCCACTCGGTGGCGGCGGCCGGTCTCGTCGGCCAGGACGCGCTCGGGCGGCCGTCGGCGGGAGGACCGCGGCTGGACGCCCTCTTCAGCCTGCTGGAGACGCCCACCAAGGCTCCGGCCCTGGTCCTGGCCGCGATCGTGCACGCGGAACTGGCGGTCCTGCGTCCCTTCGGCAGCGCGGACGGGGTCGTGGCGCGCGCCGCGGAACGGCTCACGCTGGTGGAGTTCGGCCTGGACCCGAAGTCGATCGTCGCGGTCGAGGTGGGGCACCTTGAGCAGGACTACGAGGCCGGCCTGAAGGCGTACGTGGACGGCGGGGTGGCCGAATGGGTACGCCAGTGTGCCGCCGCGGTAAGCCTTGGTGTCCGGGAGACGACGGCCATCTGCGAGGCCATGCAACGCGGCTGAACATAGCTGACGGCGCCTCGCTTGTGAGACGCCGTCTGCCGTGCATCACACCGGGTTACCAAGCGTGCACCTCAATTCGTCGGATCGGGTCAAGCCCGTCTCGACGCGCCTCCCGCGGCTGGTCGCGCGTGGGTACCCGGCTGACGCACCCGGACAAGTGGTCCGTGTCCCCTTTCTACGTCGGATTCGCCCTGATGGGAACCCCTGGGACCAAGACCTTTACTGCGGCGTGGGGCACCGGTCCGATCTTTGCCGGCCGTACGGGCGGGGTCGCGGGGTGACCTTCCCGTGATGATCACGCTGAGTGATCTCCTTTATGTGATCGTTAGCTTCCGAGGAAAAAACTTAGCGAAAATGCGAGATTGCTCCTCGACGAAACTCGAGTCGATCGGGCAGCATACGGTGGTATCTCCCGAAACTGGAGCGACTGTGCATGGGTTTGCATTGCAAGTCCCTTGCCATGCTCTGGTTAAGTGTTGAAAGCTTTCTTCTGAAACGGGACCGGCTCTACCCCCCCGGAGCCGGACCGATCAGGCGACCCCCGCTCTCCCCCCCGGCGGGGGTCGCCCCTTTTCCACAGTCGGCGGCTCCATCCACAGAACCCCGCTCGGCTCCTCGCGCCGCCCGCGCCTCCCCGCATGGTTGTCCTCCCAACCCGCCCCGGGAGGCATCCGATGCACCGTCCCCTGGTCATCACCGAGGACCAAGACCTCCTCGACGACCTCGTCCGCGTGGCCGCCGCGGCCGGAACACAGCTCGACGTCGCCCACAACCCCGCCGTCGCCCGGCCGTACTGGGGCATCGCCCCGGTGGTCGTGGTCGGCGACGACCTGGCGGGGAAGGTGGCGGAAACCGCCCCGCCCGCGCGCGAACGCGTCTTCCTGGCCGCCCGCGAACCCGCCGACCCCGGAGCCTGGCGGCGCTGCGTGGAAGTGGGCGCCCAAGCCGTCATGGACCTTCCGGGCGACGAACGCCGCCTGGTGGAGGAGTTCGCCGAGGCCCTGGAGCCCGCCTCCCGCGCGGGCGTGGTGGCCTGCGTGGTCGGCGGCCGCGGTGGCGCGGGCGCCAGCGTCCTGGCCGCCTGCCTGGCCCTGAAGGCCTCCGCCGACCGCCTCGCCACCCTCCTCGTCGACGCCGACCGGCTCGGCGGCGGCATCGACGCGCTGCTGGGCCGCGAGGAGGCCCCGGGCGCCCGCTGGAGCGACCTGCTGGCCAGAGAGGGCCGCATCAACGCGGGCGCCCTGTCCGCCGCCCTGCCCGCCTTCGGCGACCTGGCCCTGCTGAGCTTCGGCAGAGGACGGGCCGCCCCGGTCCCGCCGGCCGCCATGCGCGCGGTGCTCGAAGCGGGGCGGCGCGGCTTCGACCTCGTCGTGGTCGACCTGCCACGCCACCTCGACCCCGCCGCCGCGGAAGCCCTGGCCAGGGCCGACACCACGTTCGCCGTCGCCACGGCCGACGTGCGCGGCGTCCTGGCCACCGCCCAGGTCGTGCACGACGTGGCCGAGCACACCGCCGACATCAGGGCCGTGGTCCGGCCGGGCGCCCTCGACGAGCGGGCCGTGGCCCACAGCCTCGACCTCCCGCTCGCCGGCACCCTCCCCGACCATCCGAGGCTCTCGGCCACACTCAACCGCGGCGAACTCCCGCGCCTGGGCCCGCGCACCGCCCTGGGCGGTCTGTGCGCCACGCTCGTCCAAACGCTCGCCCAGGACCGCTGATGGAGTCCCCGCCCGCCGACCTCGTCGAGGCCGTGCGCGCCAGGCTGGCGCGCACGGGTGTCGAGCCGAGCGCCGCCCAGGTCGCGCTCGCGCTGCGCGCCGAGAAGTCCGTGTACGGCGACGCCGAGATCCTGGCCGTCGCCCGCGCCCTGTGCGCCGACCTGATCGGCGCGGGGCCGCTGGAGCCCCTGCTGGCCGCGCCCGACGTCACCGACGTCCTGGTCAACGGGCCCCGCGAGGTCTGGGTCGACGACGGCCGGGGGCTGCGCCGTACCCGGGTGGCCTTCGCCGACGACGCCGCCGTGCGCAGGCTGGCCCAGCGCCTGGCCGCCGCCGCGGGCCGCCGGCTGGACGACGCCTGCCCTTACGTGGACGCCCGGCTGGCGGGCGGCGTACGCCTGCATGCCGTGCTGCCGCCCATCGCCTCCGGCGGCACGTGTGTCTCACTGCGCCTGCCGCCGCGGCAGACGTACACGATGGACGCCCTGGTCCGCGCGGGCACGCTGGCCCCGGAGGCGGCCGCGATCCTGCGCCGCACGGTCGCGTCCCGGCTGGCCTTCCTGGTCACCGGCGGCACCGGCACCGGCAAGACCACGCTCCTGTCCGCGCTGCTGTCCCTCGCCGATCCCGGCGAACGCCTGCTGCTGGTCGAAGACTCCGCCGAACTACGTCCGGAACACCCGCACGTGGTGCGGCTGGAGTCGCGCCCGGCCAACCTGGAGGGCGCGGGCGGCATAGGCCTGCGCGATCTCGTACGGCAGGCGCTGCGCATGCGGCCGGATCGCGTGGTGGTGGGCGAGGTCAGGGGCGCCGAGGTCGTCGATCTGCTGGCGGCGCTCAACACGGGGCACGAGGGCGGCTGCGGCACGCTCCACGCGAACGCGGCGGCCGACGTGCCCGCGCGGCTGGAGGCGCTGGGGTGCGCGGCCGGACTCAGCAGGGAGGCCGTCCACAGCCAGCTCGCGGCCGCGCTCGACGTGGTCGTGCACCTGGCCAGGAGCCGCGCCGACGGGCGGCGGCGGGTCGCGGAGATCTGCCTGCTGGACCGGACGCCGTCAGGGCTGGTGGAGGCACGGACGGCCATGACGTTCCACGAGGCCGGGGCCGTGCGGCTCGGGCCCGCTTACGGGCGTCTTGAGGAGGCGTTGTGAACACCCTTGTCGTGGCCGCCATGGCGGTCGGCGGGTTCGTCTGGCTGTGGAGCGGGTTCCGGCACGCCGCCGAGGTCCGGCTGGCGCGGGTCCTGGGGCGGGGGCCCGCGGCCGGGCTCCGGTGGGCGTGGATCACCCGGCTGGTCCGGCGGCGGCGGCCGGTGGCCGACGAGTGGCATCGGGCCTCCATCGAGCTTTGCCACGCCTTGTCGGCCGAGTTGGTGGCGGGCCGTACGGCGGGGGAGGCGCTGGCGCGGGCCATCGCCTCGGTGGACGTCCCCGGCGACCTGCGCGAGGTGACGGCAGCGGCACGGGACGGAGGTGACGTCGCCGCGGCCCTGGTCGCCGCCGCCCCCGAACAGGGTGGTGAGGGGCTGCGGCGGCTGGCGGCCTGCTGGAGCGTCGGGGTCGGCGTGGGCGCCGGGATGGCGGCGCTGGTGGAGCGGGTGGCTCACGCGCTACGCGCCGCTCAGGCGCATCGGCAGGATGTGGCCGCCCAGCTGGCCGGGCCGCGTACCACCGCCCGGTTGCTGGCCGGGCTGCCCTTGCTGGGGGTGGGGATGGCGGCCGCGATGGGGATGCGTCCGCTCGACTTCCTGTTCGGCGGGGTGCCTGGGCTCGCCTGCCTGGGGGCGGGCGTCCTGCTCGACATCGGCGGCCTGTGGTGGACCGGCCGCATGGCCAAGGCCGCGCTCGACTCGTGAGGAGCTGATCCATGTACCTTCTGGCTGCTCTGTGCGCTGCCGTGGCCGTCTGGGTCTGGCTGCCTCCGGACACGGCCGCTCGCCGGTTGTCGCGCCTGCGCCCTCCCGGCGACGGCGCGGCGCGCGACCCCGCTGAGGAGGTGCCTCGCTGGCTCGGATCCACGCCCACGTGGCCTCCCGACCGGCGCACGCTCGTGTCCGCCGCCTGCGCCGGGCTTATGACCGGGCTGGCGGTCGGGGGTGTGGTGGGTGTCGTCGCCGGGGTTCTCGCGGCTTCGGGGGCCGGCTGGGCGCTGCATCGGCAGGAGCCTCCGGCTGTCCGCCTGGAACGCCGGCGGATCGCGGCCGACCTTCCCTTCGCCGTGGATCTGATGGTCGCCTGCCTGCTGGCGGGCCGGCCGGTCAGCACCGCCACGGAGACCGCGGCCGGGGCCGTGCCCGGGCCGTTGGCGGATCGCCTGCTGTGGGTGAGCACTCAGCTGCGCCTGGGGGCGGACGCGGAGCCCACCTGGGCCCACCTGGCCCGCGATCCTGCCACCGCTCACCTGGCCCGTGCCATGACCCGGGCCGCTCTCAGCGGGGCGCCGGTGGCCGACGTACTCACCCGTCTGGCTGACGATGCCCGGGAGGCGGCTCGTGCAACGTCGCTGGCCGCCGCGCGCAGGGTGGCGGTGAAGGCGGTGGCGCCGCTGGGGCTGTGCTTCCTGCCCGCGTTCGTGCTGCTGGGCGTCATCCCGATCATCGCGGGCCTGGCGTCCACGATCGTCCTGCCCTGATCGTGCCGCAGGCGCTATCCACAGCTGCGCACATCCCGCGGGCGTCAATCCACAGAACCTCGTTCAGCCGATCGCCACCCACCCCCTCTCGGCGACTCTTGGACTCCCGCGCCGGTCAAGCCCCAGCGCCCAACACCAGGAGGCCCGATGAGCACCACGACCATCCAGCGAGACATCGCAGCCAAGCCCCCCGCCCCACCCCACCCCGAACCCCCGGATCCAGATCGCAGCGCTCCCGACACTCCAGAACCCGATGCCGACCCCACCACACGGGCGATCCCCGAGCAGTCACCCCCCGCAGAGCTCACGTCCCACCGCACGGCCGTCAGGTCCGACGCCGGTATGTCCACCGCCGAGTACGCGGTGGGCACCCTCGCCGCCGTGGCCTTCGCACTGCTGCTCATCAAGGTCATCAACAGCCCCGAGATCCTCGACGCCCTCACCGCCCTGGTCGACCGGGCGCTCAACTCAGCCGGATGACGATGCGTACCTGGTGGCGTCCAACGCAAGCGCGGGCCGCCACCCCCGCCGCGTCGAGAGGCTCGGTCACCGCCGAGACCGCCGCCATGCTCCCCGCCCTGATCGTGGTCCTGGCGGCTGCCCTGTGGGCCATCCAGGCGGTAGGCGCCCAGCTGGAATGCGTGGACGCCGCCAGAGCCGCCGCCAGAGCCGCGGCCCGGGGTGAACCCCTGGACAAGGTCCAGGAGGCCGCCCGATCGGCCACCCGGCCCGGGGCTCAGGTCCGCATCACCCGCTCCCCGCAACTGACGAAGGTCGAGATCACCATGGACGTCCGCCCCAACTGGGCCACCCGCCTGCCCGCCGTCACGGTGACGGCCTCCGCGACAGCAGGCACCGAACAATGACCGGCGAGCCCGAGCCCGAGCCCGAGCCCGAGCCCGAGCCCGAGCCCAAGCCCAAGCCCAGCGCCAGCAACCCGGCAACCAGGAGCAGGCGGCTCCGCGACCAAGGCTCGGCCACGATCTGGGGCGTTGGCCTCATGGCGTTGCTCATGTCGGCGGCCATGACTCTGGCCGCGGTCGGCTCCGTCCGCGTCGCCAGGCACCGGGTGTACGCGGCCGCCGACCTGAGTGCCCTGGAAGCCGCCCGTCTAGCCCTGGCCGCCCCGGATCAGGCCTGCGCGCGGGCTGAGAAGGTCGCGCTGGCCAACGCCGTACGCCTGACCCGCTGCACCATCACCGAAGAGACCGCCGACGTGTGGACATCCCTGGACATCACCCTCCCAGGCGTGGGCAAACGCGTCGTCACAGGCCGAGCCCGCGCAGGCCCGTCCTGGATCACCTCAGAAGGCACCACCGACCCATGACGCCCACCTCGCACCCGCTCCACCCCCCGTCCCACTCAAGTGCGGCCCCGGGCGGCCCTTCACACGGGCTTTGACCCCGCTCCCGTCTCACCCCGTGTCCCTGTCCAGCTCCCGTCTCGCCCCTTGTTCCTGCCCCGCACTCGCCTCGTCCCGTGCTGCCCCGCTCCTGGACCCCTCTGGCTGTCCCACCCCTCCCGCCTGATCGTCCCGACCCTGCTCGGCTGCTTGGCTGTCTCGGGGGCGGGGTCGGGGGTCGGGGGTCGGGGGTCGGGGTTGAGGGCGGTTGCGGGGGGCGTATTGGGGCGGTGGGGTGGTTAGGGGTGGGGTTGTGGGGGTTGGTGGGAGGTAGGTCGCAATCGAATCACGACTTCTTGGACGCCGTGTCCAAGAGTGAGATATCTGGCGTAAGGTCGCGCTTACCCTCGGTTCATGCCTTCTGGGATTAGGCCTGGGAACGGCGCATCTCAGTCGCTATGGTCGCCGGGGAACTGGCACTTCCGGCCGCCCTGACAGGCGGCACGAGGCTCTCCTGAAGGGATGCGTCGTGACGGTGGTTGGCAGACTGGTGACCGCCACGCTGGTCGTGGCCGGGTCCATCGCGCTCGGTGGCGGTACGGCGTCGGCCCAGGGGCAGACGTTCGTACCGGGTCAAGGGTTCGCCCAGAGGCAAGGGATGCTCGGTGCCGTCCGTGGGCAGGATGGGCAGATCACGTCGCCTTCCGATGGCCAGGTCGTCAGTGGTGGGTCGGTGCCTGTTTCCGCGCGTACCCGGCTGGCGCAGCTGAGCATGGCGCTCTACGTGGAAGGGCCGTCCACGCCTCGGCAGAAGGTGGCCAGTGGGGGCGCGAACCAGACGTTGTCGGGGACGTTCGACGCCGGGGACGTGCCCAACGGGACCTTCACCGTGACGCTCCGGGGCGAGATCAGCGGCAGCACCTATGAGACGAGCACGTTCAAGCTCCGGCGGGCGGCGGCGGCGCCCAGCGGGGTGGACGCCACGCTGCGGGGCGCGGACAAGGTGGTCGTGACCTGGAGCAAGGGCAGTGAGCCCGATCTCCAGTCGTACGAGGTGGCCACCACCCAGTCCGGGATCGTCGGGCGGATGTCGGCCGACGAGGCGTGCGGGGGAGGCACCTGCAAGGCGACGCTGTCCGTGCCGCCCAAGGCCGCGGGGCAGCGGGTGGGGTTCACGGTGAGGGCGTACCGCGGGGACGGTGACGGCGGCTCGATCGGGTCGGGCAACTCGGGCGCGGCGTATGTGAACGTGCCCGCGCCGCCCGCCGCCAAGCCGACCACGAAGAAGGCGACCACCGCCCCCACCACCAAGCCGCAGACCAACAAGAACGGCGTCGACGAACTCCCCACGATCCCGAACAACAAGAAGAAGACCGAGCCCAAGACCACCGGCAGGGTCACCTCTCCCAAGAACGACACCAAGCTCCCGGCGATGCCGGAGACCGACAAGAACGGCAACCTGCCGCTGCCCACCGCCGACGAACAGGCCAAGGACGACGGGCTCGCCCCGGCCGCCGAAGAGAGCCAGGCGCCTGCCGACAGCAAGGTGACGGCGCAGTCGTCGGAGTCCCCGTTGGGCAGCGTGGGGCAGTACGGGCTCTATGTCGCAGGTGGCCTTGTTCTTCTGCTGGTCGCGGTTCACTTCGGCGCTTGGGCGCGGCGGCGGTCGCTGGCGAACGCGGGCGGTCCGAGCGGCGGGCCTGGCGTGGGGGTTGGTGGAGGCGGGTATGACGGGCCACCGTCCGGCGACGGCGTTCCGCCCGCCACGACTGCGCCTCGCCGTCCGGCTGTGGTTCTGGCGGTGGCCAAGACCCGCCCGAAGCGTGACCAGCCGGACGTTCCCCTGCCTGGGAGCGCGCCATCGCGGGTGCCGCCGCAGGTCTCCGGCCTGACGAGGGCGTCCAGTGCGCCGTCGGGTCCGGCCTCGGCGTCCGGTCAGCTGCCGGACGGCCAGGTGCCTGGTGCCGCGGGCGGGGTGGAGCCGCCCGCTGCCTTACCGCTGTACCTGAGCGCCGACGACATCCGCACCGCGCAGAACCAGGCCGACGCCGCCCGTCACGAGCCGGTCCGTATCGCTCTGCCCAGTTCGGCGGTGACCGAGATGCCGGAGTCGTCGGTGCCCGCGCCTGCCGTACGGCTTGAGGATCGTTGGGATGACTACCTCCCGCCGACTCCTCGGGCGATGGAGGACAGCGGGTTCTGGGAGCGTCCCCAGCCGGGCGACTTCTGGACTCCCGACGAGCGAGTGGAAAGCTGACCGCGTCCCTCCTTTACGGCCGCTGCTTTGAAGGCCGCTTTTCTCTTACGGCCGGCCAACTTGCCCCACCCGCCGCACGGGGCTGGTGGCGTTCCAGGGTGACGGTCGTCGGCCGCGCGTGGTCGGCCGCCGCGACGACCGCACCGTGGGCCGGTCGCCGTGGCCCGGATACCCAGATCGGCCCGGCCTTTGATCGCCAACTGGTCCGTACCAGAGCACCCTCTCGGCCGGCTCCCGAATTCCCCCGGCTCGCCAGGCAGGTCTCGACCCGGCTCAGCGGCCGGCGGCCTCGGCGGTTTGGCGGGGCGGCCCAGCGGCTTGGCAGGTAGGCAGGTTGGCTGCCCGGCGGCCTTGTGCGGGGTCAGGGGTCTAGGAGGGTGTCCAGGAGGCGGAGGGCGCCGGGTTTGCTGAGGGGTTCGTTGCCGTTTCCGCATTTGGGGGACTGGATGCAGGATGGGCAGCCGCGTTCGCACTCGCAGGAGCGGATGGCTTCGCGGGTGGCGGTGAGCCAGTCCGTCGCTCGGGAGTAGCCGCGTTCGGCGAAGCCGGCGCCGCCCTCGTGGCCGTCGTAGACGAAGACGGTCAGGAGGCCGGTGTCGAAGTGGAGTTCGGTGGACACGCCGCCGATGTCCCAGCGGTCGCAGGTGGCGAACAGCGGGAGTAGTCCGATGGAGGCGTGCTCGGCGGCGTGGGCGGCGCCGGCCAGGTCGAAGCCCTCCTCCGAGAGGGTGGCGATCGTGTCGGCCGGGAGGGTCCACCAGACGGCGCGGGTGCGGAGGGTGCGTGGGGGGAGTTCCAGGGGTTCGTCGCCCAGCATCTCGCCGGAGTGGAGGCGGCGCTTCAGGTAGGAGACGACCTGCCGGGTGACCTCCACCTCCCCGAACGTCAGGGTGCCCGGCCCGATGGGGGCGGTGCGGAGGGACTTGAGTACGCGGATCTCGGTGATGTCGCGGGCGAACGTCGAGTAGTCGGGCTCGGCGGCGCCCACCAGAGCGACACCGGCTTCCAGGTCCAGCTCTTCCACCAGGAAGGTTTCGCCCTGGTGGAGGTAGACGGCGCCGGTGTGGACGGTGGTGTGGGCCGAGGGCTCGTCCACCGTGCCCAGCAGGCGGCCGGTCGCGGACTCCACCACCTGGACGGGGGCTCCGCCGGCGCCTCGGATGTCGGCCAGGTCGGTGGCGCGTTCGCGTCTGGTCCAGAACCAGCCCGCGGACCTTCGGCGGAGCAGGCCCTGCTCTACGAGGTCGTCCAGGACCGTCGCGGTGGTGTCGCCGAATGTCGCCAGATCCTCCTCCGCCAGCGGGATCTCGGCGGCGGCGGCGCAGAGGTGGGGGCCGAGGACGTACGGGTTGTCCGGGTCCAGGACTATGGCCTCCACCGGGCGGCCGAACAGGGCTTCAGGGTGGTGGACCAGGTAGGTGTCCAGGGGGTCGTCGCGGGCGATCAGTACGGCCAGCGCGTCCTGGCCGTCACGCCCCGCCCGGCCCGCCTGCTGCCACAGGGACGCGCGGGTGCCCGGCCAACCGGCGATCAGGACGGCGTCCAGGCCGGAGACGTCCACGCCGAGTTCGAGGGCGTTGGTGGTGGCCAGGCCGATCAGGGTGCCGGCGCGCAGGGCCTTCTCCAGGAGACGGCGATCCTCCGAGAGGTAGCCCGCGCGGTAGGCGGCCACCTTGTCGGGCAGACCGGCCAGATCCGCCCACAGGCCGGCGGGGACGGCTTGGGCGTCTTCGGCCGGGAGATCGCGGGGGGTGCGGTCAGCCGGGGGTGTGGGTGCGAGGAGGCCAGGGAGCGTGTCGGCTGGCGGCATGGGCACGGGGACGTCGGGGCGGGTGTCGGCCGGGGGTGTGGGCGCGGGGACGCCAAGAAGGGCGTCCGGTGCGGGAGCGGGGAGGGTGTCCGCCGGGGGTGTGGGAAGGGTGTCGGCTGGGGGGGTTGGGAGGGGGATGTCCTGGAGGTTGGGGAGGGGGGCGCCGGGGAGGGGGCCGAGGTGGGCGCCGTGGGGGAGGGTGGCGGCCACGTCGGCCAGCTTCGCGCGGGCCGACAGGGCGACCGTCTCCGCCCCCCGGCGGCTGCGGACGAAGGCGAGGGTGCGGACGTCGGCCAGAACCAGGTCGGCGAGCAGGTCGGCGGTCTCCGCGGTGGCGGTGCGGCGGACCGGGGCGCCGCCTTCGCCCCGTAGATCCGTCAGAGGCGGTTCCCAGAGCGCGAACGTGGTCGACCCCTTGGGCGAGGCGTCCAAGGTCACCTCGTCCATCTCAAGCCCCGTCAGCCGCCTCCCGAACACCGCCGGCTCACTCGCCGTCGCGGAGGCGAGCATGAAGACGGGCGCGGAGCCGTACCGGCCGCACACGCGGCGCAACCGCCGCAGGATCTGGGCCACGTGGGAGCCGAAGACACCGCGGTAGCCGTGGCACTCGTCGACGACGATCATGCGCAGGCGGCGGAAGAAGGCGGACCACTGGGCGTGGCGGGGCAGGATGCCGCGGTGGAGCATGTCGGGATTTGTCAGGACGTAGTTGGCGTGCTGGCGGACCCACGTACGTTCCTCGAAGGGGGTGTCGCCGTCGAAGGTGGCCGGCCGTACCGCGGAGACGCGTAGTTCGCGCACCGAGCGGAGCTGGTCGGCGGCGAGCGCCTTCGTGGGCGTGAGGTAGAGGACGGTGCCGCCGTCGAGGCAGGCGGCGATCGCGGGCGTGAGGTACGCGAGCGACTTCCCGGACGCCGTTCCTGTGGAAATGATCACGTTTCGGCCACGGCGCACCAGGTCAGCGGCCTCGTACTGGTGGGGCCACAAACCCGCTACGCCCTGGTTCGCCAAGCGCGTAACCAGGAGTTCCGGTGCCCATTTGGGCCATCCCACTTGACCCGCCTGACGTGCTGGAACATGCTCCACATGGGTGACGCGCTCATGACGTGCGGGAACGCCGAGCAGGTGCTGGAGGAGTGGACCTGGCCGGTGTGGGGAGGAAGCGGAGGAAGTCACTGTTTCCAGTCTGGCATCCGTGGGCAAAGTCGCCGGGAATCGTGATTTCGTATAGACACAAGGCAGACGCGTGGTTGAATGCCGCGCGTCAGGGTCCGACAGTCGGGAGTCCCGCTCCAGACTGCCAGGCCCGCAAGGGTACTTTCGCAGGCGAGGCGCTGGAGGATCTGTGGATCTGAAGCTGGATCACCACAACGAGGACCGACTCACCATCGTGGAGGTCGAGGGTGAGATCGATGTCTACACCGCGCCCAGATTGCGTGAGCTTCTGATCGACCTGGTCAACAAGGGCAACTTCCACCTTCTCGTGAACATGGAGAAGGTCGACTTCCTGGACTCGACCGGCCTTGGCGTCCTGGTCGGCGGGCTCAAGCGAGTTCGCGCGCACGATGGCTCTCTCGAGCTGGTCTGCACGCAGGAGCGCATCCTGAAGATCTTCCGGATCACCGGTCTGACCAAGGTCTTCGGGATCTACGCTTCGGTCGACGAGGCCAAGGAAGCTCACGGCAAAGACAAGTAGCCATGGCTACCGTCGAGCTGACGTTCAGCGCCCTCCCCGCCCACGTGCGGACCGCCAGGCTGGTCGCCACGGCCATCGCCCGGCGTACCGGCGTGGAGGAGTCGCTGCTTGACGAGGTCAGGCTGGCCGTCGGTGAGGCTTGCTCCCGGGCCGTGGAGGCGCATCGCGCCCACTGCCCGGGAGAGCCGATCCGCATCGAGCTTCGCGATGATTCCGGCCGCTTCGAGGTCACGGTCAGCGACCAGGCCCCGAGCGACGAGATCCAGCAGGAGCAGCCGGTCGATCTGGGCATGCTCTCCGATTCGTTCATGTCGGGTTTCGGCATCGCGGTGATCGCGGGGCTGGCCGACGATGTCGAGGTGTTCCCCAGCCCCAAGGGGATGCGCATCAGGATGAGCTGGCCGGCCTCTCTCAACGGCCGCGCCTCCTGACTTCGGCGCCGCCCTCGTAAGGGGCGCGCCCGCGGAAGCGTGGTGCTTGTCCTAAAAGGACACGCCTGTGACAGGGGATGCGCGCCCACGTCCGTGGTCGCGTGTCCCCGGGGTCGTAGCGGGCGTCCGTCTTACAAAACGCGCCCTCATGGTGTCGTGGTGCCGCGTCGGGCGCGGAAGAGCCCCTTCCGGCATTACGGCGAAGCCGGCCACCCCCACCCGCCGACCATGGCCGGCGGCCTCCAGGGTGACGCTTCTGAACCCGCACGCGCCCGGCCGCCGCGACGGCGCCCGGTGGCCCGCCTCCACTTACCCCCATTTCGGACAGCACTTTTCAAGAAGTTGTCATGACCGTAAACCGCCGGACATAACCCGAGCCAGTTCCCAAATCGGGTCCCAGTCTGGGGCTTACTGGACGTGGGCATAATTGCCCGCCTCAAGAGCCTTCATATCCGCGGAACCCCTGCGTAGACTCCCCCGCACCGGCCAAGGTGATCCGGCGACACTGCGGACTCAACCGGAAGCGGCACCCATTACCCGGATGGTGCCGCACCAACCGAGAACCTTGCAGCACCGCCCGGGCAGGACGTACCGGTCTTGCCGAGGAGAACGGATGTTTAGGCACTACCTGGCTGCCGAGCCAGCGTCGAATCTGACCCTGAGCGGAAGCAATCTGACCATCGTGGTCGTGGTGGCCGCCGTGGCACTCATCGCATTGGCCGTCGCCGGCGGCCTCGTACGCGAGGTGCTGGCGGCCGACCAAGGCACAGAGCGCATGCAGAACATCGCGCGTGCCGTACAGGAAGGAGCGGCCGCCTATCTGAAGCGGCAGTTCAAGACTCTCGCCATTTTCGTCGTCATCATCCCCATCGTGCTGTGGTTCCTGCCCGGCGCGACGGATGTGAAGATCGGCCGCTCGATCTTCTTCATCGTCGGTGCGGGCTTTTCCGCATTGACGGGATTCATGGGCATGTGGCTGGCCGTACGCGGAAATGTGCGTGTGGCGGCCGCGGCCCGAGCGAGCGGCGAGAAGCGCGCGATGCGCATCGCCTTCAGGACCGGCGGCGTGGCCGGCATGTTCACGGTGGGCTTGGGCCTGCTGGGCGCCGCCGTCGTCGTGTTCCTCTACCAGGGTGACGCCCCCGGAGTGCTCGAAGGCTTCGGCTTCGGCGCGGCGCTGCTCGCCATGTTCATGCGTGTCGGCGGCGGCATCTTCACCAAGGCCGCGGACGTCGGAGCCGACCTGGTCGGCAAGGTCGAACAGGGCATCCCGGAGGACGACCCGCGCAACCCCGCCACCATCGCCGACAACGTCGGCGACAACGTGGGCGACTGCGCGGGTATGGCGGCCGACCTGTTCGAGTCGTACGCGGTCATGCTGGTCGCCAGCCTGATCCTGGGCAAGGTGGCCTTCGGTGAGCAGGGACTGATCTTCCCGCTCATCGTGCCGATGATCGGTGTCGTCACCGCCATCATCGGCATCTTCGTCACCGGCCTGCGCGACAAGGACCGCAACGGCATGGCGGCCATCAACCGCAGCTTCTTCATCTCCGCCGCGATCTCCGCGGTGCTCGTGGCCGCGGCCGCCTTCTGGTACCTGCCGAGCAGCTTCAGCGGCCTGGCCGGTTCCTCGGTCCAGTCCGACGCCGACCCGCGGATCATCGCGATCGGCGCCGTGCTCGTCGGCCTCGTGCTGGCCAGCGCGATCCAGCTGCTCACCGGCTACTTCACGGAGACCAACCGGCGTCCCGTCCAGGAGATCGCCGAGAGCTCCCGGACCGGCGCGGCGACCGTCATCCTGTCCGGCATCAGTGTCGGCCTGGAGTCCGCGGTCTACTCCGCGCTGATCATCGGTGGCGCCGTCTACGGCGCGTTCCTGCTGGGCTTCGGCAACGTGACCGTGGCGCTGTTCGCGGTCGCGCTGGCCGGAACCGGTCTGCTGACCACCGTGGGCGTCATCGTCTCGATGGACACCTTCGGCCCGGTCTCCGACAACGCGCAGGGCATCGCCGAGATGTCGGGCGACGTCGAGGGTGAGGGCGCCCGCGTCCTGACCAGCCTCGACGCGGTCGGCAACACCACCAAGGCGATCACCAAGGGCATCGCGATCGCCACGGCGGTGCTCGCGGCGACCGCCCTGTTCGGCGCCTTCAAGACCGCCGTCCAGGGCGAACTACCGAACCCGGCCACCTTCGGCCTCGACATCGACCAGCCGAACGTGCTCGTCGGCCTGATCATCGGCGCCGCGGTCGTCTTCCTGTTCTCCGGCCTGGCCATCATGGCCGTCGGACGGGCGGCGATGCGGGTGGTCTACGAGGTCCGCGACCAGTTCCGCAGCAACCCCGGCATCATGGACGGCACCGTCAAGCCGGAGTACGGCCGCGTCGTCGACATCTGCACCCGCGACTCGCTGCGCGAGCTGGCCACGCCAGGTCTGCTCGCCGTCATGACCCCGATCGCGGTCGGCTTCGCACTGGGCTACGCGCCGCTGGGCGCGTTCCTGGCCGGCGCCATCGCCTGCGGCACGCTGATGGCGGTCTTCCTGGCCAACTCGGGCGGCGCCTGGGACAACGCCAAGAAGCTCGTCGAGGACGGCCACCACGGCGGCAAGGGTTCCGAGGCGCACGAGGCAACGATCATCGGCGACACGGTCGGCGACCCGTTCAAGGACACCGCGGGCCCGGCCATCAACCCGCTCATCAAGGTCATGAACCTGGTGGCACTGCTGGTGGCCCCCGCCGTCGTCCTCTACGCGGACAACCCGGCCGTGCGGATCGGCGTGACGACGTTCGCGGTCGTGGTGGTCATCGTGGCCATCGTGATCAGCAAGCGCCGCTCGGTGCCGGTCGACTCCACCTCCGACAACGACCGCGACCCCGCCCCCGTGGCGTCGTAGCGGCCATGTAGTCAAGCGGTACCACTCGGAAAGGCGCCCGTCGTTCTCGGCGGGCGCCTTTTCGCGTCCGTAAAACCCGCCCTTCCGTTACGGCAAAGCCACCGCCCCCACCTCCCGCCGCAGCGGGCGCGCGCCGATCGTCGGGCGCCGCGCACGTCGCACGTGGTCCCCACCGCCACGACGCCCCGTTGACCGGCCACCGCGGCAAGGACCGGCACGGGCCGGCCCAACGCCAACGGCATGAGGCGAAACTGGAACCGGGCGGATGCCGGGGCGGGGTGGTCGGGTGGGAAACTGGGCGGGTGGAAGAGAAGCGGCCCAACGGTGGCAGGACGCTGGCCCTGATTCTGCTGGCCATGGTGGTGATCCTGGGCGTTCTCGTCGGGCTCGCCGTCTGGGCGTCGAGAGGGTGAGCGGCGTGCGTACGCTCATCGTGCTGAGGCACGCCAAGGCCGCCCAGGTCCCGGGGCTGGCGGATCGGGATCGGCCGCTCACCGAGCGGGGCGAGCGGGACGCCGGGCGGGCCGGTGACGAGATCCGGGCTCTGGGGTACGAGCCTGACCTGGTGCTCTGTTCTCCGTCCCTGCGCACGCGGCGTACCGCGGAGCTGGCTTTCCCCGAGCGAAGCGTCAGCTTCGAGCAGGACATCTACGAGGCTTACGCCGACGAACTGCTGGCGCTGGTGCGGCTGCAGGATCCGGAGGCGCGGACGCTGGTCCTGTGCGGGCACAACCCGGGGGTTCACGAGCTGGCGCTCGGGCTGGCGGGTGGGGATTACGGGTTTCGGCCTGGGTCGTTCGCGGTGATCCAGATGGCTTCGGCCTGGGTAGATCTCTGGCCAGGGGAGGGACGCCTGGTCACGCGCTGGGATCCCAAGCAGGCCTAGGAGCTACACCGGGGGCGGATCCATGCGGGGGGCCGTTCGTTCGCTGAGGCGTGGTTTCGAGCTGCCCGCCCGTCCGCCGTGGGGCTACGGGCTGCTGTGCGGGGTGGCGATCGCGCTTCCGCTGGTGATCGGGTCCGTGGCCGGGGCGCCGCAGGCGGGTGGGCTGGCGGCTCTGGGGGCCTATTTCACGGCTTTCGGGGATGCCTACGGGAAGCCGTACGGGCAGCGCGCCCGGAATCTCGCCATCAAGGTGGGGCTGATCGCGGCGGGGTTCTGGCTCGGGACATTGATCGCGCCGCACCCGTGGTGGGCGGTCGGGGTGATCGGGCTGGTGGCGGCGGCCGGCGGGCAGTGGCGGACCGTGGGGATGCCGCCGGTGCTGGCCGTGGTCACGGGGTTCTATCTGATCCCCCGGGTGGGGTTCGACGGCGCCTTGATGGTCGGGCTCGGGGGGATCGAGTTCTGCGTGCTCGCGCTCGCGCTGTGGCCCGTGCGACGGCTCGACCCGCTGAAGGACGCCTTCGACGAGGCGGTCGAGGCTCTGGCCGGCATGCTGGAGGGGCTCGGGCGGTCCGAGGAGGACTGGGCCGAGCTGCGCGAGCGCGGGTCCCAGGCGCTGGATGACGCCGCCACCTCCTCCGCCGCGTATCGCGGTGGGGAGGATCTCGACCGGTCGCCGGACGCCTACGTGCAGACGCTGGTGCGGATCTTTCACGAGACGGTGGCGCTGCGGGCGTTCCGGGCGGAGGCGGGCGCGGAACGGCAGGAGATCGACAAGGTCGTCGCGGCGCTGACGGCCGCGTTGCGGCAGGTGGCCGCGGGCAGCGTCGTGGGTGTGCCGGTCGCGATGGCGGCCACGGCCGACTTCGCCGAGCACATCTCGCGGCTGCGGGCGCGGCGGCTGTCCGACCCGGAGTCGCTGCGGACCGTCGCGCTCCTCGGTCAGGTACGGCGCTGTCTCGACCGGATCGCCGTGGCGGTGCGGACGCTCGGGGTGTTCACCAGCGAGGGCATCCAGGCCCCGGCCCGGTTGCCGCGGTTCACCTGGCAGCTCAGGTTCGGCGACGAACCCGAGCACGCCGGGAGGCTCGGCATCGCGGTGGCCGCGTCGATGGCGCTGATGGTGGGCCTGCACGAGCACTACGGCAAGTGGTTCGTGTTCACCGTGATGATGGGCCTGCGCTCCACCTATGGCGACACCGTGGACCGGGTGGTGCTCCGGGTCGCCGGGACCGTGGTCGGCGCCGGCGCGGCGGCGCTGGTGCTGGCGGCGGTGCCGAGCGCGTACACGATCGTGGCGACGGTGCTGGTCTTCGGGACGCTCGGGTTCGCGCTGCGTGAGGTCAGCTACGGGTACTGGACGGTGTTCGCGACGCCGCTGGCGCTGCTGCTGACGGACTTCTCGACCCGGCTGGACTGGGAGGCCGCGGGAATCCGCCTCGTGCTGACCGCGGGCGGCGGCGTGCTCGCGCTGGTCGCCGCCCGGCTGTTGTGGCCGCGCGGCGAGGCGAGCGGGATCAAGGACCTGACCGTGGACCTCCTGACCGAGCACGCCGCGGTCATCCGCGCCCTGGCCGAACGCGACCTCGACGCCATGTCCGAGCGCACCGAGGCCGCCGGTCAGGCCGCCGACCGGCTCGGCGAGTCGCTTGACCGGCTGGAGAAGGAACCCCGCGGACAGGCGCCCGAGGAACTACGCGCCGCCCTCACCCTGTCCAGGAAGCTGCGCGACGACGCGCTGCTGCTGGCCGCGGTGCTGCGGGGCTCGGAGGTGGGATCCGACGCCACCACCGCCGTGCTCGACGCGGTGGCCGACCGGCTGGTGGCGAGCGCGCGGGCCGTACGGGACAACACGCGGCCTCCGGAGGAGGACGCCTACGGCGACGGGCTGGACGAGGTGGCCAGCCACGTCGACGAGCTGCTGGAGGAGGCCGCCGAGGGCGAGCCCTCCTCGGTACGGCGGGCGTTGCGCCACGCGGTCACCGCCCACCCGGCGCTGCGCACCCTGAACACCGACGCCCTCGACCTGGCCCGATCGGTCACCCGGCGCTGAGCCGTCGCGCTCAGTTCGGCGCCAGGACGTCGTCCTCGGCGTCGGCGGCCTCGACCTCGTCGCGGGAGATGCCGAGGAGGTAGAGGATCACGTCCAGGTACGGGGAGTTGACGGCGGTGTCGGCGGCCTGGCGGACGACGGGCTTGGCGTTGAAGGCGATGCCCAGCCCGGCGGTGGCGATCATGTCGAGGTCGTTGGCGCCGTCGCCGATCGCGACCGTCTGGCTGATCGCGATGCCGGCCTCGCGGGCGAAGCGCTCCAGCGCGCGCGCCTTGCCGGGACGGTCGACGATCTCGCCGACGACCCGGCCGGTGAGGTGGCCGTCGACGACTTCGAGGACGTTCGCCGCCGAGTAGTCGATGCCGAGGTCCGACACCAGCGAGTCGGTGATCTGGGTGAAGCCGCCGCTGACGATGGCGAAGCGGTAGTCGAGGCGCTTGAGCGTGCGCACCAGCGTCCGGGCGCCCGCGGTGAGGACGACCTCCTGGCGCACCTGCTCGAACACCGACGCCGGCAGCCCCTCCAGCAACGCCACCCGGCGGCGCAGCGACTCGGCGAAGTCCAGCTCGCCGCGCATCGCCTCTTCGGTGACCCGCGCCACCTCGTCCAGGCAGCCCGCGTGGGCGGCCAGCAGCTCGATGACCTCGCCCTGGATGAGGGTCGAGTCGACGTCCATGACGATGAGCCGCTTGGCCCGCCGGGACAGGCCCGTGCGCTGGACGGCCACGTCCACCTTCTGGGCGGCGGCCTCGGCGGCCAGTTCGACGCGCAGCGCGTCGGGGTCGGCACCGGACACCGACAGTTCGATGCAGGTGACCGGCCACTGGGCCAGGCGTTCGATGCGGTCGATGTTGGCGCCGGCGGCGGCGATCCTGCCCGCGATGCCGGCGATGGCGGCCGGGGGGAGCGAGGGGCCGAGCACGCTGACCGACAGGCGGCCGCGGCGGCGCTGCTCCTTGGTGAGGGAGCCGGTGGAGAGCTCGACCTCCAGACCGAGGTCTTCCGCGGTGCGCTCGACGGCGGTCCACATGGCGCCGAGCGTGCTGCCGGTGCCGGTGGACGGGCCGCCGACGTAGGCGACGAGCACGCCGAGGGTCAGCCGGCCGCGGATGACGACCTGTTCGATGTCGGAGACGGTGACCGGGAACCCGGCCAGGACGGAGAACAGGCGACTGGTGACACCGGGCCGGTCGGGGCCGGTGAGCGTGATCAGGAGGGTGCGCTGGTCCACTTGAGCCACGGTACTGCGCCGCATCCGCCCGCTGCTCATCGGCCCAACATTCGGACGCCCGCTTCCCGTTACGGCAAGCCACCGCCCCCGCCTCCCGCCGGAGGGGGTGAGCGCCGATCGTCGGGCGCCGCGCACGTCGCACGTGGCCCCCACCGCCACGACGCCCTGTTGACCGTCCACCACGGACCAAGGGCGAACCCCGGGTGTCCCGGGGTTCGCGTGGAGCGACCTAGCGGACGATCTTGGTCTTGACCTTCTTGCCGTAGAACCAGGACTTGAAGCCGCCGATCCGGTCGATCTCCTCCTTGTCCATGTTCTCCATGCCGATCGGGATGTCGTACACCAGTGCCCCGAGCTGGGCGGTGGCCGTGCCGCGGGTGCCCTTCTTCAGGGTGACCTGGATGTCGAGCCAGTCCTTGTCACCCTTCTCCAGCTCCCAGGGGCCCCAGCACCAGAACCCGGTCGGGTCCCAGTCGCACTGGGTGCCCTTGGGGCCGTTGTAGCGCAGGCCGTTGACGATGCCCTTGGGCAGCTTGCCGCCGACCCAGTAGTAGTCGGCCTGGTGGGGGCCGGTGTTCAGCACGTCGATCCGGTACTGGATCTTGCCGCCGCGCTTCACCGTCTTGGGCGCCCTGACGCCCACCTTCATGATCGAGTAAGGCTGGTCCGAGGCCTTGGCGGCGACGGTGGTGGTCGTGGTGGCGGTGCCGGCAGCCGCCGGGACGGCCGGAAGGATCATGGCCCCCGCGACGAGCGTGAAGGTGGCTACCTTCGTGATGGAGTTGCGCATGCAGCTGTCTCCGTGAGGAAAGTGGGACGAGGAAAACCCCCCGTGAACGTCGGCTTTTCCTATCACGCAGGCAAAATCCATGTAAAGCAATTACTTCTGAATCAAGTGCACATCACCAAACTCATGCCACAAATACCCCTCGCGAAGCGCCTCCGCGTACGCCTCCGCCAGCCTCTCCCGGCCCGCGAACGCCGTCAGCATCAGCAGGTGGCTCGACCTCGGCTCGTGCAGCCCGGTGATCAGCCCGGTGACCGCACGCGGCGGCGTGTCGGGCGTGACCAGGTGCCTGGTCCATCCGTTCGACGCCCTGACCAGCCCGTCGGCGCCGGTCGCCGTCTCCAGCGCCCGTACGACGGTCGTGCCGACGGCGACCACGCGCCCGCCATCGCGCCGCGTGAGGTTGACCAGGCGCGCCGTGTGCTCGGGCACGTCGTAGCGCTCGGCGTAGGGCGGCTCGTCCTTCTCCGGGGAGGCGACGCCGGTGTGCAGGGTGATCGGCGTGACCCCCACGCCCCGTGACACGAGCGCCGTCACCAGCTCCGCCGTGAACGGCCGTCCCGCGCTCGGCATCTCCGCGCTGCCCGGCACGGTGCCGAACACCGTCTGGTAGTCGGCCAGCGGCCAGTCCCGGTCCACGTAGGAGTAGCGGATCGGCACGCCCTTCCTGGCCAGGTACTTCTCCACGTCCTGGTCGAGCCGCGCCCGCCACAGCCGCGGGGTCTCGCGTTCGATCAGCCTGAGCGTCGCGTTGCCCGGCAGCGGCAGCCACTCGCCCGGCTCGCCCCCGCCGTAGGGCTCGGACGCCTTCGCCGTACGGCGCCGCAGTTCCACCAGCCACGTCCCGTCCTCGCGGGCGGTGGAGAAGTGCACCGAGAGCCGGTCGAGCCGCACCGCCGCGGGAAGCGTGGCCGAGTTGTTGACCACCACGAGGTCGCCGGGATCCAGTTGACCGGGCAGGTCGCCGAACGGGTGATGGGTGTGCGTGCCGCCCCGGCTCACCAGCAGGCGTACCCCGTCGCGGGACAGACCACGGGCCTCGGGCGGCGCGTGGGCCTCCAGCGCGGCGGGAAGCCGGAAGTCGAGACCCGAGGGCCCGCCGTCCAGGATGGCGGTCATTGCAGGGTCACCCGCCCGCTGGCCGGGCGGCGCTTGATGAGGTCGTGCAGGGCGATCGCGACCCGCGCCGGGTCGGCGGCGCCCGCGGCCTCGTCGGCTCCCACGGCGTCGGCCAGCATCCGGGTGTTCATCTCGCCCGGATCGGCCCACCAGACGGCGACGTCGGGCTCTTCGGCGGCCAGGACGTTCGAGAGCTGCTCCAGGGCCGCCTTGGTGGCTCCGTAGCCGCCCCAGCCCTCGTAGGCGCCGGTGGCGGCGTCGGAGGTGATGTTCACGATCGCGCCCCCGGCGGCCCTGAGCGCCGGAATGGTCGCCTGGATGAGGGAGAGCGGGGCGATCACGTTGGTCTCCAGCAGGACGCGGAACGCCTCCAGCGGATAGCCCGCGATCTTCGGCAGCGGTGTGGCGCCGAGTCCGCTGGCGTTGTTGACCAGCAGGTCCAGCGAGGGGGCCGCCTTGGCCAGCCGTTCGCGGTGCTCGGCCTCGGCCACGTCGCCGGGGATCGCGGTGGCGCCGATCTCGGCGGCGACCTTCTCCAGATCGTCGGCGCCGCGCGCGGTGAGGACGAGGTTCCATCCCGCACCTGCCAGGGACCTCGCGAGGGCGAGGCCGAGACCGCGGGAGGCGCCGGTGATGAGTGCGGTGTTCGTCATGGTTAGACGCTAGAAAGGCGTGGCCCGCCGTACATCGGGCTGAAGTCCCGCCCGGGACTGGGCACATCGACCTAGGACCATAGAGTGGTCGGGTGACCCCCGATCGCGACGAGATATTGCAGGCCGTGAGCTCGGCCGTGCTGGCGGTCACCCGTCACCTGTCGGTGCGCGAGGTGCTGCAGGTCATCGTGCGCTCGGCGCAACGCCTGCTCGACGCCCGCTACGCCGCGCTCGGCGTGCCCGACGAGGACGGCTCGTTCGCCGAGTTCGTCGCCGAGGGCCTGACCGACAAGCAGTGGGACGCGATCGGCCCGCTGCCCCGCCAGCATGGCATGCTCGGCGCGATGCTCCAGGAGGGGACCCCCGCGAGGCTGCCCGACCTGCGCGAGGACCCCAGGTTCGAGTACTGGCCGAAGGCGCACCCGGTCATGAAGGACTTCCTCGGCGTCCCGATCCGCGACGGCGACGAGGTGCTCGGCATCATCTTCCTCGCCAACAAGCGCACCCCCGGCGGCTTCACCCAGGACGACCAGGACCTGCTCACATTGTTCGCCGCGCACGCCGCGATCGCGCTCACCAACGCCAGGCTGTACGAGCAGGGCCGCGAGCTGGCCCTCGTCGAAGAGCGCAACCGCATGGCCCGCGAACTCCACGACGCGGTCACCCAGAAGCTGTTCTCGCTGCGGCTGACCGCCCAGGCCGCGGCCACGATGCTGCGCACCGACCCCGACCGGGCCGCCGCCGAGCTCGAACGCGTCCAGAAGCTGGCCGGTGAGGCCATGGCCGAGCTCCGGGCGGTCATCGTGGAGATGCGCCCGGCCGAGCTCGACCGCCACGGCCTGAGCGAGACGCTGCGCAAGCACGTACGCATGCTCGACCGGTTGCAGCCCGCGGCCATCACGTTCGACAGCGACGAATTCCCGCCGCTGGACCCGGCGGTCGAGGTGGTGGTGCTGCGCGTGGCCCAGGAGTCGCTGCACAACGCGCTGCGCCACTCGGGCGCCACCCAGGTGTGGGTGCGGCTGGCGTACGAGGATGGCAAGCTGGCCCTCTCGGTGGCCGACAACGGCACGGGTTTCGACCAGGCCGGCTCCAGAGGGCTCGGGCTGGCGTCCATGAAGGACCGGGCGGAGTCGGTCGGCGGCACGCTGACCGTCGGCTCGTCCCGGGACGAGGGGACCACGGTTCTGGTGGAGGTGGGGATTTGATCAAGGTGCTGATCGCCGACGACCATCCGGTGGTACGGCAGGGCCTGCGCACCTTCCTCGACCTCCAGGACGACATCACGGTCGTGGGCGAGGCCGGAGACGGGCAGGCGGCGGTCGAACTCGTCGGCGAGCTCAAGCCGGACGTGCTGCTGCTCGACCTCAAGATGCCGGTGCTCGGCGGGCTCGGCGCACTCGAACGCCTGACCGGTTCCGCGACGCGGATCGTGGTGCTCACCTCGGTCAGCGACCGCTCCGACGTGGGCCCGGCCATGCGGGCGGGCGCGGCGGGCTTCCTGTACAAGGACGTGGACCCGTCGGCGCTGGTGCAGGCGGTCCGGGCGGTGCACGGCGGTCAGGTGCTGCTGGCCCCCGAGGCGGCCGAGGCCATGCTCGGCGCGGGCCCGTCCGCTCCCGAGGCGCACGTCCCGGGCCCGGTCCAGCTGACCGAACGCGAACGCGAGGTCCTCACCCTGATCGCCGCCGGACGTTCCAACCGGGAGATCGCGCGGGCGCTGACGGTGGCGGAGAAGACGGTCAAGACACACGTGTCGAACGTGCTCATGAAACTCGGCGTCCAGGACCGCACCCAGGCCGCACTCTACGCCGTCCGCCACGGCCTGGCCTGACCCGCCCGACCACCCGCCTGGCCGGACCTCCCCGGTGGGTCCGCTGGTTGTTCGCATCTCGTGGGAAGCAGGAGTTGGTCGCGCGCTGGGAAGGGAGCGCCGTGCCCGGTGACCGGGCGCCGTTGCGGCGCCCGGCCCTGTGCGGGGCTGATGGCGTCTTCCTGGAGGCCGCCGGCCATGGTCGGCGGGTGGCGGCTCGGTCGGCTTGCCGTAAAGGAAAGTGACGCCCTTAAGGTCTTTATGTGTCTTTCTTCTTGTTGGACTCTTCGTGCACCACCGGCGGGTTGTAGTCCTTGACCACCGGCGGAGGCGTCCAGCCGCGCGTGGGGCGCTTGGGCGGCCAGACGATCCTGGTCTTGGTGGTCTTGAGCCACTTCCAGCCCTTGATGCCGATGCGCTCAAGCTCTTCCTCGTCGATGTTCTCCGCGCCCAGCGGCACATCGAAGGCGATCACGCCGAGCTTGGCCACGGCGGTGCCCTTGGTGTTCTTCTTGAGCGTCACCTGGAAGTTGAGCCATTCGGAGTCGCCGACTTCGAGGGCGTAGCGGCCCCAGCACCAGAAGTACCGGCCTTCCCAGTTGCACTTGGTGCCCTTGGCGGCGCTCCACCGCAGCGTCGGGACGACGCCCTTGGGGACCTGGCCGCCGACCCAGAAGTAGTCGGCGTAGTGGGGGCCGAGGTTCTTGGCCTTGATCTTGTAGAGGATCTTTCCGCCGCGCTTGGTACGGGTGCTGTATTTGACGCTGACCTTGAAGTTCGAGTACGGCGCGCGGGCGGTTTGGGAAACAATGGTGGCTTTTGTGGTTGCCTGGGCGGGTATGGCGGTCAATCCGGTGACGGCCAGGCTCGCGCCTAAGAGCATGCTGAGAGACTTGCGCATATGCGGCTCCCCCTACGGTGCTGGAAATCCCAGATTCTTCAGCTGATTATTGCCGAGGGCAAATATCCCACAAAGAGTGATGATCTTTCGTGATCTGGCGGTGCTTGCGCGGGTTTGGGGTTGCTGGCCAGGCTTGTCTTGGGGGTTTCTGCGTAAGGGGGAGGGATACGTGCCGGATTTGCACCCCTTACAGCAGGGTGATCCTGTATCGCTGGGGAACTATCGGCTCTTGGGCCGGGTGGGTAAAGGCGCGCAAGGCGTCGTCTTCCAGGGCCAGGGCCCCGACGGGCAGATGGTCGCCATCAAACTGCTCAACACCCGGCTCGACCGTCCGGGCATCGACGGCGAGCGGTTCATGCGCGAGGTGGCCGCCGCCCGCCGCGTCGCGCAGTTCTGCACCGCGCAGGTCATCGGGGCGAACATGGACGGCGAATGGCCGTACATCGTCTCCGAGCTGGTCGACGGCGTCTCGCTGCAGCGGGTCGTCCAGACCGAGGGACCGCGCCAGGGCGGCGCGCTCTACCGGCTGGCCGTCGGCACCGTCACCGCGCTGGCCGCCATCCACCGGGCCGGCATCGTCCACCGCGACTTCAAGCCCAGCAACGTGCTCATCGGCAGCGACGGCCCCCGGGTGATCGACTTCGGCATCGCCAGGGCGCTGGACTCGGCGATCACGATCAGCAGCGGGGTCGTGGGCACACCCGCGTACATGTCGCCCGAGCAGATCTCCGGCGAGCGGGTGGGACCGGCCGGCGACATGTTCAGCTGGGCCCTGACGATGACCTTCGCGGCCACCGGGCGGCCCGCGTTCGGCCAGGACAGCCTGCCCGCCGTCATCTACCGGGTGATGAACGAGGAAGCCGACCTCTCCGCCCTTCCCGACAACCTCCGCACGATCGTGCGCGCCTGCCTCAGCAAGCGCGCCGACGAACGCCCGACGGCCGCCGACACCCTCTTCGCCCTCCTGGAGAACCAGGGCCCCATCCCGGAGCGCGACGCCGACGTGGCGATGACCACGGGCTCCCAGGTCGCCGCCGACCCGCCGTCCATCCCGCCCGCCCACCCGGCCCAGGGTCCCGCGGGGTTCCCGCCGCCCGTGCCGCCGACCGGATGGGCCAACCCCTCCGGCGTGTACGGCCGGCCGTACGCACAGCCGGCCACGCAGCCGGCTCCGCACTCCCAGGCCGCGCAGCCGGCTCCGCACCCCCAGGCCGCGCAGCACCAGAGCCCGCACCCCCAGGCCGCACAGCACCCGAACCCGCACGCTCACCTGAGCCCGCCGCCGCCTCCGGGCGACAACGACGCGTTCTTCAAGGGCGTCCCCCAGAACCCGGGCCCGAACCAGCGCAGACGCGCCGGCCTGGTCACCGCCGCCCTGGTGGTCGCACTGGCCTTGAGCGCGACGTTGCTGGTCGTGGTGCCGAGGCTGTTCACCTCTGGCGAGGGCGAGCCGGACAAGCAGAGCGTCGCGGGCGTCACCACCTCGATCACCCCGACGCCCACCCCAACGCCGACCCCGACCCCGACCCCGACGCCCACGCCGCCGCCCCAGGTGGTCATCCAGCCCCCAGCCCTGGGCAAACAGGACGGCAAGCCGCTCAAGGGCCACTCCAAAGCCGTCCAGACCGTCTCCGCGATCACCATCTCCGGCAAGCTGATGCTCGTCTCCGGCGGCCAGGACGGCCAGGTGCGGATCTGGAACGCCAAGGACCACAAGTACGTGGCCAGGCTGAAGGGCCACAGCCAGGAGGTGTACGCCGTCGCCTGCCTGACCATGGGCAAGACGCCGATGGCCGTCTCCGGCGGGTACGACGGCACGGTCCGCCTCTGGAACCTCAAGACCCGCAAGGGCAAGGTCCTCGGCTACCACGGCGACTCCGTCTACGCGGTCGCGGTCGGCAAGGCGGGCGGCAAGTGGGTCGCGGTGAGCGGCGACGCGAACGGCATGCTGAAGTTCTGGGACCTGGGCAAGAGGAAGCAGGCGGGCAAGACCGTCCGCGCCCACTCCCGATCGGTCAACTGGCTGGGGGTGGGCCGCGTCGGCGCACGCGTGGTCGCCGTCTCGGCCGGCGAGGACAGGACGCTGCGGCTGTGGGATCTGGCCAAGCGCAAGAAGTACGGCAAGCCGTACAAGGGGCACACCAAGGGCGTCTACTCGATCGCGATGGGCGCGCTGGACGGCCGCCCGGTGGTGGCCTCCGGCGGCAAGGACAACAAGATCCGCCTCTGGGACCCGAAGACCGGCAAGTCCATCGGCAAGCCGATGACCGGGCACAAGAAGATCGTCTACTCGTTGTCGTTCGGCGTGGTCGGCGAGCGGGTGGTGCTGGTCTCGGGTAGTACCGACGGCACGATGCGGCTGTGGGATCCCAAGACCAGGAAACCGCTCGGCAAGCCGGTGAAAGCCCACAAGAAGGGCGTCCTGCTGGTCGCCGTGGTGACGATGTCGGGCAGGCCGGCCATCGTCACCGCCGGCAAGGACAAGCGGATCCGGTTCTGGAAGCTCACGGGTTCCTGATCGGCTCGAAGATCGCGTGGTGGGCGGCCACGGTGGCCCGCCGTACCGCGTGATCAAGCTGGCGCAGGGCCGCGGACCTGGTCGCCATCTGCGCGGAGGTCAGCCCGAGGCCCTCGTCGGCCAGCCGGAGCATCACCGCCAGTCGCGCGGCCAGCGCGGACACGCGGTGGGCGCGGCCCGGGTAGCCGGGCGCGAGCTCGCCGCCCGCGCGCTCCAACTGGCCGGGATGGGCCTGGCCCGGCCCTTCGACCGAGGTGAGCGCCTCGGTGGCGGCCTGGATGGCCTCGGCCAGATCGCGCTCGGCCTCGGCCACGGAGGGCAGGTCGGCGCGGACCGGTCCGGCCGGGTGCACCGTGAACGCGGTGCCCTGGTAGGAGGAGCCGCGCAGGTCGGGTTCCGGCACCAGGCCGATGTTCCGCTCGGCGAGTACGGCTATCGCCGCCTGCCCGGCGTCCACCGCGGCGGCGTTGAAGTCGGGCGGCCCCGACAGCCCCAGCGGGTCGCCGGGGGCCGGGAGGGCCAGCCGTACCTCATGGAGACCTTGCGAGCGCAGGTCGGCGAGGTGCACACGGAGGGGGACGGTGGCGATCAACGTGGGTCCTGCGACGGACTCCACCTGGTCGGCGGCCTCGTCGAGGCCCACGTGACCGGCCAGCCAGGCGTTGCCCCAGGCCACGAGTGCGGGGGAGACAGGTGATTCAGCGCGCACTGATCCACGATATGTGCTCGCCCTGCAATAGGTTTGTCCCGTGCGTTCCGGCAACCGGGACAATCGGGCGCGAGGAGGTATCGGGGATGGGCGGTCAGGTGCTGCGGCTACAGGATGTCGCCGTCAGACGCGACGGCGCGGCTCTCCTGCGTGGCATCGACTGGACGGTCAACGAGGACGAGCGCTGGGTGGTCATCGGGCCGAACGGCGCGGGCAAGACCACGCTGCTGCAGGTGGCGGCGACGCTGCTGTATCCGAGTGAAGGTCTGGTCGAGATTCTGGGCGAGCGGCTGGGGCAGGCCGACGTCTTCGACCTGCGTCCGCGGATCGGGCTGGCCAGCGCGGCGCTGGCCGAGCGCATCCCGGCCGAGGAGAAGGTCATCGACCTGGTGCTGACGGCGTCGTACGCGATCCTGGGCCGCTGGACGGAGGAGTACGACTCCAACGACGTCACCCGCGCGGTCGAGCTGATCGACATGATGGGCGCCGCCCATCTGATCAGGCGCAGGTTCGGCACGCTGTCGGAAGGCGAGCGCAAGCGGGTGCAGATCGCCCGCGCGCTGATGCCGGACCCCGAGATGCTGCTGCTGGACGAGCCGGCCGCCGGGCTCGACCTGGGCGGGCGCGAGGACCTGGTGCGCCGGTTGTCACTGCTGGCCGGGGACCAGCGCTCGCCGACTCTGGTGCTGGTCACGCACCACGTCGAGGAGGTGCCGAGCGGGTTCACGCACGGGCTGCTGCTGAAGCACGGCTCGGTGGTGGCGCAGGGGCCGCTCGACGTGGTCATGACCGCCGACAACCTCTCCCGCACCTTCGGCGTTCCGCTGTCGCTGGACCGCAGCGCCGAGGGCCGCTGGTACGCGAGAGCGCACTAGATCGTATTTGTGCGGTTACCGACCGCCTCTGTACAAAACCAAATAGGATCTCCGTGGTCGGGACCCCCACGACTTTCCGGAGCGTGCCATGGCCACGGAGCTCATCGTCATCCTCGTCGTGGTCGTGCTGGTGGGCTTGGCCCTGTACCGGACGGTCCGGATCATCGGGCAGGCGACCGCGGCGATCGTCGAACGGCTCGGCCGCTACCACCGCACGCTCGGCCCGGGACTCAACCTCGTGATGCCGTTCATCGACCGGATCAGGGACGAGATCGACCTGCGTGAGCAGGTGGTCTCCTTCCCGCCCCAGCCGGTGATCACCTCCGACAACCTGGTCGTCTCCATCGACACCGTCATCTACTTCCAGGTCACCAACCCCAAGGCGGCCACCTACGAGATCGCCAACTTCATCGTCGCCGTCGAGCAGCTGACCGTCACCACGCTCAGGAACGTGGTCGGCGGCATGGATCTCGAAAGCACGCTGACCTCCCGCGAGGAGATCAACACCGAGCTGCGCGGCGTGCTCGACGAGGCGACCGGCAAGTGGGGCATCCGGGTCAACCGGGTCGAGCTCAAGGCGATCGACCCTCCCTCCTCCATCCAGGATTCGATGGAGAAGCAGATGCGCGCCGACCGCGACAAGCGCGCCGCCGTACTGACCGCCGAGGGCCAGCGGCAGGCGGCGATCCTGACCGCCGAGGGCGAGAAGCAGGCGGCGGTGCTGCGGGCGCGCGGCGAGGCGGAGGCGGCCGTGCTGCGCGCGCAGGCCGACGCCGAGGCGCAGGCGATGCGGGCCAAGGGCCAGGCCGACGCGATCGGCATGGTGTTCAAGGCCATCCACGAGGGCAATCCCGACCAGCGGCTGCTGGCCTACCAGTATCTGCAGATGCTGCCCGAGATCGCCAAGGGCGACGCCAACAAGTTGTGGATCGTGCCGTCGGAGATGGGCAAGGTGCTTGAGGGTCTCGGCGGCCTGTTCGGCCCGCCGAAGGACCCGGCGTAAAGAGATATCTCCCAGGTCTCTAAGCTCGGGAAACGAGTTCTGAGCGAGGAGGGGCAGTGACGCCGTGGGAGGTGGCCGCGGTGTGCGCGGCCGGGGTCGGGGCCGGAGCCATCAACGCGGTGGTGGGGTCGGGGTCGCTGATCACCTTCCCCGCGCTGGTGGCGGTAGGCGTGGACCCGGTCGTGGCCAACGTCTCCAACAGCATCGGCCTGGTGCCGGGCTCGTTCACCGGTGCCTACGGCTACCGCGCCGAGCTGTCCGGGCAGCGTGAGCGGCTGGTCAAGCTGGGTGTGGCCTCGCTGATCGGCTCGCTCGCCGGCGGCCTGCTGCTGCTCTGGCTGGACCCGGACGTCTTCCAGATCGTGGTGCCGATCCTGATCGGGCTGGCCTGCGTGCTCGTCGTCATCCAGCCCAAGCTGAACGGCTGGCTGTCGGCCCGGCGTGAGCACGCGCACCCCGACGGCGGTGTCGTCCTCTGGCTGGGCGTGCTGGGCGCGGGCGTCTACGGCGGCTACTTCGGCGCCGCCCAGGGTGTGCTGCTCATCGGCCTGCTCGGCAGCTTCCTCACCGACGGCCTGCAGCGGGTCAACGCCGCCAAGAACGTCCTGTCCCTGATCGTGAACGGCGCGGCCGCCGTGCTGTTCATCCTGGTGGCGGAGGTCGACTGGTGGGCCGTGGCCGGGATCGCCGTGGGCGCCACGATCGGCGGCTACGTCGGCGCCAAGGTCGGCAGGAAGATCCCCGCACCGGTGCTGCGCGGGGTCATCGTCTGCGTCGGAATCGCGGCGATTATCAAACTAGTGTACGGATAAAAATAGGTCTTTCTGGGTATAAATCTAGACATGAAGGGTGACTGGGTAGAGATCGTCATCGACGCCGGGGGAACCCCGCGAACCTACGAAGTCAAGGCCACCCGCGCCGGCCGCAGGGTCGAGGTGGCCACCCGCCGAGGTCTGGTCGAAGTCAGCGAGGTGACCAGGAGCGGCAGTGCCGTACGCACCGCCCGGTTCATGTCCAGCCGCATCCTCGCCCTGGTCGAGCACCCCGCCGATCAGCGGAAGGCGTCCGCGTGATCGCGCGCCCACTCCCGGAACGTCCGCGGCTCCCGGCCGGTCAGCACCCGCACGGTGTTGGTGACCGGCTCCGGTGAGTCCGCGAACTCGCCCCAGGCCTTGAGCTCCGCGTCCACGTACGCCTCGTCCCCCCAGGTCCTCAGCAGTTCCGGCCGCGCCACCTCGGGCGCCAGATCCTCCCACCGCACCTCCCGGCCCACCGCCTCGCCGAGGATGCGCACCTGCTCGACCTGGGTGAGCGCCTCGGGCCCGCTGAGCGCGTAACGCACGCCGCCGTGCCCGGCCGAGGCCAGCACGTGCGTGGCGACCGCCGCCACGTCCTTCTCGTGGATCAAGGACCTCCTGGCCATCCCGTACGGCCGGCGTACCACCCCGTTCCGCACCTGGTCGGCCATGGCCAGGGTGCCGGACGCCAGGCCGCCGAGCCGCAGGAACGTCCAGGAGGGCCCGGCATGCTCGATCAGCCGCTCGATGTCGGTGTAGAAGCCGTGCGTGTAGGCCGACACAAGGACCACGCGCCGCGCGTACCCGGCGATCAGCTCGATCACCGGCGCCGCGCCCTTCGCGTTCAGGGCCGGCCACACGAGGAACACCGTCTCCACCCCGTCGAGGCGGGGTTCGAGGCGTACCGGATCGAGCAGGTCGGCGTCTTCCCCTGACAGCCTCCGCACGGGCACTCCCGCCGCGCTCAGCGAGGCGAAGACGTGCCGGCCGATGTCGCCGGAGGCCCCGGTCACCAGAATCTCGCACATGGATCGACCGTAGAACCTCAAGTAAGGTTAACGTCAACCTCCCGGGCGTACCTGGATGGTCCCGTCACGCCTGATCCGGGTCTCGAACGTGGGCGCGGGGGCCGTCGCCGGGCCGTGCTTGACGGTGCCGTCGTCGAGGCGGAACGTGCTGCCGTGCCAGGGGCAGACCACGCAGGCCTCGCCGTCCTCCACGATCAGGCGGCCCTGGTGCAGCGGTCCGGCCAGGTGCGGGCAGCGGTCGGCCAGCACGGTCACCGACTCGCCGGTGCGCAGCACGAACAACTGGATGTAGCCGAGGCGGCGCGCGACCGGCCGCCCGCTCGGCAGGTCCTTGAGCAGGCAGAGGTCGTGCCAGCCGAGCGGCACCAGGTGGGAGACCTGCGGCGCGTGGTTGGCGCCCGCCGCCTGCCGGTAGGCCAGATGGCCGCCGAGGTAGCCGCCCACGCCCGCCGCGCCCAGCCCGAGGAACGACAGGACCCGCCCGCCGCGATCGTGGCCGCGCATCCGGGCCAGCAGCGAGGCGGAGAACAACCCGAGCGCGCCGACGTTGGCCAGCAGGTGCACGAACCCGACCCGCTGCTGCTCCCGGTGAAGCGAGGACCAGTCGGTGAGCCCCGCGGCGGCGGTCGGCACCGCGCCCGCGATCCCGGCCGCCAGCAGCAGCCGGACCGCCCGCCGGTCGGCGCCGGCCACGTCCAGGACGCTCGCCGACAGCCAGCAGCCGAGTGTCACGGTGGCCAGCGGAGGGTGCAACGGCTTGCCCGTGGGCACGCCGTGAAGCAAATCGCGCAGCCGCCCCGGGCGGACCTTCTCGCGTACGGTCTTGGCCAGCACCCGGATCGGCTCGTCCAGGGCTCTGGTTTTCTCCAGCCGGTCGGCCAGGTCGACCGGCCCCACGAAACGCCGCAAGTGCCGACGTCTCGCGCGTACTGTCTCTTTCACGACAAGTGCCCTACCCCGGGCATGGGCCGGTCACTCAGACAGGTGCCCTCTGGCGACCGAGAGCTCCACCAACTCCAGCGCGTACACGCCCAGCGAGGCCGAGCCCTCCTCGATGATGCGCACCTTCTCCCGCACCTGCGACGCTTTCACCTTGAACAGCGGCCACGTGCCGCCCTCGGTGTGGTGATTGGCCAGGATCGGCGCGAACCGGTCGAGCGCCTTGGCGAAGCGCGACTCCACCGTCTGCCTGGCCTCGAACTCCTCCCACAGCGCCCGCATCTCCGCGCCCTGTTCACCCGGCAGCATGGAGAAGATCCGGTCGGCGGCGGCCCGCTCGGCGCCGGCCTGCGCCGCCACCGCCTCGGCGTCGTAGATGAAGGTGTCACCCGCGTCGATCTCGACCAGGTCATGGACGAGCAGCATCGCGACCACGCGCTGGATGTCGGTGCCCGCCGGGGCGTGCTCTCCCAAGATCATGGCCAGGAGTCCGACATACCAGGAGTGCTCTGCGTCGTTCTCCCTCCGCGAACCATCCATGAGATGGTTGCGGCGGATCACCCGCTTCAACTTGTCGATCTCGACGGCGAAGGCGATCTGGGCGTTCAGGCGGTCCTCTTCTGGCGCGATAGTCACGCGCGACACCCTAATGTGCGGTGATCACACCGGTTGGCAAAATCGTGACCGGAACCCCGTTGAACACTGCGTTTCCGGACGGCAAATCCACGGTGGACTCGTCGGTGAGCGTGTTCGCGCTCACTCCCGGGTGCTCGGCCGCCACGCTCTGTGCACTGCCCGCGTGCCCCCAGCCGTGCGGCAGGCTCACGACACCCGGCATGATCGTGTCGGTCGGCTCCAGCGGCACGGTCAGCTCACCGGTCGACGATCTGACCGTGGCGTGGCCGTCCAGGCCCAGCCGGGCCACGTCCGCCGGGTTGATCTGGAGCGTGCACTGGTTGCTCCCGCCGACCAGCGGCGCGACGTTGTGCATCCAGCTGTTGTTCGAGCGCAGGTGCCGGCGCCCGATCAGCAGGAAGCCCGGCGCCTCGTCACCCAGGCCGTCGCGCAGCCGTTCCACGTCGTCGATGAGCTGTGGCGGCGCCAGCTCGACCCGCCCCGACGCGGTCGTCAGCAACTCGGGCAGGCGGGGCTCCAGCGGGCCGAGGTCCAGGCCGTGCGGGTTGTCGAGCAGCTTGCGCAGCGACAGCTCACCGCGCCCCGACCACTCGCCGTAGGGGCCGAGCCGCAGCATCATGTCCAGCCGCCGCTCGGCGCCGGACTCGCCGTCGAGCAGCGCCGCCAGCTCGCCGGCGTCCCTGCCCTCCACACCGGACCCCGGCGTGGAGACCGCCTTCTCCAACGTCTGCCCGATGATGAACGCGTCCAGATCCCCGTCCAGCCCCGAGGCGATCACCGCCAGCCTGGCCAGGATCATGCCCTCGGAGGGCCGGTCGGCCAGCGGCAGCAGCGGCCGCGAGTAACGCGTGTAGTTGCGCACCGCGAAGCCGAGCAGCGCGAAGTCGTAGTGTCCCGCCTGCAGCACCCTCGGCGGCGGCAGGATGACGTGCGCGTGCCTGGTCGTCTCGTTCATATACGGGTCGACGCTCACCATGAACGCGAGATCGCCCAGCGCCCCGTCCAGCCGCCCGCCGTTCGGCGCGGACAGCACCGGGTTGCCGGCCACCGTCACCATGCAGCGGATCTGGCCCTGCCCCGGCGTCTCGATCTCGTCCGCGAGCGTCGCGACGGGCAACTCGCCGTTCGCCTCCGGCAGGTCTCTGACGCGACTGCGCCACCTTCCCGTCTGGTACGGCTTGCGCCGCCGTCCGCCCTCCGTGGCCGGCATCGGGAACATGACGCCGCCCGGCCGGTCGAGGTTGCCGGTCAGCACGTTGACCACGTCCACCAGCCATTGGGCCAGCGTGCCGAACTCGGCCGTGCAGGTGCCGATGCGCGCGTAGACGGCGGCTGTGGGGGCTCCGGCCAGCTCGCGGGCCAGCCGTACGATCACCTCCGCGGGAACGCCCGTGCGGCGGGCCACGACGTCGGGGGCGAAGTGCTTGGCCGCCCGCGTGAGCTCGTCCAGCCCGTTGATCTCCTGCCGCACGTCGGTCAGGCCCTCGGCCAGCAGCGTGTGGACGATGCCGAACAGCAGGTAGGCGTCGGTGCCGGGGCGGATGAACACGTGCTCGTCGGCCAGCGCCGCCGTCCTGGTGCGGCGCGGGTCGACGACGACCAGGCGGCCGCCGCGCCCGCGCAGCGCCTTGAGGCGGCCGGGGAAGTCCGGGGCGGTGCAGAGGGAGCCGTTGGAGTCCAGGGGGTTGGCGCCGAGCATGAGCAGGTAGTCGGTGCGGTCGAGGTCGGGCACCGGGATGCTGAGCGGGTGGCCGAACATCAGCCCGCTGGCCACGTGCTTGGGCATCTGGTCGGCGGTGCTGGCGGAGAAGACGTTGCGGGTGCCGAGCGCCCGGATCATCGGCGCGGCGTAGAGGGCTCCCGCCATCGTGTGGGCGTTGGGGTTGCCCAGGTAGACGCCGAACGCCTCGCGCCCGTGTGTCTCGGTGACCCTGGAGAAACCCTCCTGGACCACCGCGAACGCCTCGTCCCAGCCGACCTCCCGCCACAGCTCGCCCTCCCGGACCAGCGGACGGGTCAGCCGGTCCGGGTCCTCGTCCAGCTTGCCCAGGCTCGCCCCCTTGGGGCAGATGAAGCCCTTGCTGAACGGGTCCTCCTTGTCACCGCGCACGCTCGTCACGTGCCCGCCGTCGTCGAGGGTCAGGGTCAGGCCGCAGACGGCTTCGCAGAGCGGGCAGGTACGGTGCACGGTCGTCATGAGAGCTCCTGAGTTCGCTATCCAGACTCATCTTGACCTTTTGCCGTCCCGTCGTGAAGACCCCAACTCGTGACAGCGAAAGCCCCACAAAACCCTGGGTGGGCTTTGTGGGGCGGAAGCCCCGGAGCCCCCGCGGTCTCCGGGGCTTGCTTGGTGTTTCAGCCCACGAGGGGCAGGAGGAGCGTCTTGGGAAGATCAGGCGGCTCCTCGACGTCGGGCCTGAGACTGACCCAGGCCCTGCGGCCGTAGAAACGGTCCAGTCCAGGGGAGGCGGCGCCCTCGACCCCGTCCCTGCGTACGGTCTCCACGATGAGCAGGCTGGCCCACTTGCGGTGCCGGAAGACCCGCGAACTGCGTGCCCAGCAGGCCGCCGCGATCTCCTCGGCGTAGGCCTCGAACTCCTCGGCGGAGATACCGGCCCTGGTCATGATGAGCGCCTTCTCGCCGGTGACGGTCGGCGTGATCCACAGGACCAGGGGGATGCGGCCCGACCTGGTGTGCATGGTGGTCTCCAGGCAGGTCCGCTGCAGGCGATGCCGGGTGACCAGGCACCAGAAGTGGCCGACGAACCAGCCGCGCCCGTAACGGGTGGCGGCCGGGACGGAGACCGCGCTGCTCAGCATGATGAAGGGGAGCCAGGTGCCGTCCTGGGTGGCGGCGACCACCGCCAGGACGAACAGGGCGAGCGCGGCGATCAGCAGCAGCTCGGTGCGGATGCGCCACAGGGCGGTGAGGATGCCGGGGCGACCGGCCGGGGGAAGGTCCTCGTATCCCGGGTAGATCTGGTTCCTGGGGTTCCTGGGGGACATCTAGGACACCTCCTCGGGAACTTTGGCCGTGACCTTCAGCTGGTCGAAGCGTGGGTCGCGGTAGCAACGTGCTCCGAATCCGGTCCTTGCCACGGTCCAGCCTCGCCGGTGGGCGAATTCGTCTGGCTCCATACAGATTTCCCGGTCGGCCCACGCGATGAGTTCCTGGATCCGGGACTTGATTCGGCTCAGGCCCTTGGTACCTTGTGAGTACATAGAAGACCCCTTTCGCGGCATTACTCGAGGTGGCTTCTTTCGCCGGGCCGAGTGCTGCAGCCGGGTCGTCGCAGGGTGGCAGCCCTTGAGCGGCGGGTTGGCGGTCAGCTTCGGTCCGGCATTTCTGTGCTCGAACGAGCTACGACGCGGCGCTACTTGCGTTCGGTGTCCTTCCGGCAAACGGCCTCCCTGGTGTTGTTGCACGTATCCGGGACGGCGACGTTGCCGGTGGCGCGGCCATGGCCGCAGGCGTTCAGCGGGAGATGCGGGGCGCGCGGCCGGATGTCCATGTCGGCCTCCCTTTTCCCTCGTCATCTCCTCCTGGCCTGATCGTCCTCCCGGGCCGTGCTTGCTGCAATACTCTAAGCAAGAGAAGATTTACATTTCTTCGCATCTTGCTACCCGGCTTGCGGTGCAACTTGCATCAGAACTGTCGTGGGCTTGCCAGGTGCGCTTCGGGTAGCACCAGCGAAGGTTCTTGCCTCCACCGTCCTCCCGTGGAACTCTTTGAGCAAGCCCAAGTGGCACTACACGTGCAAGTTGCAGTGTAAGATTGGGTGAACGGCCCAGAAACCCGGGCTCCAAACGGTCCTTTACCGCTACACCTTCATTCCCGATGAGGAGAGTGGACGGTGCCATCAGAGCAGGGCAGCCCGACTGTCCGCAGGCTCAGGCTAGGCCAGGAGCTGCGCCTACTTCGTGAGCGCCGAAAGCTGACCGGGGCCAAGACCGCCGAGCGCCTCGGCTGGTCGCCCAGCAAGGTATCGAGGATCGAGTCCTCCAAGACCATGCCGAGCACCGAGGACATCGAGGCGATGGCCCGATTGTTCAAGGTCGACGATGAGAAACTCGACGAACTGCTGGGGCTCCTAAGGGATGCCGACCAGCGCGGCTGGTGGGAGGATTACGAGGACGCCCTGCCCTCGGAATACACGACATTCCTGGGGCTGGAAGCAGAGGCCACCGCTCATCGCGGCTGGGAACCCCAGCTGGTGCCGGGCCTGCTGCAGACCGAGGACTACGCCAGGGAGGTCATCCTGGCGACCCGGGGCATCGCGCGGATCACGCACAGCGGTGTCCGCAGCCGCGTCGAGGCCCGCCTCGACCGGCAGCAGCGTGTCCTGCACAGATCCGATCCGGCCGAGGTCTCCGTCGTGCTGGACGAATCCGTGCTCACGCGGCGTTTCGGTGAGCCCTCGGTGATGCGTGAGCAGCTCGGACACCTCCTGGAGATGTCCCTGCTTCCTCACGTGAATGTTCAGGTTCTGCCCTTGGACGGCGAGCACCCGGTCAACACCGGCGCCTTCGTCCATCTGAAGTTCGTGGACCTCGACGATGCTGTTTACTTGGAGCTGCTCTACGGGGCTCGCTTCGTGGAAGCGCTGGAGCTCGTGGCTGACTACGAGCAGGCATTTGAGCATCTTCGAGCCACGGCCCTGTCCGAGGACGAATCTCGGGTACTGGTCCAACGCAAGATCATGCAGTGGCGGTAGGGCCACTAGGAAGCGCAATCAACACCAAAGGGGCTGTTGAAGCGCTATTCAGGATAAGGAACAACCAATGGACGTCACGCCCGCCTGGCGGAAGAGCCGTTTCTGCAACGGCAATTCCGCGTGTGTTGAATTCGCTCGCCTGGCCGACGGAAACGTCGCGCTGAGGGACAGCAAGGAGCAGGACGGACCGGTCCTGGTCTTCACTCCCGAGGAGTGGGACGCCTTCACCCTCGGTGTCCGTGCCGGCGAATTCGACCTCGACACGCTCGCCGTAGGCGCATAGATCAGAGCGGCCCGTGCACGTTGCTGACCACAACTTACAGGACCGCTCCGATAAGGGCTCTGACCAGCCCATTCGTTGTCTCCGACCAGCCCTGCACGAAGACGAAGATAATCATGGCACAACCAAGGTCATCTCTGGCAATGGGTGCTGGTGATCTGTTGCCAAGCTTCCACCCGGATGGCCACGCGAACCCCTGACCGCCGCCACCATGCCCGCGCCCTGGTGGCCGGCGAGGAAACACCTACGCGGCCCGAGCCCCACATCGTGGCGCTCCAACCCCTTACCTCTTGCTTCTTGCCTGTTGCCTTTCGCTCTGCCTTTGCCTTTTGCCTCACTCGCGAGCCTGCGCGCTGTCGCACGTCCTCGCGTACCCCTCGCGACGAACGCGGGCTCACCCATGACATCTGCGCGCTCATCCGTACTGCGCCGCCACCCACCCCCGAGACCACCTCAGTCCCCCCGCCATCCCACGACTCCACCGACCCCCACAGGCCCTGACCCCGGCCACCCGCCTTGGGCGCACAGCCGGCGTTTGCCTGTCTCGCGGGAATCGCGTTGCCATGGCTGCGGCCCTGCGTTGCCAGAGCGGCCGCCTTCGGCGAGACGACGCCTCGGTGTGACCGCCTGATGCCCGCCGCGCCGCGCGAGAGTGCCGCGCCGCACGGAGCCCGCGTGCCGGTGCGCCGCCTCGCTCGCCGGAGGGCCGTGCCGCAGGAGGCCCGTGGTTTGGGGCAGGCCGGAGCGCCCGGAGACGAGGACGGGCACGGCCGGAGGTCTGGTCGGTGCCGGGGGCGCGACCGTGGGAGGAGGCCGATGCTCGGGGTTAGGACACCAGGGCGTCCAGGTCGTCTTCCGGGAGGCCCAGGTCCACCCTGATGCGGTAGCGGGTGCGGAGGAGGGCGACGTGTTCCGGGTCGTCCTTGTCGCACGACAGCACCGCCTGCGTCGCCCACTCCAGGCCGCCCCTCAGGTCGCCATAGGCCACCAGGGTTTCGGCGATGTTGTGGGCGGTGGCCGGCTGGATCGCCGGCTCGGCTCGCAGGGCTTCGATGATCTCGCGGGCCTCGTCGGGACGCTCCAGTTCGAAGAGCGTGTCGGCGATCCCGGCGCGCGGATCGATACTGGCCTCGCCACCGTCTTCCAGCGCGCGCTGAAAACAGTCCATCGCGCGCGCCGGCTGACCGGCCGCGCGCCACTCCTCAGCCGCAAGGACCAGGATGGACGCTCGGGAGACGTCGCCCTCGGAGTACTCATGGGCGAGATCGTCGAGCTGCCTGGCCAGCGAGCTGTGGTCGTCTGCCAGGAGGGCCCGCTCCAGCAGGCGATCAAGGTGCTCACGGGTCACATACGCCACACCGCCGAGACTACCGAGCGACCAGGTGTCTTTGCTGGGCAATACGCAGGGCGAGACACGCACAGATTGAGTAACGCCTGGTACAACTCTGGTCACAGCCCGCGTGTTGTCCCAGGCGGCAGGGCATATAGCCGTCGCGCGAACCGCGACGGAGGGGGCTGTGATGGGCTTGTCCAAGCAGGTGACCTTCTCGCTGGCGTGTGCGGTGGTGCTGTCCGCGCTCATCCCCGGAGCCGCCGGCTACCTGTCCGCCCGCGTCGAGTCGATCGAGGCGGCCGAGCGTAATCTGCACGCCCAGGAGGCGCGGCTGAACGCCCGGCTCGCCCGCGAGACCAGACCGGTCTCCTACCCGGCGCCGTGCGAGGTCCCACCTGCCAGGCCGATCCGCGAGCAGCCCGCCCCGGCGGCGTTCGTCCCGGCCCCGGAGTACAAGCCCGACTTCAAGCCCAGAAAGCGCGAACGCCCGCCCGTGGTCCCGCCGCCCGCGTGGCTCCCCGAGTGAACCACCCCGGTCGGCCGCGAGGAGGAAGCCTCCTGGGCGGGAGTGCGCGGGCCTGAGGGGTGAGCCACTCCGAGGGGTGAGCGCCTCTGTGGGGCGACATCACCTGGCCGGCGCATCGTGCAGCGGGTGGGCGTCGCAGGGGTTGCGATCCGCTCCGAAGAGCCCCAGCGGGGGTGAGCGGCTCTGAGGGGGTGCGACCGCTGCGAAGAGGTCCGGGCGAGGGGCTGTGTGGGTGGGCGCTTGTCTGGAGATCCTGTGGGAGCGGCCCGGGCGCCCGGTCTTCGGGTGGTGAGTTAACTGTCGCTCTGTGGTGACAGGTGGCGGAGCTGGCGGGAGAGGTATCCGCGGACCATCTGCTTGGCCGCGTCGATCAGCTCCGGTGATCCCTTGGGGTCGCGGCGGAAGGCCAGCTTGAGCACCGCGTCTCCGGCCTCCACCGCCACCAGTACCCCGATGTCGAGCTCGTCGCTGTCGGCCAGGCCGTACTCCTTGAGCAGGAGGCCGCGCAGCCGTCCGGCGATGACCGCGTTGTTGTCGATGTCGACGTCGAGCAGGTTGAGGTCGACGGCGTCACCGAAGTGCAGGCTCTTGAAGCCTGGAACGGTCCTGTGCATGTCGACGTATTCGTCGATGATCGCGTCGACCGCCTCCCACCAGCCGCGGTAGTCCTCCTCCATGAATCTGCGGCCCACCCTGGAGACGAACTGCTCCACGTTGCGCCTGGTCAGCTCCTGGGTGATGGCCCGCTTGTCGGGGAAGAACTGGTAGACCGAGCCGATCGCGACGCCTGCGCGTTCGGCGATGCGGGTGGTGGAGAGCGCTTCGTAGCCGATCTCGTCGAGCAGCGCCGCGCACGCGTCGAGCATCCGCTCCACCCGGCGTGTGCTCCGTCGCTGGGTGGGCTTGCGGCGCAGCGGCTGGGGCTGCGAACAGTCGTCGTCGTCAATTTCGGGGGTGGACACGAAATCCATCTTCCCCCGAAGCGGGCGATCGTTACCGTCCAACGACGGGATTTCTCACGACACCGGATAACCGGGCGAAAGCCCGCATCGCCGAGGGCGAGATCCGCGACATCGCATATCCGATTTTCCCCTCCGCATTGACCGGGACAACCGCCTCATTTCGGTGTACGGCCCGCAGGATGTGCGCCGCCACCCGCTCCGGCGGATACCCACGCCGCTGGAGTCCCAGCTCTGCCAGCTCCCGCAGGTCGGACCCGACATAGGTGGCGTTGCGGGCGATGGCCGTGGACACGAAGCCGGGGCAGACCGTGGTCACGCCGATGCCGTGGCCGGCCAACTCGGCCCGCAGGCAGTCGCCGAGCATCTTCACCGCCGCCTTGGACGTCGAGTACGCCGGCAGTTCCCGCGTCGCCACGAAGGCGGCCAGCGAGGCGATGTTGACGATGTGCCCGCCCTCGCCGCGATCGACCATCTGGCGGGCGAAGAGCCGGCAGCCGTGAATGACGCTCCAGAGATTCACATCGAGCGTGCGACGCCAATCGTCGAGGGAATGGTCAAGGAACGGCCCGGCCACCGCGATTCCCGCATTGTTCACCACCACATCCGGCACGCCATACTGTGCCGCGATATTTCCGGCGAACTCCTCCATGGCCGTGGTTGAGGCGACATCGAGTTGGACGGCGTGAGCCGTACGCCGGAAATCTTTGCCGATGTCCTCCGCGACCCGCACGGCCGCCTCGCGGTCGAGGTCGGCGCAGACCACCTCGGCCCCGTGCGCGGCGAAGGCGCGCGCGGTCGCCCGTCCGATGCCGCTGCCGGCGCCCGTGATCACGACCAGGCGGTCCTGGTAGGCGCGGCGGCCCTCGCGCACGCGGTCGCGGCGCAGCGAGCGGGTCGAGGCGCCGCCGTCGACGTGCGCGGCGAACTCGGCGATCATCCTGGCCACGGCCTCGGGGTGGCTGCGCTGCGCCCAGTGCCCGGCCGCCAGCCTGCGGTGCCAGAACTCCGGCGCCCACTGGCGCATCGACGCCAGCAGATTGGGCGAGACGAAGATGTCGCGGCTGGTCTCGATGAGCTGGACCGGCACCTCGACGCCGGGGTCGGCGGGGGCGCGCAGGCGGGTGAAGAAGTTCTGGCGGTAGAGGGCCAGGCCGTTGCGGCCGTCGCGTGTCAGGGTGTCGGCCGGGTGTCCCTGTCTCGGTTCGATGCCCTCGGCCAGGCGCATAGAACGGGCCAGCGCGCGGGGCAGCGGGCCGCGCCAGGCCAGTTCGGGCAGGACGGGGAGCTGGAAGGCACCGATGTACCAGGACCTGGCGAGCTGGCCGGCGACCTCGCGGCGGCCGCCGTAGCGCAGGAAGTGGGCGGCCTGGTCGAGGCCGGGGCCGCCGAAGGTGGTGAAGGAGGCGGCGCGCTCGCGGATGCCGGGGCGGCCGATCGCCTCCCAGCACTGCAGCGAGCCCCAGTCGTGCCCGACCAGGTGGACACGCGGCTTGCCGATCTCGTCGAGCACCGCGCCGAGGTCGGCGGCCAGGTGGTCGAAGGAGTAGTGACGCCGGTCGTGCGGTGCGCCGGACTGCCCGGCTCCGCGCACGTCGTAGCGGACCACGTGGTAGCGCTCGCTGAGCAGACCGGCGACCTCGTCCCAGACGCGGTGGGTGTCCGGGTAGCCGTGGACGAGCAGGATCGTGGGGTTCTCCCGCTCGCCTTCCTCGAAGAGCGCGAGCCGTACATCGCCAGACGGTATTAGACGCACGGTCCAATGATTAACGGGCGGACAGTCCTGTGCAAGAGCGGAGCGCCTTCCAGCTCGTGACGGCCTGGGTGCGGGCGGTGCCGGTCAGGGGGATGGGGGTGCCGCCCTGGATGTTGGCGGGGGTCCACTGGTCCTTGATGACCTTGCGGCCGTTGATCGTCAGGGTGAGGACGCCGCTGGGGCTGTTGCCGTACCAGAGGAAGTTGCCCAGGCCGTAGTTGACGTAGGACCTGCCGAGGTAACCGCTGCCGAGCAGGACGTGGGCGTGGCCGCCGACGATGACGTCCGCGCCGGCCTTGGCCAGTTTGGGGGCCAGGGAGCGCTGCGCCGGGTTCGGGCAGGTCATGCGCTCGGTGCCCCAATGGAGATAGACGATCACCGTGTCGGAGGTACGGCGGGCCTTCCTGACCTCCTGGATCAGCCGTTCCTCGTTCTTGGCCGAGGCCAGGCCGCCCTGGCTGTCGGTGGCGGTCCAGGCCTGGATGAACTCGGCGTCCAGCACCTGGGTGGCGCCGATGATCGAGACGCGGTTGCCGTTCACGGTCCTGCGCCACGGCTTGTAGGCGGCGTCCTCGTTCCTGCCGATGCCCACGACCGGGTACTTCGAGCGCTTGATCGCGGCCAGCGAGTCGGCCAGGCCGGTCTGCATGTAGTCCATGCCGTGGTTGTTGGCCATGCTGACCACGTCGATCCCGGCCGCCTTCAGCGCGGAGAACGCGGTGATCGGCGCCCGGAAGGTGAACTGCTTGCCCGGAGCCTTCGTCCCGCCCGTCGTGATCGCCGTCTCCAGGTTGACCATGGCCAGGTCGGCCCGGCTCAGCACCCTGGCGATCGGGCCGAACGCGGTGCGCGGGTCGCCGTCCAGCCGGGCGCGTAAGACGCCCTCGAAGTGCACGTCCCCACCGAAGGAGATCGTGTACGGCTCCCGCTCGGCGGCGGTCTTGGTCGGCACCTCGGGGGAGGTCGGCATCGACTTGCGCGCGGGGGACCTATCCGGGTCCGACTGGGCCGCGGAGCATGCGGCCACGGTGACGGCCACGGCTAATGCCAGGAGGGCAGGGCGGTGTCTCATCTATGGCTACTTCTCCTCGATCCCACACTTCAGGGATTGAGCATGCCATGTCAGACGGATTCGCGGGTGTGTGCGGTCAACCACACCACTCCGGAGCGGGTTGCCTCGTTCGCGGGGGTATAGATGATCATGCGGGTTTCGGTGGCCGCGTCGCAGCTGAAGTTGGTGGTGGTGAAGTGGAGCTCGCCGACGGCGTCGTTGACGAAGACCTTGTCGCGGCGTCCGGGGTCGGCCACGTCCTGCCGCGCCCACATCCGGGCGAAGTCCGGGCTGGCCGCGATCAGCTTCTCGGCGAACTCCTTCCAGCATGGGTCGTGCGCGTGCCTGCTGTAGGCGCCGCGGAAGACGGCGACCGCCCGCGCCAGCTCGTCCTCCCGGTTGACCAGCCGCGTGAACAGGTCGCCGCGGGTGAAGGTGAGCCAGAGGGTGTTCGGCTCGCCCTCGACGATCTCGGGGAAGATCGCGGCGTACGCGGCGTTCCAGGCGAGGATGTCGTGCCGGCTGGTGGCGATGCAGGCGGCCATCGGGCTCAGCTGGTCGAGGATCTGGCGCATCTCCGAAGTGACCCGGCCGGAGTCGGCGACGGGTACCGGATCCTGGTGCCCGGCCAGCCGGAACAGGTGCAGGCGCTCGGCGGGGTCGAGCTGGAGGGTGCGGGAGATGGCCTCCAGTACCTGGATGCTGGCGTTGATCGGCCGCCCCTGTTCCAGCCACGTGTACCAGGTCACGCCCACCCCGGCCAGCTGCGCGACCTCCTCGCGGCGCAGGCCGGGCGTACGCCGGCGGGTGCCGGGCGGCAGGCCGGCCATGTCGGGGGTGATGCGCTCGCGGCGGCTGCGGAGGTAGGCGGCGAGGTCGGTCCGCTTCATAGCCAGGTACCTCCAATACCAGGATAAATGGGCTCTCGTTACTGGTATCCAGTCTGTCGCAATCTGGTAGTCATGACTACTGCCACCCTTGCCCCCCAACAGGAAAGGACGAAGACCAGCGGAATCCTCCTGGCGATCATCCTCGTCGGGCAGTTCCTGGCCATCCTGAACGTCAACATCGTCAACGTCGCCATCCCGACCATCGAGCGGGACCTGCACTCCTCCGGCGCGGGCCTGCAGATGATCGTGGCGGGCTACACCATCGTCTACGCCGTCCTGCTGATCACGGGCGCGCGGGTCGGCGACCTTTTCGGCTACCGCAACACCTTCCTGGCCGGGCTGGCCTTCTTCACCCTGACCACGCTGGGCTCCGGGCTGGCGCCCACCACCGGGTGGCTCGTGGTGTTCCGCTTCGCGCAGGGCGCCGGCGCCGCGCTGATGATGCCCCAGGTGCTCACGCTCATCCAGCGCAACTACCACGGCGCGGCCAGAGGCCGGGCGATGGGCCTGTGGTCAGCCGTCGTCAGCGGCGGCATCGTGGTCGGCCAGGCACTCGGCGGCATCATGCTCGGGCTCGGGCTGGGCTGGCGGGTGCTGTTCCTGGTGATGGTCCCGATCGGGGCCATTTTGCTGATCGCCGGGCTCCGGGTGCTGCCGCCCGACGGGGGCGGCGGGCGCACCGGCCTTGACCCGCTCGGGCTCGTCACACTGTCGGTGGCCGTCCTGTTGTTCGTGGTGCCGCTGGTGCTCGGCCGCGACCTGGGCTGGCCGGTGTGGGGCTGGGTCTCGATCGGGCTCAGCGCCGTGGTCTTCTATGTCTTCGTCCGTGTGGAGCGCTGGGTGTCGGGCCGCGGGGGGCGGCCCTTGGTGGACGCCTCCGTCCTGCGGGCGCCGGGCATGCGGCCGGGGCTCGGGGTGCTGTTGTTCGGGCCCGCCACGTGGGGCGCGTTCCTGTTCACCTCGGCGCTGCATCTGCAGGGTGAGCTCCGCCTGACGCCCTTGCAGTCGGGGCTGATGCTGGTGCCGTGCGCCGTGGCGTTCGCGGGGGTCGGGCTGCTGTGGCCCCGGCTGCCTGCCGGATTGCAGCGGACGCTGCTGCCGTTCGGGTACGTGGTGGCGGCGCCCGCGTACTTCGGGCTCGGGCTGGTCAGCGGGGGCGGCTGGCCGTACGCCGTGCTGAGCGCACTCATCGGCGCCGGGCTGGGTGTGCAGATCGCGGTCACCAACCTGGCCACACAGTCGGTGTCGGACGAGTACGCCGCCGACGCCAGCGGCGCGCTGCTCACGGTGATGCAGCTCGGCCAGGTGATCGGGGTGGCGACCGTGGGGACGTTGTTCATGGCGCAGGGCGAGGGGGCCACCGCGGTGGCGCTGGCGGGGCTGGCCGTACTGGCGGGCTTGTCCTCTCTTTTCCTCGTCAGACCAAAACTTGGATGACTCCTTTACTTGAATCATTCGTGTTAAGGGCATAGGTTGCGAGGAGAGGGGGACCCGTCAGGGTCCCCGTCCACGTCCGGAATTCGGGAGGACCTCGCGATGACCACCAGGCCAATCAGCACCGACGACGCCGGTATCCCCGCGCCGAGCGACGAGCACTCGCTCTCCGTCGGACCGAACGGCCCCCTGCTGCTTCAGGATCACTACCTGATCCAGAAGATGGCGCACTTCAACCGCGAACGTGTCCCGGAACGAGTGGTGCACGCCAAGGGCGGAGGCGCTCACGGCGTGCTGCGGATCACCGAGGACGTCAGCCAGTTCACCAAGGCCAAGCTGTTCCAGAAGGGCAAGGAGACGCCGCTCTTCCTGCGCTTCTCGACCGTGGCCGGTGAGCTGGGCTCCGCCGACACCGCCCGCGACCCCCGCGGCTTCGCGATCAAGTTCTACACCGAGGACGGCAACTACGACCTCGTCGGCAACAACACGCCGATCTTCTTCATCCGCGACCCGCAGAAGTTCTCGGACTTCATCCACAGCCAGAAGCGGCGCGCCGACAACCACCTGCGCGACAACAACATGCAGTGGGACTTCTGGACGCTCTCGCCGGAGTCGGCGCACCAGGTCACGTTCCTCATGAGCGACCGCGGCACCCCGGCGAGCTGGCGGAACATGCACGGCTTCGGCTCGCACACGTTCCTGTGGTACAACGCCGCGGGCGAGAAGTTCTGGGTCAAGTACCACTTCAAGACCGACCAGGGCATCAAGAACCTCACCGCGGCCGAGGCGGACGCGCTGGCCTCCGCCGACCCCGACCACCACATCCGCGACCTGCACACGGCGATCAAGGCCGGCGAGCACCCGTCGTGGACGGTGAACGTGCAGGTCATGCCGTTCGAGGCGGCGGCCGACTACCGGTTCAACCCGTTCGACCTGACCAAGGTGTGGCCGCACAGCGACTACCCCGAGATCACGATCGGCACGATGACCCTGAACCGGAACCCGGACAACTACTTCGCCGAGGTCGAGCAGGCCGCGTTCGAGCCGTCCAACCTGGTGCCGGGCATCGACACCTCGCCGGACAAGATGCTCCAGGGCCGCCTGTTCTCCTACCCCGACACCCATCGGTACCGGATCGGGCCGAACTACCAGCAACTGCCGATCAACGCGCCGGCCGTACCGGTGAACAGCTACAACTTCGACGGGCCGATGACCTTCCGCAACCAGCAGGACCCCGTCTACGCGCCCAACAGCGTGAACGGCCCCGCCGCCGACCCGGCCCCGTACGCCGGATCGGACTACAAGGTCGCCGGCGAGATCATCCGCTCGGCCTACACGCTGCACGCCGAGGACGACGACTACGGCCAGCCGCGCGCCCTGTGGGAGAACGTGCTGTCGGAGACCGACCGCGAGCACCTGGTCGGCAACATCGTCGGCCACGCCTCCGCGCCCGAGGTCACGGCGGAGATGAAGAAGCGCGTCGTGGAGTACTGGAGCAACGTCCACAAGGACCTCGGGCAGGGCGTCTCCCAGGGCCTCGGCCTGTCCTGACCCCGGCACGAGCGAAGGGCCGCGACCTGGCGGGTCGCGGCCCTTTCTCATGGCTCGCGGACGGCGGGCGCGCGCCGCCCGCGCGGTCAGCTCAGCTTGAGACCGTTGAGCAGGTCGGCGATCCCCCCGGTCACCGGCTTGCTCTCGGGCACCGGTACCGCCTCCAGCGCCTTGCCTGGCGTCTCGGGCAGCCTGCCGGTGATCTGGTCCGTCACGGTCTCAGCCGGCTGCGGCAGAGCGATCGGGGCTTCCACGCCGGCCACCAGGCCGGACGCGTCGGGCAGCGTGGGCACCTCACCCTCGACCGGCACCGCCGGCAGCGCCGCCAGCGTGCCGGGGATCGCCGGGGTGTTGGGCAGACCCGGCAGATCGGGCGCGGTGGGCACGTTCGCCACGCTCCTCAGGCCCGCCACCCCCGGCGTGCCGGTGGGCATCGACGGCGCGCCGGCGGCCGCGGCAACGCCGCCCAGGTCCGCCAGGCTCAGTACCGCCGACGCCTTCGACAGGCCGGGCAGGCCCGCCTTCCTGGCCAGCGTCTCGGCGGACATCGCCAGGTCGCTGTCCTTGGGCGCGGTCATCCTCTCGCCGTAGTTGCCGCTCATCCGCAGGTCGAGCAGCTCCTCGCAGACCGAGGCCACCGTGGTGGGCGCCCGCAGGGCGGCGACCCTGTCGGCGCAGTAGTCCGCCCCCAGCGCGGGGCCCGCGACCAGCCAGCTCACTCCCGTGGTCAGAGTGGCCACCGCAAGGATGCTTCGGATGCTCCGAGATGACACTTCACGTCCCCCTGATCGTTCTTGGTGATCCGACGAACGCTGAAGCTAGTCACGCGGCCGGGACAGGGAGGGGTGCTTGCCCGAAGGGTGGGCCAGACCTTACCCGGCCGCCCCGGCCGGAGATCGCCTTTGACCTCAGGCGGCGCGCTCCACGGTGAGCTCGTCGTCGCCCAGGTCCACCCGGACCGTGTCGCCGTCGACGACCGCCCCGGCCAGCACCTCCTTGGCCAGCTTGTCGCCGATCGCCGACTGCACCAGCCGCCGCAGCGGCCGGGCGCCGTACATGGGGTCGTAGCCGGTGAGCGTGAGCCACTCGCGGGCCGCCGCGGTGACGTCGAGCGTGATGCGCCGGTCGGCCAGGCGGTGGGCCAGCCGGTCGATCTGCAGGTCGACGATCCGGCCCAGCTCTTCCGAGCCGAGCGCGTCGAACAGGATCACGTCGTCGAGCCGGTTGAGGAACTCCGGCTTGAACGCGTTGCGCACCGCGCCCATCACCGCATCGCGCTTGGCGCCGTTCTCCAGCTTGGGATCGACGAGGAACTGCGAGCCCATGTTGGAGGTCAGGATGAGGATCGCGTTGCGGAAGTCGACCGTGCGCCCCTGCCCGTCGGTCAGCCGGCCGTCGTCGAGCACCTGCAGGAGGATGTCGAAGACCTCGGGGTGCGCCTTCTCGACCTCGTCGAGCAGCACCACGGTGTACGGCCGCCGCCGTACCGCCTCGGTGAGCTGCCCGCCCTCCTCGTAGCCGACGTATCCAGGAGGCGCGCCGACCAGCCGGGCCACGCTGTGCTTCTCGGAGTACTCGCTCATGTCGATCCGGGTCATGGCCCGTTCGTCGTCGAACAGGAACTCCGCCAGCGCCTTGGCCAGTTCGGTCTTGCCGACGCCCGTCGGGCCCAGGAACATGAACGATCCCGTGGGCCGGTCGGGGTCGGAGATGCCGGCGCGGCTGCGCCGTACGGCGTCGGAGACGGCCTGGACGGCCTGGGACTGTCCGATGAGGCGGCGGCCGAGCTCCTCCTCCATGCGCAGCAGCTTGGCGGTCTCGGCCTCCAGCAGGCGTCCGGCGGGGATGCCGGTCCAGGAGGAGATGACCTCGGCGATGTCGTCGGCGCCGACGTCCTCCTTGACCATCGGCTGGGACTCGGCCTCCTGGGCGGCGGCGCCGGCGATCTCCAGCTCCTTCTCCAGGCGCGGGACCTCGTCGTAGAGCAGCTTGGAGGCCTCGGCGTAGTTGCCGTCGCGCTGGAAGCGCTCGGCGGTGCTGCGGGCCTCGTCGAGCTGCTTCTTCAGGTCGCCCAGCTTGTTGAGCCCGGCCTTCTCCCGCTCCCAGCGGCCGACCAGGGCGTTGAGCTCCTCCTGGCGGTCGGCCAGCTCCTTGCGCAGGCGCTCCAGGCGCTGCTGGCTGGCCTCGTCGGTTTCCTTGGAGAGGGCGAGCTCCTCCATCTTCATGCGGTCGACGTTGCGCTGGAGCTGGTCGATCTCGACGGGCCGCGAGTCGATCTCCATGCGGAGCCGGGAGGCGGCCTCGTCGACCAGGTCGATGGCCTTGTCGGGCAGGAAGCGGTTGGTGATGTAGCGGTCGGACAGCGCGGCGGCGGCGACCAGCGCGCTGTCGGCGATCACGACCTGGTGGTGCGCCTCGTAGCGGCCCTTCAGGCCGCGCAGGATCGCGATGGTGTCCTCGACGGTCGGCTCGCCGACGTAGACCTGCTGGAAACGCCGCTCCAGCGCCGGGTCCTTCTCGATGCGCTCGCGGTACTCGTCGAGCGTGGTCGCGCCGATCATCCGCAGCTCGCCGCGGGCCAGCATCGGCTTGAGCATGTTGCCCGCGTCCATGGCGCCCTCGGCGGCCCCGGCGCCGACGACCGTGTGGAGTTCGTCGATGAAGGTGATGACCTGCCCGTCGCTCTCCTTGATCTCGGAGAGCACGGCCTTGAGCCGCTCCTCGAACTCGCCCCGGTACTTGGCCCCGGCGACCATCGCGCCCAGGTCGAGCGAGATCAGCCTCTTGTTGCGCAGCGACTCGGGCACGTCACCGGCCACGATGCGCTGGGCCAGCCCCTCGACGACGGCGGTCTTGCCCACGCCGGGCTCGCCGATCAGGACCGGGTTGTTCTTGGTACGCCGCGAGAGCACCTGGACGACGCGCCGGATCTCCGAGTCGCGGCCGATGACCGGGTCGAGCTTGCCGCTGCGGGCCCGCTCGGTCAGGTCGACGCCGTACTTCTCCAGCGCCTTGTAGGTGTCTTCCGGAGTCTCGCTGGTGACGCGGGCGTTGCCGCGTACCTTCTCGAAGGCGTCGAGCAGCGCCTCGGGCGTGGCGCCCTGAGCCTTGAGCAGGCCGGCGGCCTGGCCGCCGTCGGCGGCGAGCGCGACGAGCAGGTGCTCGGTGGAGACGTACTCGTCCTCCAGCCGCTTGGCGCGCTGCGCGGCCGTGTTGATCACGGTGAGCAGTTGGCGCGAGCTCGACGGCGCCGACACCGTGGCGCCCTGCGCCTTCGGCAGCGCCGCGAGCAGTTCCTCCGACTTCGCGCGGATCGCCTTCCAGTCGGCTCCGACGGCCTCCAGCAGAGGTACGGCGGTGCCGCCCGTCTGGGCCAGCAGCGTGGTCAGCAGGTGGGCCGGGGCGATCTCCGGATTGCCCTCGGCGGCGGCACGCCGCATGGCCCCCGACAGCGCCTCCTGGCTCTTCTGGGTGAGCTTGTAGTCCATGTGTTCTTACGCCCCCGGTGGCAGCTCGTAGCGGATCAACGCCCTCACCATCTGCATCTCGGCCCTGAGCCGGTGAACCTCCTCACGCAGCCGCAGGGCCTCGTTCTCCAGCTCGAGAATGCGCTTGATCCCGGCGAGGTTGATGCCCTCTTCCTGGGACAGGCGCTGGACCTCGCGGAGCATGATGATGTCGCGCGTGGAGTAGAGGCGGCCGCGTCCGGCCGTGCGGCCGGGGCTGACCAGTCCGAGCCGGTCGTACTGCCTCAGCGTCTGCGGGTGCAGTCCCGAGAGCTGCGCGGCCACCGAGATGACGTAGACGGGGGTGTCGTCGGACAGGTCGAAATAGTTGGCGTCCATCGGCTTACTCGCTTCTGGCTCGCTGGATGAGTTCGGCGCGCGGGTCGTCGCCCGCGGTGGCCGTGCTGAACTCCGTCAGCAGGTCGCGCGACTTCTCATCGAGCGTCTCCGGCACGAGCACGTCGACGCTGGCGAGCAGGTCGCCCTTGGTGCCGTCCTTGCGGGTGACGCCGCGGCCCCGGACGCGGAAGGTGCGCCCGTTGGGAGTACCCGCGGGGATACGCAGCGTGACCGGCAGGCCCTTGAGGATCGGGACCTTGATCTCGGCGCCCAGGGCGGCCTCGGTGAAGGTCACGGGCACCGTGATGGTCAGGTTGTCGCCGGTCCGGCCGAAGACGGCGTGCGGCTTCACGTGGGTGACGATGTAGAGGTCGCCCGCGGGCCCGCCGTTCTCGCCCGGCGCGCCCTTGGCCTTGAGCTTGACCCGCTGGCCGTCGCCCACTCCCGCGGGGATGCGCGCCTGGATCGTGCGGGTGCTCTTGGCCCGCCCGCTGCCGTCGCAGTCGGGGCAGGGGTCGTCGACGATCAGACCACGGCCCTTGCAGTCACGGCAGGGCTCGGAGAAGGCGAAGTTGCCCAGGTTGCGGCTGGCCGCGCCGGTGCCCTCACAGGTCGGGCAGACGCGCGGCGTGGTGCCGGCCTTGGCGCCGGTGCCGGTGCACGACTTGCACGCGGCCGAACTGGTCAGCCGGAGCGAGACCGTGCTGCCCTCCACCGCCTCGGTGAAGGTCAGTGTGACCTCGGACTCGATGTCCTGCCCGCGCCGCGGCCTGGTCGTGCCGCCGGTACGGCCGGTGCCGGCGCCACCCCGGTTGAACAGCCCGCCGAACAGGTCGCCGAGCCGCTCGCCCGCGCCGCCACCGCTGCCGCCGCTCTGCTGGCCGGCGGTGCCGCCGAACAGGTCGCCGAGGTCGAACGGGAAACCGCCACCGCCGGGACGCTGGCCGCCGACGCCGGACCCGAACAGCGTCCGGGCCTCGTCGTACTCCTTGCGGCGCTTGGTGTCCGACAGGATGTCGTTGGCTTCGGAGATCTCCTTGAACTTGGCCTCTTTGACGGAGTCACCCTGGTTGGTGTCGGGGTGATACTGCCGGGCCAGCTTCCGGTAAGCCTTCTTGATCTCGTCTGCGGTGGCGGTCTTGGGCACACCAAGGACGGCGTAGTAGTCCTTCTCCAGGTAGTCCTTGGTGCTCATCGATGGCCCTTCGTCTTAGTTTTCGTCGTTGTCGTCGTCAGCCGGCGAGTCGTCCGGCTCCGCCACGGCCACTCGCGCCGGGCGCAGCACCCGCTCTCCGAGGCGGTACCCGGACTGCAGCACCTCGATGGCGGTGGGTTCGGACACTTCCGACGAGTAGCTGTGCATCAGCGCCTCGTGGATGGTCGGGTCGAAGGGGTCGCCCTTCTGCCCGAACGAGCTGAGCCCCAGCTTGGTGACGGCCGCTTCGAGCGACTCGGCCACCTTCGCGAAGCCGCCGGTGAGCTCGCCGTGGTCGCGGGCCCTGCCGATGTCGTCGAGGACCGGCAGGAATTCGGCGAGAATCCCGGCCATGGCCTGCTCGCGGACCGCGACGCGGTCGCGCTCGACCCGGCGGCGGTAGTTGGTGTACTCCGCCTGGAGCCGCTGGAGATCGGCGGTGCGCTCCGCCAGCAGGATGGTGTCGGAGCCGGGTGCGCCGCTGGTGTTCGACTCGCCGCCGCCGTTGGCGGAGCCCGCGCCGGGCGCGGGGGTCGTGCCCGCGCCGGCGGCGTCCTGGGAGTCGGACCCGGCGCTCTGGCGCGCCTGGCCCGTCTCGGGGTCGATCTTGCGGTTGTCGCGGATCACCGGCTCGTCTGCCCCCGGCATCACTTGTCCTTCTTCGGCTGGTCGTCGTCGACGATCTCGGCCTCGACCACGTCGTCGTCGTCGCTCTTGTCCTGCTCGGGGCCGGGAGTGGCGTCCTGCGGAGCGCCCTCGCCGCCCTGCTGCTGGTTCTGGGCGTAGATCGCCGAGCCCATCTTCTGGCTGACGGTCGCCAGCTTCTCGGCGTTCGTGCGGATGACGTCGGTGTCGGTGCCCTCAAGAGCCTTCTTCAGCTCGGTGAGCGCCTCGTTCACCTCGGTCTTGATCTCGCCGGGAACCTTGTCGTCGTTCTCGCGCAGGAACTTCTCCGTCTGGTAGGCCAGACCGTCCGCGTTGTTGCGGACCTCGGCCTCCTCGCGGCGCTGCTTGTCCTCTTCGGCGTAGGACTCGGCCTCGCGCATCATGCGCTCGATGTCGTCCTTCGGCAGCGCGGAGCCGCCGGTGATCGTCATCGTCTGCTCCTTGCCGGTGCCGAGGTCCTTGGCGGAGACGTTGACGATGCCGTTGGCGTCGATGTCGAAGGTGACCTCGATCTGCGGGATGCCGCGCGGCGCCGGGGCGATGCCGGTCAGGTCGAAGGTGGCCAGCTTCTTGTTGTAGGAAGCGATCTCACGCTCGCCCTGGTACACCTGGATCTGCACCGACGGCTGGTTGTCCTCGGCCGTGGTGAAGACCTCGGAGCGCTTGGTCGGGATCGTGGTGTTGCGCTCGATGATCTTGGTGAAGATGCCGCCCTTGGTCTCGATGCCCAGCGACAGCGGGGTCACGTCGAGCAGCAGGACGTCCTTGACCTCACCCTTGAGCACACCGGCCTGCAGGGCGGCGCCGATGGCGACGACCTCGTCCGGGTTCACGCCCTTGTTGGGCTCCTTGCCGCCGGTCAGCTCCTTGACGAGCTCGGAGACGGCGGGCATGCGGGTCGAACCACCGACGAGCACCACGTGGGCGATGTCGGCGACCTTGATGCCGGCGTCCTTGATGACCTGGTGGAACGGGCCCTTGGTCCGCTCGAGCAGGTCGGCGGTGAGCCGCTGGAACTCGCTGCGGGTGAGCTTCTCGTCGAGGTGCAGGGGCCCCTCGGAGGAAGCGGTGATGTAGGGCAGGTTGATGTTCGTCTCGGACTGGCTGGACAGCTCGATCTTCGCCTTCTCCGCGGCCTCGCGGAGACGCTGGAGAGCCATCTTGTCCTTGGCCAGGTCGACGCCGTGGGCGTTCTGGAAGCGCTTGACGAGCTCGTCGACGACGCGCTGGTCCCAGTCGTCGCCACCGAGGTGGTTGTCACCGGAGGTGGCCTTCACCTCGACGAAGCCGTGGCCGTCCTCCTGGCCGACGTCGAGCAGGGACACGTCGAACGTGCCGCCGCCGAGGTCGAAGACGAGGATGGTCTGGTCCTGGTCCTTGTCGAGCCCGTAGGCCAGAGCGGCCGCGGTCGGCTCGTTGATGATGCGCAGGACGTTGAGGCCCGCGACGGTGCCGGCCTCCTTGGTCGCCTGACGCTGGGCGTCGTTGAAGTACGCCGGGACGGTGACCACCGCGTCGGTGATCTTCTCGCCCAGGTACGCCTCGGCGTCCTGCTTGAGCTTCTGCAGCACGAACGCGCTGATCTGCTGGGGGGAGAACTTCTTGCCGTCGATCTCCTGGGACCAGTCGGTGCCCATCTCCCGCTTGACGGAGCGGATGGTCCGGTCCACGTTGGTGACGGCCTGTCGCTTGGCGACCTCGCCGACCAGGACTTCGCCGTTCTTCGCAAAGGCGACCACGGACGGCGTGGTCCGCGAGCCCTGCGCGTTGGCGATGACGGTGGGCTCACCGCCCTCGAGGATCGAGACGACAGAGTTGGTCGTCCCCAGGTCGATACCTACCGCACGTGCCATGAGTACGTCCTTGTAGTCAAAGTTGAGTCCGATGGGCTCAACTTACGAAGCCGAGTGGCCTTTGTCAAACGAGTTGAGCCTACCCGACTCAACCCCGATGAGCGTGAAAGCATTCCGCGGCATCGGGCAAGAACGGGTGTGATCGTGCACAACACGCGTAACGGGGCAGATCCGCTGGGGGTTCCACCCGATCTCTTCGACCGATATTTCGGTGAGATCCACCGCTACATCGCCCGCCGCCTGACCGAGGACGTCGCCGACGATCTGGCCGCGGACGTCTTCGTGGCCGCGCTGCGCGGCGGCTACGACCCGGCGGCGGGTCAGGTCAGGCCCTGGCTGTACGGCATCGCCACCAACCTGGTCGCTCGGCACCGCCGTACCGAGAGCAGGAGGTGGAAGGCGCTGGCCCGCGCGGCCGAGCGCGACTGGGACGACCGGGAGGACGCCGTCCTCGACCGGATCGACGCCGCGCGCTTCACCGGGCCGCTCGCGGGGGCGCTGGCCGGGCTGAAGCGGCGCGACCGCGACGTGGTGCTGCTGGTCGCGCTGGCCGGGCTGAGCCACGCCGAGGTGGCCGCGGCTCTGGACATCCCCTACGGAACCGTCGCGTCCCGGCTCAACCGGGCGCGCAAGCAACTGCGCGAGGCGCTCAAGGAGGAGTTCGGTGGAGTCGATGGATGAGCTGGAGCTGCTCGCACGTGCCCTGCCCGACGCCCGGCCGCCGTCGGACGAGGTCGTGGCGAGAGGGCGCGCCAAGGCGGCGGCCGCGCGGACCCGGCCGCGGCCGGGCCGGCTCACCTCGCGAGGGAGCCTGGCACGGAGAAACTGGGTACCGAGGAACTGGGCGCCGAGGAACTGGGCACGGAGGAGCTGGGCATGGGCCGCAGTGGCGACGGCGGCGGTCGTGGCGGTGGTCGTCGCGCTGGCCGCGAACCTCGCGCCGGCGCCCGCCCCGGTGCTGACCCCGGCGCCTTCTCCGAAGCCGGGGCCGAACCAGGCCATGCTCGACCTCGCCGCGCGGATCGAGAAGCTGCATGAGCCGCCACGACGGTACTGGCGGACGTCACGGACGGCCGACGACAAGACGCGGACCGAGAACTGGCTGCCGCGGTCGGCCGGTGATCAGGTCATGCTGTGGCGGGTGGCCGGCGGCAAGTGCGTGTGGGGTTTCAGCGGCGACTGGGGCGGCAGGTACGGCGACAGGTCCGTCGCGGACTTCACCATGGCCGACCTCGCGGCGCTGCCCGCGGAGACCGGGGCTCTGGAGCGGAAGTTCCGGGAGTACAACCGGATCTGGAACGAGCGGGGTTTCCGCGAATCCTTCGCGGAGTTCGCCCCCGTGCTCGGCAACATGTTGTACATGCCGATCAGTCCCCAGGTGCGGGCGGGGGTGCTGCGCGTGCTGGCCGGGCAGCCCGGCACCCGCGCGCACGGCGTCGCGCGCGATCCGCTCGGCCGCGAGGGCCTGGTCGTGGACCTGGGCGGGGAGGGCGGGACCTTCAACGACGTGCCCGTCAAGTACCGCCTCTTCATCAGCCTCCACAACGGCGCCTGGCAGGCCAATGTCGCCTACGCCGTCAAGGGCGGCCGGATCGTCTCGTACGACGCGACCCTCGTGAGCGGCTGGACGGACCTCCCTCCGCGGATGCCGAAGGGCTGTCCGCGCAAGGGCTGAGCCGTCAGCGCTCGAAGTCGGCGGCGTGGGCGCGGGCCCAGGACTCGAAGGTACGGGCGGGGCGGCCGGTCAGGTCCTCGACGGCCGTGGTCAGGGACGCGGGCACGCCGTCGCACGACTGCCACCAGTCGAGCAGCGCGTCGGCATAGGCGCCCCGCACGTACTGGGCCACCTCGGCCTTCCACTCCTCGCGGGTGACGGGCTTGACGCCGATCTCGCGGCCGAGCGCGCGTCCGAGGATCTCGAGCTGCTCGGCGAAGGTGATCGACCGCGGCCCGGTCAGCGTGTACGCCCGGCCGCCCAGCCCGGGATCGGCCAGCACCGCGGCGGCGCAGGCGGCCACGTCGTCCTCATGGATCGCGTCGCTGTGCGCGCCGGGGTACGGCAGGCTGACCGGCTCGCCGGACTTGACGGCCCACGACCATGCCGTCGCGTTGCCGGCGAACGCTCCCGGGCGCAGCAGCGTGGCCGGGATCGGGGAGCGGAGCAGCGCGTTCTCGGCGTCGAGGTGGGAGACGGCCAGGGGGTTGCCGGCCGGGTCGTCGGTGAGCACCGAGGAGGAGGAGAGCAGCACGATGTGCCGCACTCCGGCCTTGGCGGCCTCGGCGGCGAAGGCGTCGGCGTGGGACGGCTCGGCGTAGAGGAAGACGGAGCTCACGCCGTCCAGCGCGGCGGGGAAGGTGCCCGGATCGGTGAGGTCGCAGCGGATGGTCCGGGCGTCGTCCGGCGCGCTGGAGGCCGCGCGGACCGGTAGGCCGCGTTCGCGCAGCATCGGGATGAGGGCGCGGGCGACGGCGCCGCGGCTTCCGGTGACGAGGGTGGTCATGCTGGGGTTGTCCCTTCAGGACGATAAAATGAAGGCGTCACGCAAATATTGCGTGACGCACATAAGTTAGCCGAGTGGAGGCGCACGATGTCAAACCGCGCGGAGTTGTTCGACGTCCTCGTCGCCGAGAGCCAGCGGCACTACGCGGCGTATGTGCTGTTCAACCAGGCGCTGGCCGACAGCCTCGGCATTCACCCCACGGACCTGCAGTGCCTCGGGCTGCTCGACCTGGAGCCCGGTCCGGTGACCACGGGCAGGGTCGCGGCGCTCACGGGACTGACGCATGGGTCGGCCACCCGGCTGGTCGACCGCCTGGAGAAGGCCGGGCTGGTCGTACGGCAGGCCGACGAGCAGGACCGCAGGCGCACGCTCGTCGCGCCGGCCCCCGCGGCGAGGGAACGGATCGGGGCGGCCTGGACCGAGCCCGGCACGGACTTCGGCCAGGCGCTCACCGGCTACTCCGGGAGCGAGCTGGAAGTGATCATCGACTACCTGCGCCGCACCGCTGAGGTGGGGCGCAGGCAGGCCGAGCGGCTGACGGCCGGCAAGCGGTCCGTCAGGTGATGGGGGTGTTCATGTCGGTGGTGAGCTGGGCCGGGGTCAGGGCCCTGTTGTAGATGCGCACCTCGTCGATGAGGCCGTTGAAGTGCTCGCCCCAGACGGCGTTGCCGCCGATGCGCAGCACGCCGTTGTCGGTCCTGATGTTCCCCGACGCGGTGACGGAACTCACCTCCGCTCCGTTGACGTAGAGCTTGAGGTTGGCGCCGTCGTAGGTGGCGGCGACGTGCGTCCAGGTGTTGAGGGGCAGGGAGGTGGTGCCGTACAGGCCGCGTTCCGAGGTGGTGTGGATGGTGCTGTGGGCGCGGTCGTTGAGGTCGAGGGTGTACGCGAGGTCGTTGCCGAACTGCTTCATCACGATCGTGCGCCAGCCGGTGCCGACCGCCGGCCTGACCCACGCCTCCACGGTCATGCCGCCGGTCAGGCGCAGGCTGGGGGAGTCCGCGACCGTGACCCAGCTGCCGGTGCCGTTGAACGACAGGGCGTTGCCGTACCTGCCGGTGGTCGTCCAGGACGTGGCGGTGGAGGCGCCGTTGTTGCCGCTGCCCGAGGAGTCGGCGACGGTGACGCCGGTGCCCTCGTTCATGGCGTAGGCCGCCACCAGGCCCTGGCCGGTCGGTGGCGCGGTCACGGCCGCGCTCACCTCGCCGGACGAGGCGCTGGTGTTGGGGACGGCGTCGAAGGCGCGCACGCGGTAGTAGTACGTGCCCGCCGCCAGGCCCGAGTCGGTGAACGACGTGGACGGCGTGGACCCGACCTGGTTCGCCCCGGACGGGGTGAAGTCGGGCGTCGCCGAGCGGTGGATCGTGTAGCCCTCGACGCCCACGTTGTCGGTGGAGGCGGTCCACGACAGGGAGGCGAAGCCGGCGCCGCCGGTGGCCGCCGGGGAGCCGGGGGCGCTCGGCGCTTGGGTGTCGGGCGGTTGGGGGGTGCCGATCGGGGTGTTCATGTCGGCGGTGAGCTGGGCGGGCGTCAGGGCTCTGTTGTAGATGCGCACCTCGTCGATGAGGCCGTTGAAGTACTCGCCCCAGACGGCGTTGCCGCCGATGCGCAGCACGCCGTTGTCGGTCCTGATATTTCCTGATGCGGCCACTGAGCTGGTTTCCGTGCCGTTGACGTAGAGCTTGAGGTTGGCGCCGTCGTAGGTGGCGGCGACGTGCGTCCAGGTGTTGAGGGGCAGGGAGGTGGTGCCGTACAGGCCGCGTTCCGAGGTGGTGTGGATGGTGCTGTGGGCGCGGTCGTTGAGGTCGAGGGAGTAGGCGAGGTCGTTGCCGAACTGCTTCATGGCGATGGTGCGCCAGCCGGTCGTGGTGGCCGGGCGGATCCAGGCTTCCAACGTCAGGCCGCCGGTCAGGCGCAGGCTGGGCGAGTCGGCGACGGTGACCCAGCTGGAGGTGCCGTTGAACGACAGGGCCTTGCCGTACTTGCCGGTCTGGGCCCAGGTGGTCGCGGTCGTGGTCCCGTTGTTGCCCGAGGGTGAGGCGTCGCCGACGGCGGTGCCGGTGCCCTCGTTCATCGAGTACGCCGCCACGAGACCCGGCTGGCTCGTCACGGTCTCATAGGTCGCGGTGTAGGTGGCCGCGCTCGCCGGGGCGGTGATGTTGTGGGCCGCGGCGCCGCCGTCCGACCAGGAGACGAAGCCCTGGTCGCCCTGGGGAGAAGGCGCGGACAGGCCGACGCTCGAACCGACGATCACCGTCCGGGTGAACGGCGCGACCGTCTGTTCGGCGTTGAAGCCGAGCAGGAGGCCGGGCGGGTTCGTCTGGAAGGTCAGGTTCACTGTCTTGGGCTGCAGCAGCACGCTCTTGGTGTCGGTCAGGCCGTGCGCGTCGGTGACGGTGAGCTTGAGCTCCAGGTGCGACGGGTACTCGTGGTCGGGTGCCTGGAAGGAGCCGGACGCGCCGGTGAACGTGGTGATCTCGTGCTCGTGGCAGCCCCCCGGGCAGTGGTGCATGATCAGCGCCCAGTGCATGCGCGAGCCGGGGATCGTGCCGTCCTGCGCGTCGGTGCCGGTGCCGGAGAACCCGATCGACTCGCCCACCGCCCAGGTCGTCGCGGCGGTCGGGGTGGTGATCGCCGCCGTGGGCGCCGTGTTGCTGACGTTGATCGTCACGGTGGCGTCGCCCTGGCCGCCCCTGCCGTCGCTGACGCGCAGCCGTACCGTGTGGGAGCCCGGCTGGGTGTAGGTGCGCGAGGGGGTGGCGGAGGTGGAGTCGTCGAGCTCGCCGTCGCCGTCGAGGTCCCAGGCGTAGGTGAGCGAGTCGCCGTCGGGGTCGGCCGAGCCGGTGCCGGAGAAGTTGACCGCGAGCGGGGCCTCTCCCGAGGTCGCGCTGGCCGTGATCGCGGCCGTCGGCGGGTTGTTGTTGTACAGGTAGCGCACGACCGTGCCGGCGTTGTAGTCCACCGCGAACAGGTCGCCGTTCGGCCCCGTCTCCAGCTCGACCGAGCCGACACCGGAGTCGAACGTCGTGATCGTCGCGGGGTCGGGCAGCCCGTTGGCGCCCTTGGTCATCACCCAGACGCACGAGCGGCTGTAGTCGGAGAAGAACAGCGCGCCGTCATAGGCCGGCGGGTACGGCCCGCCCGGGTAGAACGCCACCCCGCTGGCCGAGGAGTTGCCGCTGGGGCAGGGGTCGTTGGGCGCCGGCCGGGTGCTGTGGTTCCAGCCGAAGTACGGCGCGGCGTGCGCGGACGGGCCGGCCGCGTAGTAGTTCTCGCACAGGGTCAGGTTGAGCGCGTCGTAGCCGCCCTGCCGGTTGGCGCCCTCGTAGCAGGGCCAGCCGAAGTTCGTCACGCCCGCGGTCGGGGAGGCGACGCGGTTGATCTCCTCCCACGTGGTCCAGCCGACCTCGCCCAGCCACATCTCCGCGGTGCCCGGCCGGTTGGTCAGGCGGAACGGGTTGCGCAGGCCGTTGGCGACGATCCTGGCGGTGTTCTGGTCGGCGCTGCCGGCGTTCGGGTTGCCCGCGGCGGCGGCGCCGGTGTCGGGGTTGACGCGGATCATCGTGCCGTCGAGGCCGCTCGGGTCGCCGCTGGTGCGCACGTCCTGGGAGCGCAGCGCGCCGCCCTCGGCCGACGGGGGCGACAGGGCGGTGCCGACCGAGTTGGGCGGGTCTCCGCAGGGGTTGTCCGGGGTGATGTCGGAGCTGGGCAGGTTGTCCTGGCCGTAGTCGGCGAAGTTGAAGCTGGCGCCGTCGCCGCCGGTCGCGTACAGCATGCCGTCGGGGCCGAACTGCAGGTCGCCGGTCGAGTGGCTGGGGTGCTGCTGGCACCAGTCGGTGATCAGCGGCGTCTCCGCGCCGGCCGGCGAGATGACGGAGAGGCGGCCGGTGATCAGGCAGCCGTCGCCGGTGGGGCCGGGCGGGCTGGGGCAGGGGTCGTCGGTGGCGCCGGCCGTACCCCAGCGTGGAGCGTTCCCGCCGGGGACCGCGTCGCGGGCGTACAGGACGTACAGCCGGGGGTCGGCGGGGAAGTTCGGGTGGAGCGCCATCCCGAGCAGGCCGCGGTCCCAGAAGTTGTGCACCTGGGTGCGCAGGTCCGCGTAGACGGTGGGGGTGGTGTCGGTGAGGGAGTCGAAGACCTTGATGATCCCGCTCTTCTCGGCCACGAAGACGCGGCCGTCGGCGGCGAACTCGATGTTCGACGGGCGCGTCAGGCCGCTGAAGACGACCTGTTTCTGGAACTGCGCCGGCAGGGCCTGCGCGGGCGGCGCGACCAAGGCGACCATGCCGGCGGCGAGTAAGAGCACAGAGGTGAGCGCGCGTAAGAGCCGTGTCAAGAGAACCCCCCAGTGACCGTTTGTCTTGATCTACGCAAGAAATCGCAGGGAAGTCACTGGGGATGTCCTCATCTGGACATATCCCGAACTATCGGAGTTTGGCGCCGTCGACGATCTTCCTCTTGCCCAGGGGCGCCTTGAGCTTGACGGTCGTCGTCTTCTGGATGGCGATCATGATGCAGGCGACGTCCTTGGCCTTCCTCGGCGTGCCCTCGTAGAGCGTGATGGTGACCTTGCCCCGGGTCTCCTTCACCTTCACCCGGGCGAGCACCGTGCACGGAGCCACGCCCGACTCCCAGGTGAGCCTGACCTTGCGGCCCCTGTCGAAGGACTTGGCCTTGGCGAAGGGAACCTTCCTCGTGTTGATCGTGTCGGCGACCGGCTTGACCGGCTCCGGGCCCTTGGCCGGGGCCCGCTCCACGGGCGCCGAACTCACCGGGGCGGCTTTCGTACCGCTGGGGGCCGCCGTCTGGGGCGGCGCAGCCGTTCCGCAACTCGTTACCAGAACCAGGCATCCAGCCAGGAGGATTGTCCGCATAACCTTTCGACGGATCCCGCGTCGTGCGGGTTCATCCGCGGCCCGGAAGTTAGGGTGAGGGACGTGCTTCGTCAGGCCCTCATCGCCGTCTCCAAGAGCGAACGCGCCGAGCGCGTCGTCTCCTCCTCGCCGCTGACCAGGGATCTGGTCAGGCGCTACGTCGCCGACGACATCGGCGCCGTCGTCACCGAGCTGACCGACCGGCGGCTGCTGGTCACCGTCGACCACCTCGGGGAGGAGGTGCGCGACCGGGCGCAGGCCGACGGCGCCGTACGCGCCTACCTCGCCGTGCTCGACCGGCTGCCGCCCGGCGCCGACGTCTCCGTCAAGCTCACCGCGCTCGGCCTGCGCCTGTCCGAGCAACTCGCGCTCGACAACGCCGCGACGATCTGCGACGCCGTGGCGGGCAGGGGGATCACGCTCACGCTCGACGCCGAGGAGCACGACACCATCGCCGGGCTGGAGTCGGTCCACGCCACGCTGCGCAAGGAACATCCCGGCGTCGGCATCGTCGTGCAGGCGTACCTGCTCGACGCCGCCGAGCGCTGCGCCCGCCTCGACGGCGCGCGCGTACGCCTGTGCAAGGGCGCCTACACCGCGCCGGGCGCCTACACCTCCGCGCGCGAGATCGACCGCTCGTTCGTGCGCTGCCTCAAGATCCTCATGGCCGGGAGCGGCTATCCGATGGTCGCCACGCACGACCCGCGCCTCATCGAGATCGCCTCCGCGCTCGCCGTGCTCAACGGCCGCGACGCGACCGCCTTCGAGTTCCAGATGCTGTACGGCGTGCGTCCCGCCGAGCAGGAGCGGCTGGCCGGAGTCGGCGCCCAGGTCCGCGTGTACGTGCCCTACGGCGCCGACTGGTACCCCTACCTGATGCGCCGCCTGGCGGAACGGCCCGCGAACCTCGCCTTCTTCGCCCGTTCCCTGCTCTCCAGAAAGTAGCCGCGGCCCGCCCGGTAGGCTGCGGGCCAGCGTCTACACCTGCGAGGAACCTGACATGATCGCGATTCTGGGCACGGGCAAGATGGGCGAGGCCCTGTTGTCGGGGTTGCTGCGTGCCGGGTTCAAGCCGGGCGACATCGTGGCCACCGCGCGCCGGTCGGAGCGTTCCCAGGCGTTGCGCGAGACCTACGGCGTACAGACGGTCGCCAACCCCGAGGCCGCCAAGATGGCCGGCACCATCATCCTGGCCGTCAAGCCGCAGGACATGGCGGCCCTCCTCGCCGAGATCGCCCCCTACGTGGCCGCCGACCGCCTGGTCATCTCGGCCGCCGCCGGCATCACGACCTCCTTCGTCGAGGAGCGGCTGGGCGTGGACGTGCCGGTGGTGCGGGTCATGTCCAACACGCCGATCCGCTTCGACGAGGCGATGAGCGTCATCTCGGCCGGCGCCCACGCGGGCGAGGAGCATCTGCGCCGCACCGAGGACCTGCTCAAGCCCGTCGGCAAGGTCCTGCGCATCCCCGAGTCGCAGCAGGACGCCGCCACCGCCCTTTCCGGCAGCGGGCCCGCGTACTTCTTCTACCTGGTCGAAGCCATGGTGGACGCCGGCATCCTGCTCGGCATGCCCAGGGCCGCCGCCCTCGACATGGTCACCCAGTCGATCGTCGGCGCCGCCATCATGCTGCGCGACTCCGGTGAGCACCCGGTCATCCTGCGCGAGGCGGTCACCAGCCCCGGCGGCACCACCATCGCGGCGATCGCCGAACTGGAGCGCCACAGCGTGCGCGCCGCCTTCCTGGCCGCCATCGAGGCCGCCCGCGACCGGGGGCGCGAACTCGCCTCCGGCTGAGGGCGCACCCCCACCAACAGGAAACTTTCCTGTGTGGGGCAGGATGGGCGCCCATGTGGACCCGGGACTTCCGTCTCTTCTTCGTGGCCAGGACGGTCTCCATGGCCGGATTCGCCATGATGCCCGTGGCCACCGCCCTGGGCATGCGGCAGGCCGGCCACGGGGCCACCGGCGTGGGGCTGGCGCTGGCCGCCACGTCGGCGCCGATGGTCGCGCTGATCCTGTTCGGCGGCGTCCTGATGGACCGTTTCACACCTCGCCGGATGATGATCGGCGCCGACGTCGCCAGGATCGCCACCCAGGCGACCACCGCGGTCCTGTTCATGACCGGCAAACCCGCGCTGTGGCAGATCCTCGTCCTGTCCGCCGTCAACGGCGTCGCCACCGCCATGTACAGCCCCGGCGTCGCCGGAACCATCCCCAGGATCACCGCCGACATCCAGAAGGCCAACGCCTCACTCCGCGTCTCCGAGTCGATCATGATGCTGGCCGGGCCCGGCCTGGCCGGCGCGCTGGTCGGGCTGGCCGGCGTCGGCACCGTGTTCGCGCTGGACGCCGCCGGGTTCGCCGCCAGCGCCGTCTGCCTGCTTCTGATGCGCGTCCGGGTGACCCGCGCCGAAGCCGCCCGGCCGATGCTCCACCAGCTCAGGGAGGGCTGGCAGGAGTTCCGCTCTCGCACCTGGATGTGGAGCGTCATCCTGATGTGGATGATCTTCGGCATCACCCTGTTCGGCCCGCTCATCCCGCTCGGCTCCGAACTCATCACCGGCGCGTACGGCGAGGCCGCCTACGGCCTGGTCCTGTCCGCCGGCGGCGCGGGCACCATCGTCGGCGGCCTGGTCGCCATGCGGGTGCGCCCCGCCCGCCCGCTGGCCGCGGGCGCGACCGGCATGCTCCTGTTCGCCCTCGAACCGCTCACCATCGCCCTCGGCGCCCCGCTTCCCGTGATGATGGCCGGGCACCTGCTCGGCGGCGCCGCATGGGGCCTGTGGTCGGTCATGTGGGCGACCAGCATTCAGACCAACATCCCCGGCGAGGCGCTCAACCGGGTCAGCGCCTACGAGATCGGCGGCTCGGTCATGGCCATGCCCATCGGCAACGCCATCGCCGGGCCGGTCGCGGGCTTCGTGGGGGCGGAGAGCGTGCTCGGGTTCTCGGCCGTGATCGCGGTGTCGGGGTGTCTGGCGCTGCTGGCCGTACCGGCTGTCCGGGGGGTACGGCTGGCGGCCCCCCGGCCGGTCGAGGCCGACGCCGTGTGAGGGGCGCGTGACCCTCTCTTTACGATGGGCCGGGTGACGATCCGTCGCGGAATTCCCCCGCTGCTCGTCCTTCTCGCCCTGACCGGCTGTTCGGCTGACGCGCCGCCCGCCGTACAGCTCGCGGAAGTCAAGCGCGCGCCCGTCACCGAGGTCGTCGAGGCCCCGGCCACGATCGGCGCGCGCGCCACCGCCACCCTGCGCTCACCCGCGCAGGGCACCGTCGCCAAGCTGTACGTCAGCGACGGCGACCACGTGAAGAAGGGCCAGATCCTGGCCAAGATCCGCTCCCCGCAGGCCGAGGACCAGCTCAAGCAGGCCAGGAAGGCCGCCAAACCGGCCCGTACGCCGTCGATCGGGACGCCGCGGATCCAGCTCGCCGCCTTCGACACCTCCGCCCTCGACCGCAAGGTCGGCGCGCACTTCACCAAGGCCGCCCGCGAGGCCAGGAAGATCGACGACCCGCGGGCGCGCACGCAGGTGCTGGCGGCGGTGAGCCTGGCGCGCACCCAGTACCAGGCCCAGTCGAAGGCGCTGGCCGGCATCACCGCGCAACTCGGACGGACCATCTCCCAAGTGCTCGCGCAGACCGCCGGCGGGCTCAGCGCTTCGATGTCCTCGCTGCAGGCGGCCTCGCTGACCCAGGCCAAGGTCGCGGTGAAGGCCGCCGAGGGGACCGTCAAGGCGCTCACGATCAAGGCCCCGTTCGCGGGCGTCGTCACGCTCGGCCGCGCCTCGGGCCAGAGCGGCGCCGGAACCCCGGGCCTGAGCGGCCTGCTCAGCCAGCTGCCCGGCGGCGGGCAACCACTCCCGAACCTGCCCTCCAACGGCGCCGGTACCGCCGTCGCCACCGGGGTACCCGTCTCGGCCGGCGACTCGATCATCACCGTCACGGACATCTCCAAGCTCACGATCTCCGCCGACATCGACGAGACCGACATCCTCCTCGTGAAGGAGGACGCCAAGGCCGAGGTCGAACTCGACGCCGTCCCCGGCGCCACCTACACCGCCGGAGTCGCCGGGATCGGCGTCACCCCCATGCAGTCCAGCACCGGCGGCGTCAGCTACCCCGTACGCCTCAGCCTGGGCGCCGGAACCTTCGACGACGGCACCAAGGCGCCCGCCCCCAAACCGGGCATGAGCGCCGTGGCCCGCCTGATCGTCCGCGAGTCGCCCGAGGCCGTCTCGGTGCCCGCCGCGGCGATCGTCAGCAGCGGGCGGGAGAGCGTCGTGTGGGCCGCCGCCGGCGGCGTGGCGCAGCGGCGCGTGGTCAAGCTCGGCGCGCAGGGGGAGGCGGTGGTCGAGGTACTGAGCGGGCTGTCGGTGGGGGAGCGCGTGGTGGTGAAGGGCGCTGATTCCGTACGGCAGGGCCAGCAACTGCCATGACCCCCACCGACCCGGCGCTGGAGGCCGTCGACCTCACGCGGCGCTACCAGCTCGAAGGCGTGTCCGTCGAGGCGCTGCGGGGCGTCACGCTCCGGATCGACCAGGGGGAGTTCGCCGCCATCATCGGCCCGTCGGGCTCCGGCAAGTCGACGCTCATGCACCTGCTCGGCTGCCTCGACCGTCCGTCGTCCGGGCAACTGCGCGTGAACGGCGTGGAGATGTCCGGCCTGTCCGACACCGAACTGGCCGAGCTGCGCAACCGGACCATCGGCTTCGTCTTCCAGTCGTTCCACCTGCTGGCCAGGACGTCGGCGTTGGAGAACGTGGCGCTGCCGCTGGTGTACCGGGGCCTGGGCAAGGCGGAGCGGCGCGACCGCGCGCGGGCCGCGCTGGAGGCCGTCGGCCTGGCGCACCGCCTCGACCACCGCCCGTCCCAGATGTCCGGCGGCGAACAGCAGCGGGTCGCGATCGCCAGAGCCCTGGTCGGCGAGCCCAAGGTACTGCTGGCCGACGAGCCCACCGGCAACCTCGACACCCGCAACGGGGCCGAGGTCATGGCCATGCTCGACCGCCTGAACGCCGACAGCGGAGTCGCCATCGTCCTGGTCACCCACGAACCCGAGATCGCCGCCCACGCCCGCCGCCAGATCCACGTCCGGGACGGCCTCATAGAACTCGACACCGACCACCTCCCCGAGACCACCCACCCCGGGGTTGACCACCCCTCCGAGCACGCTCACCCCTCCGGGGGCGGCCACCTCTCCGGGCCGGACCACCCCTCCGAGCGCGGCCACCCCACCGGGGGCGACCACCCCTTCAGGGGCGGCGATCCTGAGAGCGGTCACCCCGAGGGTGAGCAGTCCGAGGGCGACCGCTCCGGGGGTGGCGCGTCGTCCGGGACGCGGGCCCACGGGTTCGGTTCCGGGGACCGTTCGCGGGAGGAGGGCCGGTGAGGGGGCGTGAGGCGTTCGGGATGGCGCTGGAGGCGCTGCGGGTCAACCGGATGCGCAGCCTGCTGACCATGCTCGGCGTGATCATCGGTGTGCTGTCGGTCGTGATCCTCGTCTCGGTGGGCACCGGCGCGAAGGACACCGTCGAGCGGGAGATCTCCGGCCTGGGCAGCAACATCATCCTGATCGTCCCCGGCCGCCTGAACGTCGGCGCCGCCCCCACCCAGAGCCGGTTGGACCTGACCGACGTGGCGTACGTGCGCCGCGTGGTGGGGGATCCGGGCAAGGTGACCGTGTCCCTGCAGTCCGGCGAGACGGTACGCGTGGGCAGGGCCGAGGTGTTCTCCACCATCGTCGGCACCGACGAGAACCTGCCCAAGATCTTCGCCCGCCCCCTGGACAAAGGCCGCTACCTCAGCGAAACCGACGTCGACACCCGCCGCCGCGTCACGGTCCTGGGCTCAGAGGTGGCGAACAAGCTCTTCGGCGACATCGACCCGATCGGCCGCCAGGTCTCGATCTCCGGCGCCCGCTTCCGGGTGGTGGGCGTGTACGCCCAGCTGGGTTCCGCCTTCGGAGTGGCCAGAGACCAGGAAATCCACATGCCGGTCACCACGGCGCAGCGCCTGCTCGGCATCCCCCGCATCAACGGCATGGCGGTCGGCGCCGGCGGCCCGGACGAAATCGAGCCGCTCCAGCAGAAGGTCGTGGACGCGCTGGTGGACCGCTACCCCGGAGAACACTTCTCGGCGGTGACGCAGACCCAGCTCCTGGGCACCATCGGCACCGTGATCAGCATGCTCACCGGCGTACTGGCGGCCATCGCCGGCATCTCACTCCTGGTCGGCGGGGTGGGCGTGTCCAACATCATGCTGGTCAGCGTCAGGGAACGCACCCGGGAGATCGGCCTCCGCAAAGCGCTGGGCGCCCGCCAGGGTGACATCCTGCGCCAGTTCCTGATCGAAGCCGTCCTCCTGACCACGATCGGCGGCCTGATCGGCATCGCCCTGGGTGTGGGCGGCGCCCTGGCCATCGCCACCTTCACCCCTGTCCCGGCCTCCATAACCTGGTGGTCGGTGGCATTGGCCTTCGGCGTCTCGGCCGCGGTGGGCGTCTTCTTCGGAGTGGCCCCGGCCCGGCGAGCCGGCAAACTCGACCCCGTCGTAGCCCTCCGCGCCGAGTAACCACCCACCCCCGGGGAGCCCGCCCCACCACCCCCGAGGGCCTGCCCCACACCATCCCCCGGGGCCCGACCCACACCCCCCGGGGCCTGCCCCACACCACCTCCCGGGGGCCCGCCCCACGCTGAGACCCGCCCTCGCACCCGCAGGTGCCCTCACACCGCAGGCCCCTCCGCTCGCCCTACCCGCGCTGGCCTCGCCGCGCGGGTAGGGCCGCCCGCTCGTGGGTGTTGCCGCACTGCTCTCCCGCCGTGGGCCGCCCGCTCGCTCCGCGTGCGCGGGCTCCGCGCGGGTAGCCCCGCTTGCTCGTCCGGGTCGCCCTGCCCCCGCAGAAGTTCGCGCCCGGTCACCCCCTCGGGTGTCCCACCGGCTTGCCCATGCGGGTCTATCGCCGGTTCGGGCTGTGGGCCGGCCGCCGGTTCGGGCCGCGGCGAAAGGGTTAGGCGTCGCGGCGGTGGAGGAGGGCGGTGCCGGCGATCAGGATGACGGCGATCCAGATCAGGTACACCGCGAAGCCGGTCCACGGGGGCAGGCCGGCGGCCCGGGGTTCGACCATGGTGAGCTGGAGGCCGGCGTTGGAGGTGAAGTGCTTGGTGACGATCTCCCCGAACTTCCCCGGCAGCACGGTCGTCAGCTGGGGCAGGACCAGGGTCAGGGTGATGACCGCGACGATGGCGCCGGGGGTGTGGCGGATCAGGGAGCCCAGGGCCAGGCCGAACAGGCCGCTGGCCGCCAGGTAGAGCCCGGCGCCGGTGACCGCGCGCAGCACCTCCGGGGCGGTGATCGAGGTGTCGAGGTCCTTGATGGACAGGATGCCCTGGCCGACGAAGAAGGCGGCGTAGGCGGTCACCAACCCCACGATCAGCGCGGCGATGGTGAAGACGACGGCCTTGCCGTACAGGAAGGTCAGGCGTTGAGGTACGGCCTGCAGCGACGTCCTGATCATCCCGGTGCGGTATTCGCCCGAGATGACCAGTACGCCCAGCGTCGCCATGGCGATCGCGCCGAACGGCAGGGCGGCCAGCGCGCCCATCACCGCCTGCGCCGGGGTGCCGGTGGCGTCGGCGGGGGCGTTGGAGACGGTGGCCCAGGAGATGAGGCCGCCGAGGCCGACCGTCATCACGAAGCCCGCGATGAGCGTCCACACCGTGGAGCGCAGCGAGCGCAGCTTGGTCCATTCGGAGCGCATCACGTCGATCATGAGGTGTACTCCAGGCTGTCCTTGGTCAGCTCCATGTAGGCCGCCTCCAGCGTGGGCTGGACGAAGGTGAGCTCCTCCAGCGGCAGCCCGGCGCGTGCGGTGAGCGTGCCGATCTCCAGGGGCTGCATCCCGGTCACCCGCAGGTGGTCGTGGTGGAGTTCGCCCGTGTTGAGCAGCTGGGCGACCTCGGCCAGGCGCGGCGAGCGTACCTTGACGAAGCCCTGGGAGCTGCGGCCGATGAAGTCGGTCACGCTGGTGTCGGCGATCAGCTCGCCCTTGCCGATCACGATGAGGTGGTCGGCCGTCTGGGCCATCTCGCTCATCAGGTGGCTGGAGACGAAGACCGTGCGGCCTTCCGCGGCCAGCTTGCGCATGAAGGTACGGATCCACAGGATGCCGTCCGGGTCGAGCCCGTTGACCGGTTCGTCGAACAGCAGGATCTCCGGGTCGCCGAGCAGCGCGGCGGCGATGCCGAGCCGCTGGGACATGCCCAGCGAGAACCCGCCGATCCGCCGCTTGGCCACCTGGCTGAGACCGACGCTCTCCAGGACCTGCTCGACCCGCGAGGCGGGCAGGCCGTTGCTCTGGGCGATGGCCAGCAGGTGGTTGCGCGCGCTGCGCCCGCCGTGCACGGCCTTGGCGTCGAGGAGCGCGCCGATCTTGCGGAGCGGGTGCTTGAGCTTCTGGTACGGCAGGCCGTCCACCACCACGGAGCCCCCACTGGGACGGTCGAGCCCGAGGATCATGCGCATCGTCGTCGACTTGCCCGCCCCGTTGGGGCCGAGGAAGCCGGTCACCTGGCCGGGCTCCACGGTGAACGACAGGCCGGAGACCGCGGTGGTCTGCCCATAGCGTTTGGTCAGGCCCGTGGCCTTGATGGAGGTCATGGTTTCAAGGGTGCCGGGGAGATCGGCTGGGGGCTTCCTGCCGGAGGACCGTTCGTCTCGGCGGGAGGTAGGAGCCTGCTCCTACTCCCCGGGGCTGACCAGGCCCGCCTCATAGGCGAGGATGACGGCCTGTGCCCGGTCGCGTACCCCCGTCTTGCCGAACAGGCTCGTCACGTGGTTCTTGATCGTGGACGGCGAGACGCCGAGCCGGTCGGCGATCTCGGAGTTGGAGCTGCCCTTGGCGATGAGCACGAGCACCTCGCGTTCGCGGTCGGTCAGCTCGGGCAGCGCGGCGGGCGTCCGGCGGGGGCGGGCGGCGCGGACGAACGTGCCGATCAGCCGGGTGAGCAGCCGGGGCGCGACGGCGGACTCGCCGCGGTGGACGACGCGTACCCCCTCGACGAGCTCCTCGGGCGAGATGTCCTTGGGCAGGAAGCCGCCGGCGCCGGCGCGGAGGGCGGCCACGACGTTCTCGTCGAGGTCGAAGGTGCTGAGCGCGAGGACCCTCGTCTCCGGGAGCTCGGCGGAGATCAGCCCGGTGGCGGTCACGCCGTCCATGACGGGCATGTGCAGGTCCATAAGCACGACGTCGGGCTTGAGCTCGCGGGTACGCGTGAGCGCCTCCTGGCCGTCGCCCGCCTCGGCGACGACCTCGATGTCGGGCTGGGCGTTCAGCATGAGCTTGAAGCCCGTGCGCACGAGCGCCTGGTCGTCGACCAGCAACACCCTGATCATGCGTTCTCCAGCGGCAGCAGCGCGTACACCCGGAACCCGCCTCGCGCGCGGGGCCCCGTCTCCAGACGACCGCCACACAGTGCCACACGTTCGGCCATGCCGCCCAATCCGTACCCGGACCCGCCGCCCGCGGTCCTGACCGGCGAGCCGTCGTCGAGCACCTCCACCTCGACGCCCTGGCTGAGGTAGGCGAGCCGCACGCCGGCCCGCGAGCCGGGGGCGTGCTTGCGGGAGTTGGTGAGCGCCTCCTGGACGACCCGGTAGACCGCGTGGTCGACGGCGGTGGGCAGCGGCACCGGCTCGCCGTCCACGCGCAGCGAGGCGTTGCCCGACTGTTCGACCAGCTCCGGCAGGCGGGAGGCGCCCACGCCGGTGGCGGCGTCCGGGCCGTCGGTGGTGTCGGCCCGCAGGACCTGCAGCAGCTGGCGCATCTCCGACAGCGCCTGGCGGGCGCTGTGCTCGGCGGCCTCCAGCGCCTCGCGGGCCGGGGTCGGCTCGGGCGGCAGCACCGTGCGGGCGCCGCCGACGAGCGCGTTGATCACGCTCAGGTGGTGGGCGACGACGTCGTGGAGCTCGCGGGCGATACGGCGCCGTTCGCCGTGGATCGCCTCGTCGCGCATCTCTCGCTGCCTGCGCTCCTTCAGCTCGCGGCGCAGCCGTACGAACTGGCCCAGGCCCAGCCCCAGGAACGGGCCGGCGAAGCCGCTGATGACCGGCGCGACGGCGGAGCCGACAAAGGCGGGGTCGTACTCGGTGATCATGGCGGTGATCGTGTAGGCCGCGCTCGCGGCCAGCCCGGTGAGCAGGACGGTCCGGCCGGCGCGATGGCGCCCCACGGTGTAGAGCGCGATCAGCGACGTGATCCCGAGGAAGGCGCCGGATTCGATGAGGACCGGGACGGCCGCGTCCAGCCCGAGCACGATCGCGGCCACGGTGAGGGGGTAGCGCCGCCGCCAGATCAGCGGCAGGGAGCTGACCAGCAGCAGCATCGGCGCGACCCGGTCGACCTGCGGGATCGAGTGCGACACCGCCACCGCGAACAGGCTGCCGATCACGAGCGGGGCGGCCAGTGCGGCGTCCTGGACCCACGGGTTGCGCACGAAGCGGTGCAGCCGGGGGAAGCGCATGCCGCGGAGGATACCTCGCGATTTCCGGATCATGACGATGGGCGGTGGCGTGCGCCTGCGGTAACGTCGGCGCAAGGCTAGGAGGGAGACTCATGTCTGGTGCGGCGAGGGTGATCTGGGACGATGCCCTGACCTCCTACGACTTCGGCCCTGATCATCCGCTGGCTCCCGTCAGGGTCGAGCTGACGATGGCGCTCGCCCGCGACCTGGGCGTGCTGGAGCGGGTCGAGCTCGCGGGCTGCGCCCCGGCCACCGACGACGAACTGGCGCTGGTGCACAAGCGCGGCTACATCGAGGCGGTCAAGCGCGTCTCGGTCGCGGGTATGCCCGACGTGTCCGCCGGGCTGGGCACCTCGGACAACCCGGCCTTCGCGGGGGTGCACGAGGCCTCCGCGCTGATCGCCGGCGCCACCCTGGCCGCCGCCCGCGCGGTCTTCGACGGTACGGCGGAGCACGCGCTCAACGTCGCCGGCGGCCTGCACCACGCCATGGCGGCCACGGCCAGCGGCTTCTGCGTCTACAACGACCCGGCGGTAGCCATCGCCTGGCTGCTGTCCAAGGGCGTCACGAAGATCGCCTACGTCGACGTGGACGTGCATCACGGCGACGGCGTGCAGGCGATGTTCTACGACGACCCGCGGGTCCTGACGATCAGCCTGCACGAGAGCCCCCGCACGTTGTTTCCCGGCACCGGCTGGCCGGAGGAGACCGGCGCGGAGGGCAGCGCGGTGAACGTGGCGCTGCCGGCCGGCTGCGGCGACGCGGGCTGGCTGCGCGCCTTCGAGGCGGTGGTGCCGCCGCTGCTGCGCGAGTTCCGGCCGGAGGTCCTGGTGACCCAGCACGGCTGCGACAGCCACGCCCTGGACCCGCTGGCCAACCTGATGCTCAGCCTGGACGGCCAGCGCGCGGCGTACGAGGCCCTGCACCGGCTGGCGCACGAGACGGCGGGCGGCAAGTGGATCGCGACCGGCGGCGGCGGCTACGAACTGGTCCAGGTGGTGCCCCGCGCCTGGACGCACCTCATGGCCGAGGCGTCGGGCAGCCCGGTGGACCCGGCCACCAGAACACCCGAGTCCTGGCAGCGTTTCGTCCGCGAGCGCACCGGTGAGACACCTCCGCTGACCATGACGGACGGCCGGAGCCCGGAATTTCGTGACCTTTCCGGTGGTTATGATCCTGCGGATCCCATCGACCGTGCGATCATGGCGACGCGTAACGCGGTGTTCCCTCTGCACGGCATCGACCCGCTGCCCTAGGAGAGCTGTGCAGACCCGCGACGAACTCCGCGAGCACCTGGTTCGCACGCGCATCGCCGGCGACGTCGCGACCCCTCGCGAGAACAACCTCGACCACTACAGCTCCCTCGCCAACCGCGACCCGCACTACACGCTGGGCCTGACCGTCTCGCAGCCGTGGTCCTACCGCGACATCCTGGAGCTCATGGCCAAGTCCGCGGGCGTGGTGGCCGACGTCAAGCACCGTTCCGGGCAGGACACCATCGATCCCGAGCGGACGATCGACGCCCTGGACGCCATGGCCGACCGGATCGCCGCCGCGCTGTCGCGGCCCTCGCCCCGGCTGCTGTTCGCCACGGGGCATCCGACGGGGCTGCTGGCCGTACACCTGCCGCTGGCGCGGTTCGCGGCCGAGCGCGGCGCGCGGCTGCTGACGCCCGCCGAGGGCTGGACCTACTGGGGCCAGGGTTTCGGCCGCAAGCGCAAGATCCGCTATCTGCAGGACGTCGCGATGCTCGACGACCGCGGCGGATTCGTGCACAGCCACGACCCCGCGCCGATGGTCGCGATGATCGAGGAGATGGGCGAGGAGCGCCCTGACCTGGTCGTCGCCGACCACGGATGGGCCGGCGCCGCGGGCGAGGCGGGCATCCCGACCGTGGGCTTCGCCGACAGCAACGACCCCGCGCTGTTCGTGGGCGAGGCCGAGGGCAAGATCGATGTGGTCGTCCCGCTCGATGACAACGTGCTTCCGCGCTATTACACACCGTTGACGGACCATCTGGTCACACGGGTCTCACGAGCCCTTTGAGTCGAATTCGGTCATCCCCATACCGTCTTTTCGCGCCTGCATTCCAAGAGGCTCGTCGTCCCTTTGCCAACTTTTGATGGGCCTGGGGCGACTCTTATGTGTACGAAGTTGGACAGTTCCAACGTCCTGGCGAGGTGCTCTGCCCGGCTGCTGGCCAGCGACTTTGCTGGTTTGGCTGACAGGTGGCTCCGCGAGCTGAGAAAATAGGGGGTTTGCGCACTCGGAGTCCCGACTTACGCTGACGGCAGTACACGTGCGTGAGCAATGGCACCAGTGGGGATAACCCGGAAACACGTGCGGAAGAGGCGTCCGATGGGTGCAGGCGAAAGACCTCTCAGCGAGGTGAAGTTCCTGACGGTGGCAGAAGTGGCCACGGTCATGCGAGTGTCCAAGATGACGGTGTACCGGCTGGTGCACTCGGGCGAACTGCCGGCCATTCGCGTCGGCCGCTCGTTCAGGGTGCCTGAGCAGGCGGTACACGACTATCTGCGAGAGGCCTACATCGAGGCCGGATGAGAGTTGGAGTAGCGGCGCGTTCGTACTCTCGCCGTGAATACACGCCGTGGGACATGGCCCGGTCGCACGAACGCGGCCGGGCGCCCACCCCCGAGGGGCGATCTACCACCGATCGCCGGTAGTCTGTGAGCCGGCGTGCGCTCGCACGTCGATTCAGACTTGCTATCAGTTAACTGGGGGTCCCGTGGGCTCTGTGATCAAGAAGCGCCGCAAGCGGATGGCCAAGAAGAAGCACCGCAAGCTGCTCAAGAAGACGCGCATCCAGCGGCGTAACAAGAAGTAGTAGACGCTGTTGTGAGGCGCTGATGACCCGCACCGTGCTCGTCACCGGGGTCTCGCGCCACATCGGCGCCCGGGTGGCGAGCGTCCTGGCGGCCGACCCGGACATCAGCCGCGTCATCGGAGTCGACACCGTACCGCCCTTGTCGCCGACGCTTCCCTCGCTGACGCGAGACGGCGGCGGTTCCCTCGGCCGGACGGAGTTCGTCCGGGTGGATCTGCGCAGCCCCGACATCGCCCAGGTGATCGCGGCCGCGGACATCGACACCGTTGTGCACATGAGCCTGGTCAGCGCTCCCTCGCGGAGCACGGGCCGGGCACTGATGAAAGAGCACAACGTCATCGGCACCATGCAACTGCTCGGTGCCTGCCAGCGGTCGGCGACCGTGCGCCGCGTGGTGGTCCGTTCCACCACCGCGGTCTACGGCTCGTCGCCGAAGGATCCGGCGGTCTTCGACGAGGACGTGGAGCCGCACGACGGCCCCGGCCACGGCTATGCCAAGGACGCGGCCGAGGTCGAGGGCTACGTGCGCGGGTTCGCCCGCCGGCGTCCCGACGTGACCGTCTCCATGCTGCGCTTCGCCAACTTCATGGGTCCCGGCGTCGACTCGCCGGTCACCCGCTATTTCGCCCAGCCGGTCCTGCCGACGGTGTTCGGCTTCGACCCTCGCCTGCAGTTCGTCCATGAGGACGACGCGGTCGAGGTGCTGCGGCGGATGGCCACGGAAGACCACCCCGGCACGTACAACGTGGCCGGGGCGGGCGTGCTGCTGCTCTCGCAGTGCGTACGCCGTGCCGGCCGGCTCTCGTTGCCGCTGTTCTCACCCGCCTTCCGCGTCATGGGCGAGATGGCCAGGCGCGCCGGGCTGGTCGAGTTCTCACCCGAGCAACTCCGGCTGATGAGCCACGGCAGGGCCGTCGACCCCGCCAAGCTCGCCGCCGAGCTCGGCTGGAGGCCCAAGTTCACCACCGCGGCGGCCTTCGACGACTTTCTCCGCTCGCGCGGGCTTGGAGCCATGCTGACATGAGCGAGCCCGATCGGCTGGCGGAGATCCTGGCCTTCGTGCGCAGGCGACTCAACGGCGAGTACGAGGTCGACGAGTTCGGCTACGACCCCGAGCTGACCGACAAGGTCCTGCTCGAACTCCTGCGGCCGATCTACCACCGCTGGTTCCGGGTGGAGACCGTCGGCGTCAAGAACGTTCCCGAGGACGGCGGCGCCCTCGTCGTGGCCAACCACTCCGGCACGCTGCCCGTCGACGCGCTCATGACCCAGGTCGCGCTGCACGACGAGGCCGGGCGGGCGCTGCGGCTGCTCGGCGCCGACCTCGTCTACCAGCTCCCGGTGCTCGGCCACCTGTCGCGCAAGTCCGGCCACACGCTGGCCTGCCGCGAGGACGCCGACCGCATGCTGCGCAAGGGCGAGCTGGTCGGGGTCTTCCCCGAGGGCTACAAGGGCCTCGGCAAACCGTACGCCGACCGGTACAAGCTTCAGCGCTTCGGCAGGGGCGGCTTCGTCGCCTCCGCGATCCGGGCCGGGGTGCCGATCGTGCCCACCGCGATCGTGGGCGCCGAGGAGATCTATCCCAAGCTCGGTGACATGAAGACGCTGGCCAGGGCGCTTGGCCTGCCGTACCTGCCGGTCACCCCGCTCTTCCCGTGGCTGGGGCCGCTGGGGCTGCTGCCGCTGCCGTCCAAGTGGATGATCGAGTTCGGCGAGCCCATCCGCACCGACGAGTACGAGCCGGGCGCGGCCGACGACCCGATGCTCGTGTTCAACCTCACCGACCACGTGCGCGAGGTCATCCAGCAGATGCTCAACGAGCTGCGGCTGAGAAGAGGCCACGCCTTCGTCTGAGAAGGCTGCAACCGATCCGGCCCGGCGGGTGTTCACGAGGCGTCATCCAAGAAAGGAACCCTCGTGGACCTGCAGCTTTCCGGCCGTGTGGCCGTTGTCACCGGTGCTTCCAAGGGCATCGGCCTGGCCGTCGCCCGCACGCTTGCCGAGGAGGGCGCCCACGTCGTGGCGGCCTCGCGCACCCGTACCTCCGAGCTTCCGCCCGAGATCGTGCACGTGCCCGTGGACCTCATGGACCCGCAGGCGCCCGCGCACGTGATCGCCACCGCCGCCGAGCGGTTCGGCGGGCTCGACATCCTGGTCAACAACGCCGGAGGGCCGCCGCCCGGCGTGACCCTGCCGCGCTTCGGCTTCCTCACGCCCGGGGACGACGACTGGCGGGCGATGTTCGAGTTCAACCTGTACTCGGCGGTGCGGGCGATGCGCGCGGCCGTACCTCTGATGCTGGAGCGCGGCGGCGGCTCGATCGTCAACGTCTCCTCGGGTGGCGCGCGGCAGCCCGCGCCGATGAACGTCGACTACAACGCCGCCAAGGCGGCGCTGAACTCGGTGGGCAAGGCCCTGTCCGAGGAGTACGGCCCGCAGGGCATCCGGGTCAACACGGTCTCGCCCGGCCCGACCCTGACCGCCTGGTGGACCAAGGAGGGCGGCGCGGCCGAGGTCCTGGCCTCGATGACCGGCGGCGACACCGCGACCGTGATCGAGCGGGCCGCGCCTGAGATGATGCGGCTGGCCACCGGACGCCTGGTGGAGCCGCAGGAGATCGCCGACGCCGTCGCGCTGCTGGTCTCGCCGCGCTCCGCGAGCACGACCGGCGCCGACTTCGTGATCGACGGAGGCTTCCTCAAGGAGCTGTGAACCGGATGGGCGGGTTGCGGCAAGACATCCCTGACTGGTTCCTCACAGAAGGGCGGAGATGATCACGCAACCCGCCACCAGGGCCGCTGACGCAGAGCTCGTCAGCGCGTCCTGGACCGACCCGGAGGCGTTCGCCGAACTGTTCGACCGCTATTCCGGCATGCTCTACCGGTACGTCGTGAAGCGGCTGGGCCCCGAGCCCGCCGAGGACCTGGTGGGCGAGACGTTTCTGGTGGCCTTCTCCCGCAGGAGGACCTACGACACGGGCTACTCCGACGCCCGGCCCTGGTTGTTCGGAATCCTGACCAAGCTCATCTCGCGCCATCACCGCGGTGAGGCGGCCCGCTACCGCGCCATGCGACGGGCGCCGCTCGACGGTGACGTGGAGTCCCCGGCCGACCGCGTGGCGGCCGGGGTCACCGCGCGGGCCGCCAGGCCGGAACTGGCCGCGGCCCTGGCCAAACTGCCCGCCAAGGACCGCGACGTCCTTCTGCTCATCGCGTGGGGCGATCTGACCTACGACGAGGTCGCACGGGCGCTCGACATCCCGATCGGCACCGTGCGCTCCCGCCTCAACAGGGGCAGGCGGAAGGTACGCGCGGCCCTCGGCGACACCAACCCGATGATCGAGGAGGAGTGACGATGGACGATCTGAAGTTGCTCCGTGACTTCGGCAGGAAGCTGGAGCAGGAGCCGCCGGTCACGCTGGTCCGCCAGCGCCGCCGGTACATGGAGACGGCGCCCAGGCGGCGCGTCCGTACCGGCTGGATGATGATGGGCGCGGTGGTCGTGGCGACGGCGGTGGCCGTGGCGGTGCCCACGCTGCTGCTGGGCAACCGGGATCGGGCGTTGCCGGTGGGGTCGGGGAACCGGCCGGTGAACGTTTCCGGCGTCCAGAACATCCTGCTCATCGGCTCCGACACCCGCCAGGGCGAGGGCAACGAGGAGTACGGGCCGCGGGAGGCGCGAACGGGGTCCAGGGCGCGGGCCGACACGATCGCGCTCGTGCACCTGCCCGCCGACCGGGGCGAGCCGATGGTGGTGAGCATTCCGCGCGACTCGATGGTGCAGCTCCCCGCGTGCGGCGGCTCTCCCGCGCGCCAGGGCATGATCAACGGTGCCTACACCACGGGCGGCGTCGGCTGCCTGGTCAAGACACTGGAGAAGCTGACCAAGGTCCGCGTGGACCGCTACGTGGAAGTGGACTTCTCGGGCTTCAAGAAGGTCGTTGACGCCCTCGGCGGCGTCGAGGTGACGCTCAGGCAGCCCGTCAACGACCCGAAGTCGAAGCTGACACTGCCCAGCGGGAAGAGCATGCTCGACGGCGAACAGGCGCTCGGCTACTTCCGGCTGCGCAACCACGACGACGGCTCCGACAACATGCGCATCATGCGCCAGCAGAGCCTGCTCTACGCGATGCTGGCGAAGGCGAAGACCGAGCTGGTCGCCAACCCGCCCAGGTTCCGCGAGTTCCTGGCCGCGGCGACGGCGGCCGTCAAGTCGGACCTCGACGTCGAGGAGATGTACCAGCTCGCCGTCGATCTGCGCCAGAGCAAGCCGATGTTCCTGACCGTCCCCTGGGCGCCCGACCCCGACGACCCCAACCGCCTGGCCTGGAAGCAGCCCGAGGCCAAGAAGCTCTTCGAGAAGCTCCGATAGTCTTATTAGACGAAAAGTCCTATAGTGGCGGGCATGCGGTACAAGGTGCTCGTGACCGGGCTGCTCCTCGGCTTCGCCGTGGGACTCGTCGCCCGGAAGAGGTCCAGCGAGACGCTCGGCGGCCGGCACGGCCGCCGGCTGCCCGTCGAGACGGACGACGGCGCCGTCATCGACGTCGACGTCAGGGAGTCCGGCACGCCCGCCTACGCCGTGGTCTTCTCCCACGGCTGGGTGCTCAACCGGCACAGCTGGCACTACCAGCGGGAGGCGCTGAGCGGAGGAGCTCGGGGGGAGAGAGCGACGAAGGAGCCAACGAGCCCCGAAGCGGCCGCGACCGTGAACACGCCCGATGAGGCCATGCTGGTCGGATACGACCAGCGCGGGCACGGGGCCTCCACGGCCGGCCCGGCGGGACCCTGCTCGATAGAACGGCTCGCCGCCGACCTGGAGGCCGTGATCGACGCGGTGGTCCCGCCGGGCCTGCCGATCGTCCTGGCCGGCCACTCCATGGGCGGCATGACCATCATGGGTCTGGCCGCCCGCCGGCCCGAACTGTTCGGCGACCGGGTCGTCGCCGTGGCGCTCATCAGCACCTCGTCGGGAAGGCTGGCGGAGGGGCTCGCCGGCAGAACCGCCCCCGTCCTGCTGAACCGGCTGAAGGCCAGGGCGGCGCTCATCGACGCCAGCCCGGCGCTCCTGCGTGCCGGGACCAACTGGCCGGTCACCCGGCTGGCCGCCTTCGGGCCCAAGGCGCGCGCCCACCACGTGCGCTTCGTCAACAGGATGGTCGCCGCGACCCCCACCGAGGTCATGGTCGGCTACTTCCACGCCATCCTGGCGCACGACAAGCTCGCCGCCCTCCAGGCTCTGAGCCGGGTCGAGACGCTGGTCATGGTGGGCGAGCGCGACCGGCTCACCACGCCCGCGCACGCCCGCAGGATCGCGAGCGCGCTGCCGGACGCCACGCTGGTGGTCGCGCCCGGCGCCGGTCACATGCTGGGACTGGAACGTCCGGAACTGGTCAACGCCGCGCTGAAGGCGCTGATCCGGCGCTCACTTGGACCGGTAGTGGCGGCGTAGCGCGATCCCGGCCGCGATGCCGCCCGCGACGGCGCCCAGGCCCGCCGCTATCGGCAGCGCGGCCATCGTGGCCTTCCTGCCCGTGCGGAAGTCCTTGATCGGCCAGCCGTGCTTCCTGGCGTGATCGCGCAGCTCGGAGTCGGGGTTGATGGCCACCGCATGCCCGACCAGCGACAGCAGCGGCAGGTCGTTGGCCGAGTCGCTGTAGGCGGTGCAGCGGGTCAGGTCGAGCCCTTCCCTGCGGGCCAGCGCGCGCACCGCCTCCGCCTTGGCGGGGCCGTGCAGCAGGTCGCCCACCAGGTGGCCGGTGTAGACGCCGTCGCGGGTCTCGGAGACCGTGCCGAGCGCGCCGGTGAGGCCGAGGCGCTGGGCGATCACGTGGGCCAGCTCGACCGGGGTGGCGGTCACCAGCCAGACCCGCTGGCCGGTGTCCAGGTGCGACTGTGCCAGCGCCCTGGTGCCCGCCCAGATGCGGTCGGCCATGACCTCGTCGTAGATCTCCTCGCCGAGCCGTACGACGTCGTCGACCTTGCTGCCGGCGACGAAGGCCAGCGCGGTCTCGCGGGCGACCGCGATGTGCTCGGGGTTCTCGTTGCCGCGCAGCCGGAACGCGGCCTGCCCGACCGCGAACTTCAGCAGGTCGGAGGTGGTGAACAGGCCACGCGTGGCCAGGCCTCTGGCGAAGTGGTAGATCGAGGCGCCGCGCATCATCGTGTTGTCCACGTCGAAGAACGCGGCGGCCTCTGGGTCGGGGTCGGCAGGTTGGGTCACGACCGCCGCCGCGGCGGCGACCTCGCCGGCGACCTGGGCTTCCGTCTCGTGTCGTCGTCGAAGTAGCCGCCTCATGGACAGCAGCTTACCTAGGCACCGCAAGGCCTTCGATGTAGTGCAAATACGTATTCGCCTGGTCCTGCTCGGGGCCGTTGAGCTGCTCCAGCATGGGTTCGACCATGTCGCGCTGGTCCTGGGCGAAACTGTTGAGCTTGGGGGAGCGCGGCTCGACCCGCTCCATCCGCTTGATGGCGGATTTCGTGGATTCGGCCATGTCACTCAGAGTAGCCGAGACGAGGGGCCCGTCACCGGAGCCGCCGAGCAGCACGGCCACCTCGGCGGCGCGTTCCTTGGCCGAGACCATCTCGCGCTCGGCCCGCTCCCTGTCGTCGGTGCTGAGCCGTACGAGCGTGTGCTCAGCGGCCCGCTTGAGCGGGTAGAGCGTGTCGCCGGGCACCGACTGGTAGGTGAAGAAGGCCGACACCATCATGCCCGCGGCCAGGCCGAGCGTGGCGAGCTGCGACGGCCACGACAACCGCACCCTCCTGGTACGCCTGGCGTGCCGGGCCCTGCCAGGCGGCGCCTGGGGCTCGGGCACGGCCGGGGCGGCGGCATCGGCGTCGGCCGAGATCAGCCGCGTTCTCAGCCGCTCGCGGAAGTCGCCGTCCGGCCCGCCGCCCTGAGGCACCGTGCGCAGCTCGTCCAGATGGCCGAGAAGCCGTTCGTGCGACCCTCGCGTGGCTCCGAACGGCCATCGGCTAGGTCGCGCCCTACCCATGACTGCTCCCTGTGGCCCCCGTCCGGTGTGACACCTGCCTAACGAGGCGCCGCGGGCGGAGGTTACGCGAGGTCGTGCTTGAGAGCCCTGGCCAGCGCCCGGATCGCACGGAACTGCAGGGCTTTGATCGCTCCACTCTTCTTCCCCATGATCAACGCGGTCTCCGCGAGAGACAGGCCGTGCAGGAAGCGCAGGACCACGCACTCCTGCTGCTCGGGATTGAGGTCTCGGACGGCGCGCAGGACGCGGTCGTTGATGATGGCCGTGACCACCGCGTTCTCCGGGATGTAAGCCCCGTCGAGCGGTACGTCGAGCACCTCGCCGGTAGTGATCTCCAGGCGGTAGCGCCCGGATTTGAAGTGGTCGGTGACGAGGTTGCGGGCGATCGTCACCAGCCAGGCGCCGAAGTCGCGGCCCTGCCAGGTGAAGTCGGCCACGCGACGGAGGGCACGTAAGAATGTCTCTGAGGTGAGGTCCTCGGCCAGGGGGTGAGAGCCCACGCGGAAGTAGATGTAGCGGTAGACAAGATCGACGTAGCGGTCGTAGAGCGTGCCAAAGGCTTCCGTGTCGCCGGTCTTCGCCCGCAACACCAGCGTACGCACGTCATCTGGGATCTCTTCGCGCACGGCAAGCTCGCTCGACCGGGTGTTGCCAGCGACCGCTGGCGACAGAAGCCCGGCGAACGGCCACGAGTCAGGCATCCGGTGTCCCTAGGGGTAAGGGCTGCGGCGTGCTCGAACACTCTAGAAATCAACCGGAAATTCCACAATCCGCTTCAGGGTGGCGTCACTAGCCGTAATCGGCGGATACGGTGTGGACCGACCCGTTCCCTCTTCGGCTACCGGCTGGGAGGCATCGTCCGGCAGCATTGGAGTCACCATGGAGATCCTTGTTGCTGTCATCGCGTTCGCGGGCGCGCTCCTCGCCGCGATCGCAACCGGTGCCCTGATCCGTAGTCTTCGCGAGGAGCGCGAAGGGTGGCTCATCGCCTGGACGGTCGCCACGGCGATGCTCTGCGTCGCGCTGGGTGCGATCGGCACGGGTTACCTTATCGGCTTCGGCGAGGGAACGTTCAGGATCTACCAACTGGCCGGATCCTTGATCGCCCCGCTGTGGATGGCGATCGGCCTCATCCAGTTGCTGGCGGAGAAGACGCCGCCGAAGTTCCTCGCCTGGCTGTTCGGGATCGCGTTCACGATCGTCAGCTCGGTGGTGATCGTCTTCGACCCCGTGCTCAAGGCCACGGAGATGGCCAAGGCGCTGCCACCCGGCTCGTCCCACTGGAGCCTGATCGCCAGCTCCGTCCTGGTCGGCGCGCACGTGATCGCCGCGCTCATCCTGCTCGGCTGTGTGGTGATCGCCGCCCTGCGCTGGCGCAACGGCGACGACTACGACACCGACAACCTGCACGCCGCCGCCGTCATCGCGCCCTCGGCCCTGGCCCTGATCGGCGCGGTGCGCTTCGCCGTGCCCGGCGTCTTCACCACCGCGCTGCTCGTGGTGGCCGCCGCGGCGATCTGGTACGCCGTGCTGCGCCCGCTCGCGCCGTACGAGGACGAGGAGGACGACATCAAGAGCGAGAGCTGGGAACCCGCCTCGACGGGCCGCAGAGCCGTGCCTGAGCGCACGCCCGCCCGCATGGAGGCGCAGGCGCCGCTGGAGCCCCAGCGGCCCAGGCCCTCGGGCCTGAGCGACCTCGTCGCCGAGTACCGCGCGGGCGACCAGGACGTGGGCTTCGGCGCCCGCATGGAACCGGGCCCGGCGACCGGCCACATCAACCCGATGAACCCGATGAACCCGGCGCCCGCGATGGACCCGGGCCCCTCGACCGGCTACATCATGAACGGCGGCCAGGAGCAGGCGCTCGGCCGTCACAGCGGCGGCCCGCCCCCGCCTCAGCAGCCGGACACCTACAACATGCCGAACACCGGCGTCGTCTACCCGGGCGCCGAGGTCTTCCAGCCCAGCGCGCCCCAGCCGGCCGTCGGCGGACGCCCCTCGCCCAGCATCTACGGCCTGCTGACCGTGTTCACGCTGATGGACGGATCCGGCGACATGTTCGACCGCCTGGCCGACCAGACCGTCGAGGCCGTGCGCCGCGGCGAGCCGGACACGCTCGTCTACGCCTGCCACGCGGTGAAGTCCGCGCCCCTGCAGCGCATCGTCTACGAGCTCTACCGCGACGAGGTGGCCTTCCAGGACCACCAGCGCCAGCCCCACGTCGAGCGCTTCGTCAACGAACGCCAGGCGATGGTCCTGGCCACCAACATCATCGAGCTCAACGTCAACGCCGCCAAGGTCGTCCCGCTGCCGACGGCGCTCTTCTAACCTCCCAGGGCCGCCCGCAGGCGCTCCTCCGACACGCGCCAGAAGTCGTGCTGCACTCCGTCCACGAGCGTGACCGGAATCATGTCGTTGTACTTTTCCCGGAGCTCAGCGGAGCCGTCGATGTCCACTTCGGTCCACCTGATCCCCAGCTCAGCCGCGACTTTCGCGATGACGGCGCGGGCGTCGTCGCACAGGTGGCAGCCCTGCCGGCCGTACAGAGTGATCTCGTGCATGGGGTCCACGGTAGTGGCGACTTTGTGCGTCGGTTCACAAAGGGATTAACCTGAAAGGCGGTTCGATTCCCATGACGCGGCCGAGAGGCCGCCCGTTCCCCTGGAGCTCCGGCACGTGAAGAGCCCGTCCCAGCCCCGTGACCGAGGCATACCCGAGGCGACGGTCGCACGGCTCCCGCTGTATCTGCGGGCGCTGAACGGGATGGCCGAGCGCGGGATCGCCACGGTCTCGTCTGAGGACCTGGCGGCCGCCGCCGGCGTCAATTCGGCCAAGCTCCGCAAGGATCTGTCGCATCTGGGGTCGTACGGCACGCGCGGGGTGGGTTACGACGTTGAGTATCTCGTGTACCAGATCTCGCGGGAGCTGGGCCTGACCCAGGACTGGGCCGTCGCCATCGTCGGCGTCGGCAACCTCGGCCGTGCCCTCGCGAACTACGGCGGTTTCGTGTCCCGGGGGTTCCGGATCGCCGCCCTGCTCGACGCCGACCCCGAAATCGTGGGCGACGACATCGCGGGGTTGAATGTTGAACACATCGACGAACTGGAAGCCGTGATCGGGCGGCGCGGGGTCTCCATCGTGGTCCTCGCGACACCCGCGGCGGCAGCTCAGGAAGTGTGCGACCGAGTGGTGACCGCGGGCGTGACCAGCATCCTGAACTTTGCTCCTGTCGTACTTTCTGTGCCGGACAGCGTCGATGTCCGTAAGGTTGACCTATCAATCGAACTGCAGATCCTTGCGTTCCATGAGCAACGCAAAGCTGGGGGGCCACTCATGGCCGTGGACAGTCAATGAGTGTTCTGACGATCGGGCTCAGCCACCGGACGGCTCCGGTGGCCATGCTCGAACGTGTCTCGGTGTCGGGGGACACTCTCTCCAAACTCATCTACGACGTGCAGCAGGACGTCTGCGTCGCCGAAGCGATGGTGGTCTCGACCTGCAACCGGGTCGAGGTCTACGCCGCCGTGGACCGTTTCCACGCGGCCGTCACGGCGATCAGCAGGCTGCTGAGCGTCCATTCCGGCGTGCCCGTCGACGAGCTCACGCCACACCTGTACGTCCACTATGAGGACCGCGCGGTCGAGCACCTGTTCTCGGTGGTGTCCGGCCTCGACTCGATGGTCGTCGGCGAGGGGCAGATCCTCGGCCAGATGCGCGGGGCGCTCAAGCTCGCCCAGAAGCACGGCACCGTCGGCGCCACGCTGAACGAGCTCGTCCAGCAGGCGCTGCGCGTGGGCAAGCGGGCCCACGCCGACACCGACATCGACCAGGCGGGCGCGTCCCTGGTCTCGGCGGGCCTCGCCTTCGTCGGGCCGCTGGAGGGCAAGCGGGTGCTGATCGTCGGCGCCGGCTCGATGAGCGCGCTGGCCGCCGCCACGCTCTCCCGCGCGGGCGCCGGCGAGATCGTGGTGGCCAACCGCACCTTCGAGCGAGGCGTACGGCTCGCCGAGCGCGTGGGCGGCCGGGCGGTGCCGCTGCGCGAGGTTCCCCGGGAACTCGCCGCGGTCGACCTTGTGATCACGTGCACCGGCGGAGGGTCGCACGTGGTCACCCCGGCCATGCTCGCCGGCCGGCCCGCCGGAGAGGTGTTCCTGCTCGACCTGGCGCTGCCCCACGACGTGGACCCGGCGGTGCGCGAACTGCCCGGCGTCACGCTGGTGGACCTGGAGACCATCCAGGAGTCGGGCATCGGCTCGCGGGAGGGCGACGCCGTACAGACGGTGCGCGCGCTCGTCGCCGACGAGCTGACGGCCTTCCTGAACGCCGAGCGCGCGGCCAGGGTCACCCCGACCGTGGTGGCGCTGCGCAGCAAGGCCGCCGACGTCGTCGAGGCCGAGCTCGGCCGCCTGCTCATGCGTCTGCCCGAACTCGACGACAAGGCGCGCGGCGAAGTGACGCAGACCGTGCAGCGCGTGGTGGACAAACTCCTTCATGAGCCCACTGTGCGTGTCAAACAGCTCGCCACCTCCCCAGGGGGGGATCATTATGCGGAAGCTCTGCGCGAGCTGTTCGACCTGGATCCGAAGATGCCCGAGGCCGTGAGGGAGGTGGAGCTGTGACCCTGAAGCTGGGGACGCGAAGGAGCCTGCTGGCGACCACGCAGTCGCAGATGGTCGCCGACGGCTACACCCGCGCGACCGGCCGGGCGATCGAGATGGTCGGCATCACGACCTTCGGCGACGTGACCAAGGCGCACCTGGCGCAGCTCGGCGGCACCGGCGTGTTCGTCAGCGCGCTGCGCGACAAGCTGGTCGACGGCGAGATCGACTTCGCCGTCCACTCGCTCAAGGACCTGCCGACCAAGCGGGACGAGCGCTTCACGCTGGCAGCCCTGCCCGCCCGCCACGACCACCGCGACGCGCTGGTCGGCGCGCACAAGCTGGCCGACCTGCCGCCCGGCGCCAGGGTCGGCACCGGCTCGCCGCGCCGGGTCGCGATGCTGCGGGCGCTCCGGCCCGACCTGGAGTACGTCCCGATCCGCGGCAACGCCGACACCCGGATCGGCAAGGTAACCTCGGGCGAGCTCGACGCCGTCGTACTCGCCTCGGCGGGTCTGACCAGGATCGGGCGCGACACGGAGATCGCCCAGATCTTCGAGGTCGAGGAGATGCTGCCCGCGCCCGGCCAGGGCGCGCTGGCGGTGGAGTGCCTCGCCGGCCGCGCCGACCTGATCGCCTTCCTTGGTGTGCTCGACGACCCGCGGACCCGCTCCGCGGTCGCGGCCGAGCGCGCCGTTCTGTCCGCTCTCGAGGCAGGGTGCTCCGCTCCGGTGGGTGCCTTCGCCGCCGATGACGGGCAGACTCTGAACCTGACCGCCGCCGTCGTCTCGCTCGACGGCCAGGCTGCGGTCCGCAAGTCCGCCGCCGGCCCGTCCTCGGACGCCGATCGCCTGGGCCGCCTTCTGGCGGCCGAGATGCTCGCCGAGGGGGCCGACAGATTGATGGGGGAGCATTCCCATTGAGCGCCGATAGTCCCACCTCCGGTTTCGTGGCGTTCGTGGGTGCGGGTCCAGGTGACCCGAACCTGCTGACGTTGCGTGGTGCCGAGCTGCTAGGCAAGGCCGACGCGGTGGTCCTCGACGAGGACCTGTTCGGCCCGCTGCTCAAGCACTGCCGCGAGGGCGTCGAAGTGGTCGAGGGCGACTACCTCAAGCGTGCCGGTGACGGCGGGCTGGTGGTACGCCTGTGCGAGGGCGACCCGATGCTGTTCTCCTCGATCACCGAGGAGGTCGCCGCCTGCACCGCCGCCGGGGTGGACTTCGAGATCGTGCCTGGTGTGCCGCCCGCGACCGCGGTGCTCACCTACGCGGGCATCCCGCCGGCGGACGATGTGCCCGAGTTCCGTGTGGTCGACGCCGCACAGGATCAGGACTGGGCCTCGCACGCCGCCTGCCCCGGCACACTGGTGATCTACAACGGCATCGGCGACGCCGTGGCCATCGGCAAGGCGCTCATCTCGGGCGGCAAGCCCGACAGCACGCCGGTCGCGGTCAGCAGCAGCGGCACCACGACCGAGCAGTTCACCGTGGCGACCACGCTGGGCAGGTTGCAGCCCGACCTCAAGCACGCCGGGTTCACCGAGCCCGCGCTGATCGTCGTGGGCGAGGCCGTCGGGCTGCGCGACAAGCTCTCGTGGTTCGAGACCAAGCCGCTGTTCGGCTGGCGGGTCCTGGTGCCGCGTACCAAGGAGCAGTCCAAGGCGCTGTCGGAGCAGTTGCTCTCCTACGGCGCGGTGCCCGACGAGGTGCCGACCATCTCGGTCGAGCCGCCCCGTACGCCGCAGCAGATGGACCGGGCCATCAAGGGCCTGGTCACCGGCCGCTACGAGTGGGTCGCCTTCACCAGCTCCAACGCCGTCAAGGCGGTGCGCGAGAAGTTCGAGGAGTACGGGCTCGACGCGCGGGCCTTCGCCGGGCTCAAGGTGGCCGCGGTGGGCGAGGCGACCGCGAGGGCGCTGGTCGAGTTCGGCGTCAAGCCGGACCTGCTGCCCTCGGGCGAGCAGTCGTCGGAGGGCCTGGTCGCCGAGTGGCCGCCCTACGACTCGATGCTCGACCCGATCAACCGGGTGCTGCTGCCCAGGGCCGACATCTCCACCGACACGCTCGTGGCCGGGCTGACCGAGCTGGGCTGGGAGTGCGACGACGTCACGGCGTACCGGACCGTGCGGGCGGCGCCGCCGCCCGCGCCGATCCGCGAGGCGATCAAGGGCGGCGGGTTCGACGCGGTGCTGTTCACCTCGTCCTCGACCGTGCGCAACCTGGTCGGCATCGCCGGCAAGCCGCACAACGTCACCGTCATCGCGGTCATCGGCCCGCAGACGGCCAAAACGGCCGAGGAGTTCGGCCTGCGTGTGGATGTCATGGCGGACAGGCCATCGGCCTCCGCGCTGGCCGCCGCCCTCGCCGAGTACGGTGCTAAGCAGAGGCAGGCGGCGATCGCCGCGGGTGACACCCCGCGTAAGCCCTCGCAGAACCGCCGTGGGGCACGCCGCCGCAAATAGGAGTTTCGTCACATGAGTGCTGAGTTCCCCGCCGCACGTCCGCGGCGGCTTCGCCGTACCCCTGTCATGAGACGGATGGTCGCGGGCACGCGTCTGCACCCGTCGCAGCTGATCCTGCCGGCCTTCCTCAAGGAGGGCCTCGCCGAGCCGAGTCCCGTGGCCTCGATGCCCGGCGTCTACCAACACACCCGCGAGTCGCTGCGCAAGGCCGCCCACGAGGCGGCGGAGGCGGGCGTGGGCGGGCTGATCCTGTTCGGCATCCCGGCGGTGAAGGACGCCCGCGGCTCGGCGGCCGACGACCCCGACGGGATTCTCCAGCAGGCACTGCGCGAGGTGAACGCCGAGGTCGGTGATGCGATCGTGGTGATGGCCGACACCTGCCTGGACGAGTTCACCGACCACGGGCACTGCGGATTGCTGACTCCCGACGGCGAGGTGGACAACGACGCCACGCTGGAGCGCTACGCCTCGATGGCGGTGGCGCAGGCCGAGGCCGGCTCCCAGATGATCGCCCCGAGCGGGATGATGGACGGCCAGGTCGGCGTGATCCGCGCCGCCCTGGACGGGGCGGGCTTCTCCCACCTGCCGATCATGGCCTACACGGCCAAGTACGCCTCGGCGTTCTTCGGCCCCTTCCGCGACGCCGCCGAGTGCGCGCCACAGTTCGGCGACCGCGCCTCCCACCAGCAGGACCCCGCGGGGCCGCTGGAGGAGGCGATGCGTGAGGTACGTCTGGACCTCGCGGAAGGCGCCGACGTGGTCATGGTCAAGCCGGCGATGTCCTACCTCGACGTCATCCGCCAGTTCCGCGACAACGTGGACGTGCCGGTGGCGGCCTACCAGGTCAGCGGCGAGTACGCGATGATCGAGGCGGCCGCGGCCAACGGCTGGATCGACCGCGAGCGGATGATCATGGAGTCGCTGATCGGGATCCGGCGCGCCGGAGCCGACCTGATCCTCACCTACTGGGCCACCGAGGTGGCTCGGCGTCTCTAGGTGGGGGTTTCCCGCTCACCCCTGCGACCTGTGCGTTAGAGTGCGATAACAAGTGCTGGTGTGTCCCAGGTGGCGCGTTGGAGCCCCGGGGTCAGGGACCTCCTCAGGCGCGCGGGATTTTCGAACGGGAGTCACCATGGTCGGGGTACCACTCGCTCGGCGTACGCGGAAGCGGGCCGCGAAACTCACGCGCCCGACCAGAATCGACGCGGTGCTGGGCTATGCCGCTCTCGGGTGGCCCAGCGCGCCGGGGGCGCATCCGCTGCGGCACGGGCCGCGCGCCTGCTCCTGTGACCGCCTCGGCTGTCCCGACCCCGGCGCGCATCCGCTCTCCCCGGCCTGGCACCTCCAGGCCACGACCGACGCCACCCAGCTCACCCGGTGGTGGCAGCACGAGCCGGACGCCAACGTGATTCTCCCCACGGGACGCGTCTTCGATGTCTTCGACGTACCCCTGGCGGCCGGCCTCGCCGCGCTCACGCGCCTCGACGAAGCCGGCTCCCACTCAGGCCCGGTCGCCGCCAACGGCGACCGGGTTCTGTTTTACGTGGCCACGCGCGGCAACCCGGACGACGAGGACGAGTGGTGGTCCTGCCAGCTCGACTGCGACCCCGCGACCATCGACGACAACCCGGGGCTGCGCTGGCACTGCCGCGACAGCTACGTCCTCGCGCCGCCGTCCACGCTGCCCACCGGCCAGCCCGTCTCCTGGCTGCGCCCGCCGGACGGCCGCCCGCTGCCCGACCCGCTGCGCGTTCTGGAGCAGCTCACCGACTGACCGGGCTCGGGGGTCGGCCTCTACCCTGTAGGGGTGAGCCGCACTGACAAGTCTGAGAGCCTGTTCGACCGCGCCAGGACCATCGTGCCGGGAGGCGTGAACTCGCCCGTGCGCGCCTTCGGCGCCGTCGGCGGCACGCCGCGCTTCATGGCCGACGGCCAGGGCCCCTACATCACCGACGTCGACGGCAACCGCTACGTCGACCTGGTCTGCTCCTGGGGGCCGATGATCCTGGGCCACCGTCATCCCGCCGTCGTCGAGGCCGTCTCCGCGGCGCTTTCCCACGGCATGTCGTACGGCACCGCCACCCCGGGCGAGGTCGAACTCGCCGAGGAACTGGTCTCCCGGGTGGCGCCCGTGGAGAAGATCAGGCTGGTCAGCTCCGGCACCGAGGCCACCATGAGCGCGGTGCGCCTGGCCCGCGGCTTCACCGGCCGTTCCAAGGTGGTGAAGTTCGCCGGCTGCTACCACGGCCACGTGGACGCCCTGCTGGCCTCGGCCGGCTCCGGCGTGGTGACGTTCGGGCTGCCCGACACCCCCGGCGTGACCGGCGCGTCCGCGGCCGACACGATCGTGCTGCCGTACAACTCCCGCGCGGCGGTCGAGGAGGCCTTCGCCGCCGCCGAGATCGCGTGTGTGATCACCGAGGCGTGCCCGGCGAACATGGGCGTGGTGCCGCCATCGCCCGGCTTCAACGCGTTCCTGAAGGAGATCTGCGCCCGCAACGGCGCGCTGCTGATCGTCGACGAGGTGCTCACGGGCTTCCGCGTCTCCCGCTCCGGCTGGTACGGCCTGGACCCGGTCGACGCCGACCTGATGACCTTCGGCAAGGTGATGGGCGGCGGCCTGCCGGCGGCGGCCTTCGGCGGGCGGGCCGACGTGATGGCCAACCTGGCGCCCGAGGGCCCCGTCTACCAGGCGGGCACGCTGTCGGGCAATCCGCTGGCCTGCGCCGCGGGCCTGGCCACGCTGCGCAACCTCGACGAGGACGCCTACGCCCGCGTGGACGCCGCGGCCGCCACGGTCGCCCAGGCGGCCTCCGAGGCGCTGTCGGCCGAGGGCGTGCCGCACCGGCTGCAGGCGGCGGGCAGTCTGTTCTCGATCTTCTTCACCGACCGCGAGGTGAGCGACTTCGACGGGGCCAGGAGCCAGAACACCGCCGCGTTCACCGCCTTCTTCCACGCCATGCTCGATCGGGGCGTCTATCTGCCGCCGTCGGCGTACGAGGCGTGGTTCCTGTCGGCGTCGCACGACGACGAGGCCCTGAACCGCATCGGCGACGCCCTGCCCGCCGCCGCCAAGGCCGCCGCCGCGGTGGCCTGACCCGGCCGGATATTCGCAGGCGGCGAGCCGGCGTGTCGGGTACCGTCGACGTCATGGTGATCACCTGGCGCCGGCTCGCCGAGGACGACTTCCCGCTGGTGAAGCAGTGGCTGGAGCGGCCGCACGTGGCCCGGTGGTGGAACCACGAGACCTCGGCGGAGGCCGTCGCGCGCGACTTCGGCCCGGCGGCCCGGGGCGAGGAGCCGTCGGAGGACCTGCTGGTCTTCCTCGACGGCCGTCCGCTGGGCCTGGTGCAGCGTTCCCGATACGCCGACTACCCCGAGTACGCCGAGGAGCTGGCCCCGATCCTCGACGTGCCCGGCGGCGCGGTCAGCATCGACTACCTGATCGGCGACGAGGAACAGGTGGGCAAGGGCCTGGGTCCGTCGATGATCCGCGCGCTCGTCGAGTCGACCTGGGCGGACCCGGAGGCGACCTGCGTGATCGTCCCGGTGTCCAAGGCCAACAGGGCCTCGTGGCGGGCGCTGGAGAAGGCGGGCCTGCGCCGGGTGGCGGAGGGCGAACTGGAGCCGGACAACCCGGTCGACGACCGGGACCACGTCATCTACCGGCTCGACCGCCCGGCGGGCGCGAGCGCCGGCGAGGGTGACGGCGAAGGGGCCGAGCGGGGGCGCGTACCGGCGTAAAGGACGCCGCAGACGATGAGAACGGCCGCGCCCGCCTTCGCCCAGCCGACGGGCTCACCGACGAACAGCGCGGCCGACGACATCCCGAACACCGGGATGAGCAGTGTGTAGGGGGCGACGACCGAGGCGTCGTAGCGGTGCAGCAGCCAGCCCCAGACGCCGAAGCCGCCGAGCGTGGAGATGAACGCCACGTAGCCCAGCGACAGCCAGCCCTCAAGCGGGGCGCTCAGCACGGGCACGCCTTCGACCGCGAACGACAGCAGGAACAGCGGCGGCGCCGACAGGGCGCTCACCCACACCATGAAGCGCAGCGAGTCGGGCGGCGCGGCGCGGCGCTGCATGATCGTCCCGACGCTCCACGAGGCGGCGGCGGCCACGCACAGCGCGAAGGCGCCGAACGGGCCCGAGGCGCCGAAGTCGACGGCGACGAGGACGAGGCCGCCGAGCGCGAGGGTCAGCCCGGTGATCCGGCGGCCGGTCAGCCGTTCGCCCAGCAGGGTTACCGCGAAGACGACGGTGAAGAGCGACTGGGCCTGCAGGACCAGTGAGGCGAGGCCGGGCGGCATCCCCGCCCGCATGCCGATGAGCAGAAAGCCGAACTGACCCACTCCAACCGCCGCCGCGACACCCGCGACCCAGCGCCACGGTACGCCCGGCCGTCCCACGAGCAAGAGCGCGGGGAAGGCGGCCAGGGCGAACCGGAGCGCCGCGTACAGCAGAGGCGGGAAGTGGCGCAGGCCCACTTCCATGACGACGAAGTTGAAGCCCCACACGGCCGCGAGGCCGACGGCGAGGGCCAGATGGCGCGGCCTCACTACTTGGAGGCGGGCTTCTGGGCGCGGATGCGCTGCTCGCGGGCCTGCTCGGCAAGCTTCTTGAGGTAGGAGGTCTCGGTCTTCTGTGCGGTGTTGTTTCTCATGCATATATTTTCTCTCGCTACACAATCAACCACAAGCGAGACTTTCTACGCTAAACCCTTTAGGATGGCTTACGAGAGGAGGCTCACACCTGATGCTGGATCTGAATCGGCTCAAAGCGCTGCACGCGGTGCACGTCTACGGCTCCGTGGGCGCCGCCGCCGACGCCCTCATGGTCACGCCCTCCGCGGTGTCGCAGCAGATCGCCAAGCTGGAGCGGGAGACCGGCTCACGGCTCATGGAGCGCAACGGGCGCGGTGTGCGGCTCACCGACGCCGCCGGGCTGCTCGCCGAACACGCCGAGCGCATTCTGGCCCTGGTCGAGACCGCGGAGGCCGACTTCGAGGCGCTGCGCGGTGAGGTGGTCGGCAAGCTCCACGTCGGCTCCTTCCCGACGGCCGCCCGCGGCCTGATGCCGCCCGCGCTCGGCACGCTGCGCGAGCGCCACCCCGACCTGCAGATCCTGCTCAACGAGCGGGAGCCGGAGCGCGTGGTGCGCGAGGTCGCCAGGGGAGAGCTCGACCTGGGCGTCGTCCAGGACTGGCTCAACCGGCCCATGGCCATCCCCGACGGGCTGTCCAAGGCGATCCTGCTCGACGACATCGCCGACGTGATCCTGCCCGCCGACCACCCCCTGGCCGACCGCAGGGAGATCGAGCTGGCGGAGCTGAGCGGCGAGCGGTGGATCAGCTCCTCGCCCGGCACCATCTGCCACGACTGGCTGGTCTACACGCTGCGCAGCGCCGACCTCGAACCCGAGATCGTCTCGATGGCCGACGAGTACCCGACGCAGATGGCGCTGGTCGCCGGCGGTCTCGGCTGCGCGATCGTGCCCAGGCTGGGCCGTGACTGCATGCCGTCGCGGGTGCGCGCGATCCCCACCCTGCCCCGGCAGACCCGCCGCATCTACGCCATCTGGCGCACCGACGCCGCCCGCCGTCCCGCCATCAGAGCCATGGTCGAAGCCCTGAAAGAAGCCGGAGCCCACACCTGAGCCCTCAGGCGGGCTCAGCTGAGGGCGATCGTCACCACGCCGCCGAGGATCACCCCGGCGGCCAGGAGCCTGCGGCGCAGGTCACCCTCGGCCAGCAGCCTGCCGCCGAGCAGGACCGCGATGAGCACGCTGATCTCCCGCGTCGGCGCCACCACGCTGACCGGCGCCATCGTGAACGCGAACAGCACCAGCAGGTAGGACAGCGGAATGAGCACGGCCGCACCCAGCACGCGCCAGCGGTGCTCGCGCCAGATCGCCCCGATCCGCAGCCGCCGCCCGCCCTTCAGCATCGCCGGGGTCAGCGCCAGCGCGCGCCCCGCCTCGCCCAGGTAGTTCAGCACCAGCGGCGCCACCGCGAACGCGCCGACCACCTGCGCGTCCCACACCGTGTACGCCGCGATGAACACCCCGGTCCCCAGCCCGAACCCCAGCCCACGGGCGTCGGCCCTGCCACCGCCGCTCATCATGAACACCCCGGCCCCGACCAGCGCGATGCCCGCGATCCCCGCGATGCCGGGCCGCTCGCCCAGGAACAGCACCGCCACCAGGCTGGCCAGCATCGGCCCGGTACCCCGCGCCACCGGATACACCGTCGACAGGTCGCCGTACCGGTAGCCGCGCTGCAGCAGGACGAAGTAGCCGAGGTGCAGCGCCGTGCTGACGCAGACCACCGCCACGTCGCTCCACCGCACCGACGTGTCCGTGACGAGCAGGAACCCGGCGAAAACCGGACCCCACATGACGGTCGAGGCGACCGCGACCAGCCAGAGGAAGACCAGGCCGTCGGCCTGGGAGGCCTTCTTGCTGAGGAGATTCCAGGTGGCGTGCGCCACGGCGGCGACGAGGACGAGAGCGAGGGCCCAGGCGTTCAAGCGATGAGCTCCTTCCGGGTACGCGGATAGGAGCCTCCAGGCTTTTGTCCCGTCAGCTGTACGGCCCAGGGCCGCGGCGCCGCTCGGACCTGTCTCCCCGGCCCTGGTTGTGGTTCATCAGGGCGGACCGGAACGCGGAACCCTAGGCGCAGTCAAGGCGACTTTACCTTCGGTGCCCTTTTCGGACGAGACCGGGTCGCCTATCGGCGCCATCGAAACGGATAGGCTGTGCCACACCATGGCTGAGACCACCGTCGTTCACCTGCTGCGCCACGGTGAGGTGCACAATCCCCACGGCATCCTTTACGGCAGACTGCCCGGCTACCACCTGTCCGAGACGGGTCAGCAGATGGCCGAGATGGTCGCCAAGGCCGTCGCCGGCCGCGACATCGTGGCCCTGTACTCCTCCCCGCTGGAACGTGCCCGCGAGACCGCCGCACCGCTGGCCACCGCGCTCGGCCTGCCCGTGGAGCCCGACGACCGGCTGGTGGAGGCGGGCAACCTCCTGGAGGGCCGCACTGCCGGCCCGGGCCTCGGGATCCTGCGCGACCCGCGTAACTACCGCTACTTCTACAACCCGTGGAAGCCCTCGTGGGGCGAGCCGTACCTGGAGATCGTCCAGCGGATGCGCACGGTGATCGAGGACGCCCGCGCCGCCGCGCGCGGGCACGAGGCGGTGCTGGTCAGCCACCAGCTCCCGATCTGGGCGATCAGGCTGGCGGCCGAGGGACGCCGGTTGTCGCCCGACCCGCGGCGACGTCAGTGCGCCCTGGCCAGCCTCACCAGCCTCACCTTCGACCAGGACCGGCTGATCAGCGTCGGCTACAGCGAGCCCGCCGGGTCTCTGCGGAAAGGTCATGGTCCGCCGGGAGCCTGAGCCCTGGTGTTCGGGGCGTGCGACCTCGCCGGTAGAGTTGCAAGCTCTACCGGTTGTAGTACAAGGAGATCATCCTCCCGTGCGCGCGACGTCCCTCTCCCTCGCCCTGCTGACTGTCCTGGTCGCGGGGTGCGCGGGCAACCAGAGCGGCCAGCCGCAGGCCGGTGACACCCGCTTCATCGCCGGCGACGGGAAGATGCAGATCTTCCCCGCCGCCGAGCGCAAGCCCGCCCCCGCCGTCGAAGGGCCGACGCTCGACGGCGGCACCGCCTCGCTGGCCGGGCACAAGGGCAAGGTCGTGGTGATCAACTTCTGGGCTTCCTGGTGCGGGCCCTGCCGGGCCGAGGCACCGGTGCTCAAGGACGTCGCGGCCAAGACCAAGGCCAGTGGCGTGGAGTTCCTCGGCATCGACTTCAAGGACCGCAAGGCCGACGCGATCGCGTTCGAGCGCACCGAGCAGTCCGGCTACCCGAGCATCTTCGACCAGCCCGGCGAGGTGGCGCTGTCCTTCCAGGGCACCGTGCCGCCGGCGGCCATCCCGTCCACGCTGATCATCGACAAGCAGGGCAGGATCGCGGCCAGGGCGCTGGGCGCGGTGAAGTTCACCGACCTGATGAACACCGTCACCAAGGTCCGCGATGAATGAGGTCGTGGCCTCGGGGTCGCTGCTGCTGGCCGTGCCGATCGCGGTGCTCGCCGGGATCGTGTCGTTCCTGTCGCCGTGCGTGCTGCCGCTGGTGCCGGGCTACCTGTCGTACGTGACCGGGATGAGCGCCGACCCCAAGCGCGGGCGGCTGGTGCTGGGCACCGTGCTGTTCGTGGCCGGGTTCGCGGTGGTGTTCGTGCTCAGCGGGGCGCTGTTCGGCGGGCTCGGCTCGCTGGTGCTCGGCAACGCCCAGGTGATCACGCGGGTGCTCGGGGTGCTGACGATCGTGCTCGGGCTGGCCTTCCTCGGCCTCGTACCGGGTTTCATGCGGGACGTGCGCATCCACCGCAAGCCCGCCGCCGGGCTGGCGGGGGCGCCGCTGCTCGGCATCGTGTTCGGGCTCGGCTGGACGCCGTGCATCGGCCCGACGCTGGCCGTCGTGCTCGCGCTCGGGCTGAACGAGGGCAGTGCGGCGCGCGGCGCGACCCTGGCCGTCTTCTACGCGCTGGGGCTCGGGCTGCCGTTCGTCGTGGCGGCGCTGGCGTACAGCAGGGCGCTGCGGACGTTCGCGGCGATCCGTAAGCACTCCCAGCTCATCACCCGCATCGGCGGGGGCATGATGGTCGCCGTCGGAGTCCTTCTCGTCACCGGGTTGTGGGGACAGATGATCGCGAGCCTGCAGGGGCTCATCGGCGGATTCCAGCCGGTGATCTGATGGCCGTTCAGGAGATGGAGAAGCAGGCGCCCAAGCCGCCCGGGTTCGGCCCGGTGGCCTGGCTGCGCTGGACGTGGCGCACGCTCACCTCGATGAAGACGGCGCTGCTCCTGCTGTTCTTGTTCGCGTTGGGCTCGATCCCCGGCTCGCTGATCCCGCAGCGCGGCGTCGAGCCGGACAAGGTCGCGCAGATCTACATCAACGACCCGGTCCGCGCCGAGTGGTACGAGCGCTTCCAGCTCTTCGACGTCTTCAACTCGGTCTGGTTCGCCGCGATCTACCTGCTGCTGTTCGCCTCGCTGGTCGGCTGCATCGTGCCGCGGACCACGACGTACTTCAAGGAACTGCGGCGCAAGCCGCCGGCCGCGCCCCGCCACCTGTCGCGCCTGCCCCACCACACGGTCCTCGACGGGGAGCTCACCGTGGAGGTGGCCGCCCGACGGCTGCGCAAGCTGCGCTTCCGCGTCGAGACCGGCGACGGCTGGGTCTCGGCCGAGAAGGGCTTCCTGCGCGAGACCGGCAACCTGCTCTTCCACATCTCCCTGCTCGGCCTGCTGGTCGCCGTGGGCATCGGCGCGGTGTTCGGCTACCGGGGCAACGTGCTGGTCGTGGAGGACGAGGGCTTCGCCAACACCGTCGCCGCCTACGACCGGTTCATGCCGGGCAACCGGGTCTCGGCCGAGTCGCTGGAGCCGTTCTCCTTCACGCTCGACGAGTTCAAGGCCTCCTACCAGGTCGGCGGCGACCCGACGAAGGTCGGCCAGCCGCTCGACTTCTCGGCCCACCTCAAGGTCAGCGACGCGCCCGGCGCGCCCAAGCGCGACTACGAGCTGAAGGTCAACGAGCCGCTGGAGATCAACGGCACCCAGACCTACCTGATCGGCAACGGCTACGCGCCGTTCTTCCGCATCACCGACGGCAAGGGCCAGGTCGCCTTCGAGGGCGCGGTCCCATGCCTGATCGAGTTCCCGGCCACCCGGGTCTCCGGCTGCGTGCTCAAGGCGCCCGACGCCCAGCCGGGTCAGCTCGGCTTCCTCATGCGCTTCCTGCCGACCATCGCGCCGGCCCAGGGCGGCGGCTTCACCTCCAGCTTCCCCGGCGACCTCATGCCGAGGGTTCAGGTCCTCGGCGCCTTCACGGGCGACTTCGGAGTGCGCTCGGGACGACCCCAGTCGGTGTACGAGCTGGCGCCGCCCGACGTCATGAAGAAGCTCAAGCCGCTGGTCATGGGCTCCACGGCACCCGAGCCGCTGGCCCCCGGCCAGTCGTTCGACCTGCCCGACGGACTCGGCAAGCTGGAGTTCGTCGAGGTCAAGGAGTGGATGACGCTCCAGATCGCCTACGATCCCGGCCGCGTGCCCGCCCTGCTCGCCGCCGGTCTCGCCACCGTGTCCATCGTGTTCTCGCTGGTGATCCGCCGCCGCCGCGTGTTCGTCCGGGTCAAGGACGGCGCGGCAGAGGTGGGCGGCCTCACCCGTACCGAGGGTTCCGCCGCGGGCTTCACCGAGGAGTTCGCCGACATCGTCAAGGTCCTATCAGCTGGAGACAAGGATGTCCGCTGAAGTACTGGCCGAGGCGAGCGACCAGCTCGTCGTCGGCGCCGTGCTCCTCTACCTCGCCGCCATGATCGGCTTCGCTCTGGAGCTGGCCTACGGCAAGGCCCGTACCGACGCGCCCGCCAAGGGCCGCGTCAAGCAGCCCGCGACCGTCGGCGCCCCGCAGGACGAGGCTCCCGACCAGATCGCGGTTCCCGCCGAGCCCGAGCCGCCCGCCTGGGCGGGCACCGCGGGCAAGGTGGGGATGGCCCTGGCCTGGGTCGGCTGGGGGGCCAACGCCGCCGCCATCGTCACCCGCGGGCTGGCGGTGGAGCGCTGGCCCTGGGGCAACATGTACGAGTTCGTGGTCGCCATCTGCCTGGCCGCCGTGACCGCGTTCCTGGCCACGCAGCTGCGCGCCAACGTGCGCTTCCTCGGCCCGTTCGTCATGGTCGTGGCGGTGCTCGGGCTCGGCGCCGCGGTGAAGTTCCTCTACACCGCCGCCGGTCCCGTGGTGCCCGCGCTCAACTCCTACTGGATCGCCATCCACGTCTCCGCCGCGATCCTGGCCAGCGGCCTGTTCATCGTGGCCGGCGCGGCCGGCGTGCTCTACCTCATCCGCGGCGACGGCCTCTCACGCCTGCCCACCCGCTCCGACCTGGAGCGGGTCGCGCACCGTGCGATCGTCGTGGCCTTCCCCGTCTGGACCTTCGCGGTGATCGCCGGCGCGCTGTGGGCCGACAAGGCGTGGGGGCGCTACTGGGGCTGGGACCCCAAGGAGGTCTGGTCGTTCATCACGTGGGTGGCCTACGCCGCCTACCTGCACGCCAGGGTCACGGCCGGCTGGCGCGGCAGGGCCGCCACGATCGTGCAGCTCGTCGCCTTCGCCTGTCTGATGTTCAACCTGGTCGGCGTCAACATCTTCCTCGGCGGCATGCACAGCTACGCCGACGTCGGCAACTAGCCGCGGACGCTCACTCCTCCCCGCGCATCCGCTTGTCGAGGTCGCGCAGGAACTCCGGGTCGTCCTCCGGTCCCTTGGGCGGATCCTGGCGCGGCGGCGCCGGGCGCCGCGGCATGCGCGGGGGACCGTCCTCGGCGGCGCCACGGGTGGGCCTGCCGAGCAGGAACCACAGAAGCCCGCCCACCACGGGGACGAGGATGATGACGAGCACCCAGAGGGTCTTTGGCACGTTCCGCACCTCGTCTTCCGGCGTCGTGATGACGTCGAACAGGGAGTAGAGCCAGAAAGCCAGCACCGCCAGGGTGACCAGGACACCTGCCATGCCCGAACTGTAAGCCATCCGAGGCGTGATCGTGCTTGCTCGGTGTCCCATTTCGGATGACTCGGGAAGATCGGCCGCGTACCGTGGAACCGGATCAGGTGGGGCGGAGGGGTTTCACCTGATGGGCAGGGTGTCTAGGGGTGAGATGGCCTTCTCCAGCGACAAGGGCCGGCATCGACGTGGACGTTGGTGGCGGCGCGGGTCCTACCTCTTCTCGCGCCGCGGTGACGCGCCGCCGGAGGCGGACCGCTCGTTCTGGTCCCGTGACACGCCCGCGGAGGGCTTCCGCGAGGCCGAGCGGAAGCGCGCGGACCGGCCGGCCGGGGGAGACGGGCCGTCCTTCCGCGCACAGCCGCAGGCCGAGCGGAGCGTGTGGCCGTTCCGAAGACGCGAGCGCGTCGAGCGCGCGGAAGAGGCGGAGCAGGCGCGGCGACCCGAGCGGGCCGACGAGCCCGGCTGGCGGCGCGAGCGGCTGCCCGCCGCGGTCGTGGAGCGGCCGCAGTACACCTGGCACGACTTCGAGCTCACCGACCTGCCGCCGCGCGCGCAGCCCAACCGGCCCGACGCGCCCGTCCAGGCGGACGGCTTACGGCACTGCGGCGACCTGGAAGCCGTCCTGCACCGCCAGTGGGACGCCAGGCTCGGTCCGCCCTCGCCGGAGGCCGTGCGCGCCGTGGAAAGCCTCGCCCGGCTGCCGGAACGGCTGAAGCGCAAGCTCGCCATCGGGCTCGAAGGCATCTACGTGGGCGCCGGCGGCGTCCCCGACCTCGACGACATGGGCTACCTGCGCGGCGCCCCCCTGCCCTCCGGCAAGGCCTCCTGGGACATCTGCGCCGGCGCGTACGGCGACCGCAAGATCGTCGTCGGCGATAGGCCTTCTCCCACCCCCGACGTGATGATGCACGAGGTCGGCCACGCCCTCGACGACATCGACTCCCCGCATGGCGATTGGGTCTCCGACTTGCCCGAGTTCGTGGCACTCTACGAGAAGGCCGCTCCCATGCTGGCCTCCGCCTTCCACCGGCAGGGCGGGGGGCTCGGCCGCAAGGAGTTCTTCGCGGACGCCTTCGCCGCGATCTCCTCGCGCCAGCGTCCCGCGCTGGTCGACATGCTGGGCGGTGACACGCGGATGGCCCTCGACGTCATGTTGTTCTTCAACCGGCGCTACGGAATCTAGGTGATGAGCGATGTACGTCATCCGGCTCGCTGACGGGACCCTGCGCGTGCCGCAGAGCCTGACCAGTGAAGACGGGCGTCTCATCGGCAACGCGTATGTGGAACTGGAGCCCGGGGATCCCGACTACGAGCGATGGCTGCCGGAGTCGTGCACCGAGGAAGAGGCGGCCGAGCGGCGTGCGCGCTGGGCGGCGGAGAACGACGAGCTGGAACAGGAGTTCCTGGCCTTCAAGGCGGAGCAGGAGGACGCCTGACATCGGGGGACAACCCTGACCGACGGGGGGTGGTGGTCACCGCGACGGCCTGAGGGGTGGAGGCCGGGTCGTGGTTCGGGTCGTCCGGGCAATGTACGTAGAGGGCGTGGGCACGCGTGCCGGGATTCAGCGCGGGGTGGGGCGCTCGTTTCGGTCCTCGGCCACGGGGGCCGGGCCGTACCGGCGAGAAGAGCGTGCCTGTGGGATCCGTGGCGGTGATCCTGCGGCGCAGGATCACCGACCTGACGGAACGTCAAACGCGCGGGGACTCACCTGCCGGCCGTTCGGCCGTAAGAACATCCTCGCCTCTAAGAAGGGCGTGCACTTCCGACTCGCGGAAGCGACGGTGCCCTCCGGGGGTGCGGATACTGCTGATGCGGCCTGCCGCAGCCCAGCGTGTAACCGTCTTTGGGTCTACCCGGAAGAGGGCGGCAACCTCTCCTGGGGTCAGCAGACGCTCGCTGCTACTCTCCACCAATCTCTCCCCCTCGCATCCCGCTTCCTGCCAGCGGGCGGACAGGTAACCAGTGTGTCGAGCGAAGCCTGATTTATCCGTGGTTTTCGACAAAGATCACGGGTTGTTATCGGCTGACTGCCCGATTGTTATATGATAGAGCCTCTTTGGGGCTCTCGTGGGTGTTTCTTTACGAAACACCCTGACTGGGAACAGTAGCAGTGCTCGCGCCCGATGCGAAGAGCGGCAGCCGGTACGGCTCGCAGGGGCACGACCAGGAGCGAGTAGCCTCTGACCTGTGCATCCCGTTCTCGTTTACACCGCGTCGCGCATCGGCTTGTTCACCGTGACTCTCGGTGTCCTGTACTTGCTCGGACTGCAAAATCCGCTGGTGCTGATCCTGGTGGCTTTCCTGATCAGCGGTGTGGCCAGCTACGTCCTGCTGTCCAAGCAGCGTGACGCCATGAGCGCCCGCATCAGCGACAAGATCAACCGGCCTAAGCCGCAGGACGACTAGGGCAGAGGGAACATGCCAATCCGGGCATGGTACTCCCGTCCGAGTCGAGTTGTGTCACTACCAACGAGTAGTCCACGGCTGTACGCCAGAAAAGCCTTGACGCCGATACCGCGTTCACGTCCCGGATTCCACGCCAGCGCCTTTCCGGTGCGCGGATCGAGGGCGGCGATGCCCTCTCTGGGCACGGCGCCGGGCCCCGCCGAGTCACGGCCGCGCGGGTTGTTCATCCAGCGCTGATGCCCGCCCACGTAGACGGCCGCGCCGGTCGCCGCGACCGAGTAGAGCGAGTCGCCGCCGGTGTGGTTCACCCAGGTCGGCCTGACGCGCTGGCTCCTGGTGTGGGTCTCGAACCTGGCCGCGCTGTCGCACAGGCGGCGCGGGTCGCCGTTGCCGCCGGTCGTGACGACCACGAAATAGTCGCCTCCGGGTGACAGGTCGAGGCCGCGTACATAGCTGGGGAAGACGTCCTGGCACCGCGGCTCGTACGCGGCCGTGCGCCAGTTGGCCACCCGGGGCGTCGCCGTGGAGATGTCGATCACGCCCAGCTGGGGCCGCGGCTCGCCGTCGAGCGTGGTGAAGCTGCCGTCGACCACCAGCCGGTCGGCGCTCGCGGCCAGCGCGTGGACCTTGACCTTGGGGGTGCGGGGCAGGCCGGGCTCGATGGCGAAGCGCGGGTCGGCGGCGCCGGTCGTGGCGTCGAGCCTGGCCAGGGCGGTTCTCGGCGAGGTGAAGTCGCCGCCGGTGTAGAGGTGGGCGCCGCGCCTGGCCAGCGTGGTCACGGCGCCGCCGGACACGCGCGGGGTGAAGCCGCGTACCGTCGAGCCGTCGGACAGGCTCAGGCGGGTCAGCGCGCGCGCCCGCGTGCGGTTGACCGACGGGAAGTCGCCGCCGACGTAGACGGTGCCGTCGGCGCCGGCGGCCAGGGCGTGGACCGGGCCGGCGACGTCGGGGGCGAAATCGGTCAGGACGGCGCCGGTGGCCAGGTCGAAGGCGAAGAGGTTGCTCCGGGGGAAGGTGGTCGTGCGTCTCGCGTCGGCTACCTCGCTGAACGAGCCGCCGACCACCACCGTGCCGCCCACCAGGGCGATGGTGTTGACGATGCCGTCGAGGACATGGGGGGTGGTGTCGGCCGGGTTGGCGGACACCACGCGGGTGTGCGTGACAGGGGCCATCGTGATGACCGCTGCAAGGGTGACACGCGCGAACATTCGCCAAGTTCTAGCAGACGGTGCGTTATGGAGTGGCTACTTTCCGTTGGTTGTCGGGATAGGGCACACGCGATGAGGGCCTTACGGGCGGGGGCAATAGGCTTGCCGCATGACCCGCGCTCAGTTGGACAAGCAGCCGCACGAGGTCGCCGCGATGTTCGATCGCACGGCCCGGCGCTATGACCTCGTCAACGATGTGATCTCGTTCGGTCAGGTGCGCTACTGGCGCAAGGCGGTCGCCGCGGCCGTGGACGCGGGGCCCGGCGAGGTGGTCCTCGACCTGGGCGCGGGGACGGGCACCTCCACCGACAGCTTCACCACGCTGGGCGCGCGGGCGATCGCCTCCGACTTCTCGCTGGGCATGCTCCAGACCGGTGTGCGCCGCCATGGAGGCAACGCCCTCAGCGGCCCGGGGATCCCGTTCGTCGCGGGTGACGCGATGCGGCTGCCGTTCGCCGACGACAGCTTCGACGCGGTGACGATCTCGGTGGCGCTGCGCAACGTGCACGACACCCCGGTGGCGCTGCGCGAGATGCTGCGCGTCACCAAGCCGGGCGGCCGGTTGGTGATCATGGAGTTCTCGCACGTGACCGTCAAGTCGTTCGACCTCTTCTACCGCGAGTACCTGATGAAGATGCTGCCCAAGGTGGCCAAGGTCCTCGGCTCCAACGACGACTCCTACGAGTATCTGGCCGAGTCCATCAGAGACTGGCCGGACCAGCCGTCGCTGGCGCGGATCATCCAGGAGGCCGGCTGGGAACGTGTCGCCTGGCGCAACTTGAGCCTCGGCATCGTCGCCATGCACCGCGGCTTCAAGCCCGCCTCATGAACGAACCCCCCGACTGCCACTTTGCCCCGTAAAAGCGTTAGACTGCGGGCCGACAAGTTTGTGAAGGGGTTCACAAAGGAACGAAGGCGCCATACCCCACGGCCTTCGAGCGTGTAGGACAGGACAGTCCAGTGACCGTGCCAGCAGCCATACGCCAAGCGCAGGAGCTCGCCACGAGAGAGCGAGGCACGATGCCAACGAGTGGTGAGCGGGCGCGACCATGAACACAGTTGACGCCGACGTCATCGTCGTCGGCGCCGGTCCCTCAGGCTCCGCGACCGCGTTCTACCTGGCCCGAGCAGGGCTGGACGTGCTCCTCCTGGAGAAGACGCGTTTCCCCAGGGAGAAGGTCTGCGGAGACGGCTTGACCCCACGCGCGGTCAAGCAACTGCAGAACATGGGCGTCGACATCGACGGGCCCGGCTGGATCAGGAACAAGGGTCTGCGGGTCGTCGGCGGCGGGCTCCGCTTCGAGCTCGACTGGCCGCAGCTCGACAGCTTCCCCGACTTCAGCCTGGTCCGCACCCGCCAAGACTTCGACCAGATCATGGCCGCCCACGCGGTCAAGGCCGGGGTACGCCTCATGGAGGGCGTCAACGTCACCGGGCCGATCCTGGACGACCGCAGCGGGCACGTGACCGGTGTCACCACCAAGGACGGCGCGACCTACCGCAGCCGCCTCGTGGTCGCCGCCGACGGGAACAGCACGCGCATGGCGCTCGGGATGGGGCTGCACAAGCGCGAGGACCGTCCGATGGGCGTGGCCGTACGCACCTATTTCCAGAGCCCGCGCCACGACGACGACTACCTCGAGACGTGGCTCGAACTGTGGGACCAGGACACGCTGCTGCCGGGCTACGGGTGGATCTTCCCCGTCGGCGACGGCACCAGCAACGTCGGGCTCGGCCTTCTCAACACCAGTGACGCCTTCGGCAAGATCGACTACCGTGAACTCCTCAAGCGGTGGTGCAGGAACATGCCCGCCGAATGGGCCTTCACCGAGGAGAACATGACGGGGCCGATCCGCGGTGCGGCCCTGCCGATGGCCTTCAACAGGCAGCCGCACTACACCCGCGGCCTGGTGCTCGTCGGCGACTCCGGCGGCGCCATCAATCCGTTCAACGGCGAGGGCATCGCCTACGCCATGGAGACGGGCGAGATCGCGGCCGAGGTGATCGCGAAGGCGCTTCGCGGCACCACTCCCGCGCAGCAGGAACGTATCCTGCGCACGTACCCGCAGGTCCTCAAGGACGCGTATGGCGGATATTTCACCTTGGGCAGATTGTTCGTCGAAGCGATCGGGAAGCCAGGTGTGATGAGCTTCGGTACGAGGCACGGGCTGCCTCACCCGAGGCTGATGCGCTTCGCGCTCAAACTCCTTGGTAATCTCACCGACCGGCGAGGCGATGCGTCAGACAGGATCATCAACGCACTCTCGAAGGTCGCCCCACCAGCATGAACCGCAGACCCACCCGGCAAACTTATAGGTCAGACTGCGCGCCCGCGCGCGTTGCGACAGAAGAGGAGGCGTAGCGATGGACCTTTATGTGCCCATCCTGGTGCTCGCCATTCTCGCGGGAGGCTTCGCGATCTTCTCGGTCGCGGTCGCTCCGTTCACCGGTCCCAAGCGCTGGAACCGCGCCAAGCTTGACGCCTACGAATGCGGCATCGAGCCGACGCCCCAGCCTGTCGGTGGCGGACGCTTCCCGCTGAAATACATGATCACCGCGATGCTGTTCATCGTGTTCGACATCGAGATCATCTTCCTTTATCCGTGGGCGGTCTCCTTCGCCCCGCTGAAGGGCGCCGACGGCCAGGTGATCGCCTCGGGCCTCGGGGTGTTCGCGCTGGTCGAGATGGTGCTGTTCATCGTCACCGTGCTTGTCGCCTATGCGTACGTGTGGCGCCGCAAGGGTCTGGACTGGGACTGATTATGGGACTTGAAGAGAAACTCCCCAGCGGGTTCATCCTCACCACGGTCGAGCAGGCCGCCGGTTGGGCGCGCAAGAACTCCGTATGGCCGGCCACGTTCGGCCTCGCATGTTGCGCCATCGAGCTGATGGCCACCGGTGGCCCCCACTTCGACCTGGCGCGCTTCGGCATGGAGCGCGCTTCGGCGTCTCCCCGCCAGGCCGACCTGATGATCGTCGCCGGCCGCGTGTCGCAGAAGATGGCGCCGGTCGTGCGCCAGATCTACGACCAGATGGCCGAGCCCAAGTGGGTCATCTCCATGGGCGTGTGCGCCTCCAGCGGCGGCATGTTCAACAACTACGCCATCGTGCAGGGCGTGGACCACATCATCCCGGTCGACGTCTACCTGCCCGGCTGCCCGCCGCGGCCGGAGATGCTGATCGACTCGATCGTGAAGCTGCACGACAAGATCCAGAACATGAAGTTCGGCGCGCACCGCAAGAAGCAGATCGACGAGCTCGAACTGCAGGCCCTGCGTACGCTTCCGCTGATCGACCAGGGGGCGGGCAAGTGAGCGACAACCTCCCCGAGGTACCGGGGACCGAGCCGCCGCAGACGCCGATCGCCCGGCAGGGCATGTTCGGCGCCCACGACACCGGCGACACCTCGGGCTACGGCGGCCTCGTCGTACGGCGGGCCCCCGAACTGTCCACCCCCCGCCCCTTCGGCGGCTACTTCGACGCCCTGGTCGACACCCTCGACCTGGACGACGCCATCGAGCGCGTCGTCGTCGACAGGGGCGAGCTGACCCTCCACGTCAAGCGCGAGCGCCTGGTGGAGGTCCTGCAGAAGCTGCGCGACGACGCCGGCCTGCGCTTCGAGCTGTCGCTCGGCGTGACCGGCGTGCACTACCCGCACCTGCAGGGCGAGGAGCTTCACTCGGTCGTCCACCTGGTCTCGATCACGCACAACACCCGGGTGCGCGTCGAGACCTGCGCGCCGGACGACGACCCGCACATCCCGTCGTCGGTCGGCGTCTACCCGACGCACGACTGGCACGAGCGCGAGGCGTACGACTTCTTCGGCATCGTCTACGACGGACACCCCGCGCTGACGCGGATCATGATGCCGGACGACTGGGACGGTCACCCGCAGCGCAAGGACTACCCGCTGGGCGGCATCCCGGTCGAATACCGCGGCGCCACGATCCCCGCGCCGGACGAGAGGAGGTCCTACGCATGAGCGAGCCGCGTCGAGCTTCATGCGTTGACGACCGAAGGGAGGATCACTCGTGAGCACCGGCTACGACGAGGCGACCGAGGGCAAGGTCTACTCGGTCAGCGGCGGCGACTGGGACGAGGTCGTCACCAGCGCGCGCGACTCCGAGGAAGAGCGCCTGGTCATCAACATGGGCCCGCAGCACCCGTCCACGCACGGCGTGCTCCGCCTGGTCCTGACCCTCGACGGTGAGACGGTCACCGAGGCGCGCGGCGTCATCGGCTACCTGCACACCGGCATCGAGAAGAACATGGAATACCGGACGTGGACCCAGGGGACCACGTTCGTGACCCGCATGGACTACCTCGCGCCGATCTTCAACGAGACCGCGTACTGCATGGGCGTGGAGAAGCTGCTCGGCATCACCGACCAGGTCCCCGAGCGGGCCCAGGCGATCCGCGTGATGATGATGGAGCTCAACCGCATCGCCTCGCACCTGGTCGCGATGGGCACGTTCGGCATGGAGCTGGGCGCGACGACGCCGTTCCTGTTCGGCTACCGCGACCGCGAGCTGATCATGGACCTGTTCGAGTACATCACCGGCCTGCGCATGAACCACGCCTACGTACGGCCGGGCGGCGTCAGCGTCGACCTGCCCGCGGGCGCCGTGGACAAGGTGGGCGAGTTCCTCAAGGAGATGCCCAAGCGGATCAAGGACGTCCGCAAGCTTCTCGACGAGAACCCCGTCTACGTCCGCCGGACCAGGGACGTCGGCTACCTCGACCTGACCGGCTGCATGGCGATGGGCGTCACGGGCCCGATCCTGCGCGCCGCCGGCCTGCCCTGGGACCTGCGCAAGTCGCAGCCCTACAGCGGCTACGAGACCTACGACTTCGAGGTCGCCACCGAGCGCGGCTGCGACGTCTACTCCCGCTACCTGGTGCGCATGAAGGAGATGGAGGAGTCCCTCAAGATCATCGAGCAGGCTCTCGACCGGATCGCCGGTCCGCTCAAGGGCAAGCCCGTGATGATCGAGGACAAGAAGATCGGCTGGCCGGCGCAGCTCGCGCTCGGCCCCGACGGCTTCGGCAACTCGCCCGACCACATCGCGCACATCATGAGCAGCTCCATGGAAGCCCTGATCCACCACTTCAAGCTGGTGACCGAGGGCTTCCGGGTGCCGGCCGGCCAGGCGTACGCCTCGATCGAGTCGCCCAAGGGCGAGCTCGGCGCGTACGTGGTCAGCGACGGCGGCACCCGGCCTTACCGCGTGCACTTCCGCGAGCCCTCCTTCACGAACCTGCAGGCCTTCCCCGCCATGACGGAAGGCGGACAGGTCGCCGACGTGATCGCCGCGGTGGCTTCTATCGACCCGGTTATGGGAGGTGTTGACCGGTGAGTTATTCACCGGAGGTCCGCGAGCGTCTTGAGCGGGACGCGAAGGAGATCATCGGGCGCTACCCGAAGACTCGTTCCGCGCTGCTGCCCCTGCTGCACCTGGTGCAGTCGGAGGAGGGCTACGTCTCCGACGACGGTCACGAGTTCTGCGCGGAGATCCTGGGCCTGAGCAAGGCCGAGGTGGTGGGCGTCTCGACGTTCTACACCATGTACAAGCGCCGCCCGGCCGGAGACTTCCACGTCGGCGTCTGCATCAACTCCCTGTGCGCCGTCATGGGCGGCGACCAGATCTGGGAAGAGCTGTCGGAGCACGTCGGCGTCGGTCACGAAGAGGCGACCGCCGACGGCAAGGTCTCGCTTGAGCGCATCGAGTGCAACGCGGCCTGCGACTTCGCCCCGGTCATGATGGTCAACTGGGAGTTCTTCGACAACCAGACGCCCGACTCGGCCAAGCAGCTCGTCGACGACCTGCGTGACGGCAAGAGCGTCTCGCCGACCCGCGGCCCGAAGAAGCTCTGCTCCTTCAAGGAGGCCTCGCGCGTGCTCGCCGGGCTGCCCGACGAGCTGGCGGGCGACGGCCCCTCGGCCGCCGGCGCCTCGCTGGAGGGCCTCAAGGTCGCCAAGGCCAACGGATGGAAGGCCCCTGAGGCATGACGACTACGCTGACGCCGGTCCTGACCGCCAACTGGGACCAGCCCAACTCCTTCACGCTCGAGGGCTACGGCCCCTACGAGGCGGCGAAGAAGGCCCTCGGCATGGATCCCGACGCGGTCATCCAGGCCGTCAAGGACTCCGGCCTGCGCGGTCGCGGCGGCGCGGGCTTCCCCACCGGCATGAAGTGGGGCTTCATCCCGCAGGGTGACGGCAAGCCCCACTACCTCGTCGTCAACGCCGACGAGTCGGAGCCGGGCACCTGCAAGGACATCCCGCTGATGATGGCCAACCCGCACTCGCTGGTCGAGGGCATCATCATCACGTCCTACGCCATCCGCGCCAACCACGCCTTCATCTACGTACGCGGCGAGGTGCTCCACGTCATCCGCCGGCTGCACGCGGCCGTGCGCGAGGCGTACGAGAAGGGCTACCTCGGCAAGGACGTCTTCGGCTCCGGGTATGACCTCGACCTGGTCGTGCACGCGGGCGCGGGGGCGTACATCTGCGGCGAGGAGACGGCGCTGCTCGACTCGCTCGAAGGGCGTCGCGGTCAACCTCGGCTCAAGCCCCCGTTCCCGGCCGTGGCGGGCCTGTACGCCTCGCCTACTGTCGTGAACAACGTGGAGTCGATCGCCAGTGTTCCCTCGATCCTCACCAACGGCGCCGACTGGTTCGCCGGGATGGGGACGGAGAAGTCGAAGGGCTTCGGCATCTTCTCGCTGAGCGGGCACGTCACGCGGCCCGGCCAGTTCGAGGCGCCGCTGGGCATCACGCTGCGCGAACTGCTCGACATGGCCGGCGGGATCCGCGCGGGCCACGAGCTCAAGTTCTGGACCCCGGGCGGCTCCTCCACGCCGATCTTCACCGCCGAGCACCTGGACGTGCCGCTCGACTTCGAGCAGGTCGGCCTCAAGGGCTCGATGCTCGGCACCCGCGCGCTGCAGATCTTCGACGAGACCACCTGCGTGGTTAGGACCGTGCTGCGCTGGACGGAGTTCTACGCCCACGAGTCCTGCGGCAAGTGCACGCCCTGCCGCGAGGGCACCTACTGGCTCAAGCAGGTGCTCAAGCGCCTGGAAGCCGGTCAGGGCACCGAGGAGGACCTGTCCACGATCACCGACATCGCGGACAACATCCTCGGCCGGTCCTTCTGCGCCCTGGGCGACGGCGCGGCCAGCCCGATCCACTCGTCGGTGAAGTACTTCCGCGACGAGTACCTCAAGCACTTCGAGGTCGGCGGCTGCCCGTTCGACGCGAAGAAGTCCACTGTCTGGGGTGACCAGTGACGACCACCGCTGTAGAAACCTCCCTGGTGACCCTGAGCATCGACGGCTTCCAGGTCAGCGTCCCCAAGGGCACCCTGATCATCCGGGCCGCCGAGCTCCTGGGCATCCAGATCCCGAGGTTCTGCGACCACCCGCTGCTCGACCCGGCGGCCAACTGCCGCCAGTGCCTGGTCGACATCCCCGACGCCGGCAACGGCCGCGGCTTCCCCAAGCCGCAGCCCTCCTGCGCGATCGAGGTCGCCCAGGGCATGGTCGTGCAGACCCAGCTCACCTCGCCGGTGGCCGAGAAGGCGCAGCGGGCGGCCATGGAGTTCCTGCTCCTCAACCACCCGCTCGACTGCCCGGTCTGCGACAAGGGCGGCGAGTGCCCCCTGCAGAACCAGGCGATGTCCAACGGCCAGGGCGAGTCCCGCTTCCACGAGCACAAGCGGACCTTCCCCAAGCCGCTGCCGCTCTCGACGCAGGTGCTGCTCGACCGCGAGCGCTGCGTGCAGTGCGCGCGCTGCATCCGCTTCTCCGACCAGATCGCCGGCGACCCGTTCATCGACTTCTTCGAGCGCGGGGCCAAGGAGCAGGTACGGGTGGCCGACGGCCAGCCGTTCGAGTCCTACTTCTCGGGCAACACCGTCCAGATCTGCCCGGTGGGCGCGCTGACCGGTGCCGCCTACCGCTTCCGCGCCCGGCCGTTCGACCTGGTCTCCTCGCCGAGCGTCTGCGAGCACTGCGCCTCTGGGTGCGCCCAGCGCACCGACCACCGCCGCGGCCGGGTCACCCGCCGGCTGGCCGGTGACGAGCCGCAGGTCAACGAGGAGTGGAACTGCGACAAGGGCCGCTGGGCGTTCACCTACGCCACGCAGCCCGACCGGCTGAAGACGCCGCTGGTCCGCAACGAGGAGGGCGTGCTCGTCCCGGCCTCCTGGCCCGAGGCGCTGGCCGTCGCGGCCGAGGGCCTGGCCGCGGCCCGCGGCAGGACCGGTGTCCTGCTCGGCGGCCGGCTGACCGTCGAGGACGCCTACGCCTACTCCAAGTTCGCCAGGCTCGCGCTCGGCACCAACGACATCGACTTCCGCGCCCGGCCGCACTCGGCCGAGGAGACCCAGTTCCTCGCCCACGCCGTCGCCGGCAAGGGCATCGAGGTCTCCTACACCGACCTGGAGCAGGCCCCGGCCGTCGTCCTGGTCGGCTTCGAGCCCGAGGAGGAGTCGCCGATCGTCTTCCTGCGCCTGCGCAAGGCCTGGAAGAAGCACGGACTGAAGGTCACCGCGATCGCGCCGTTCGCCGCCAAGGGGCTGGCCAAGATGGGCGGCACGCTCATCCGCACCGCCCCCGGTGCCGAGGCCGAAGCCATCGGCGACCTCATCGGCACGCTGGCCGAGGGCACGATCGTGCTCGCCGGCGAGCGGCTCGCCACCGCCCCGGGCGCCCTGTCGGCTCTGGTACGGCTGAGCGCCGCCTCCGGCGCCAAGGTCGCCTGGATCCCGCGCAGGGCCGGCGAGCGTGGCGCCATCGAGGCCGGCGCGCTGCCGAACCTCCTGCCGATCGGCCGTCCGGTCGAGGACGAGAGCGCCAGGGCGGAGATCGCCAGGGCGTGGAACGTCGCCTCGCTGCCGGCCACCCCGGGCCGCGACACCGACGGCATCCTGGCCGCCGCGCGGGCCGAGGAGATCGACGCGCTGGTGATCGCCGGCGTCGACCCCTACGACCTGGCCGACCCGGCCGCCGCACTGGCCGCGCTGGAGAACACACCGTTCATCGTCAGCCTGGAGATCCGCGCGAGCGCGGTCACCGACCGCGCCGACGTGGTGCTGCCCGTCGCGGCCGTGCAGGAGAAGTCCGGCACGTTCGTCAACTGGGAGGGCCGCGGCCGCTCGTTCGAGGCGCCCATCCGGGTGCCCGGCCTGCAGAGCGACCTCCACGTGATCGGCAACCTGGCCGACCGTCTGGACGTGCACCTGGGTCTGCCCGACGCCAAGGCCGCCCGCCGCGAGCTCGGCTCGGTCGGCGCCTGGCGCGGCAGCCACGTGGCCGCGCCCAACGTCGGCGGCGGCGCCGCCGGGGCGCCGCAGGCGGGTCAGGCGCTGCTGGCGACCTGGCACCTGCTGCTCGACGACGGCCGCATGCAGGACGGCGAGCCCTACCTCGCGGGCACCTCCCGCGCGGCCGAGGCGCTGGTCTCCGAGAGCACCGCCGCCGAGATCGGCGTGGGCGACGGCGACAAGCTCGTCATCGGCGACGCGATCACGCTGCCGGTGCGCATCGCCGAACTGCCCGACCGTGTGGTGTGGGTGCCGGCGAACTCCGGCGGCAGCTCGGTCACCCGCGACCTGCGCGCGGTGTCCGGCGACATCGTCACGATCGGGAGCGCTTCATGATCCTCCTCGCCACGGAACCGACCCTGGCCGACTTCGGCAAGGATCCGCTCTGGATCACCATCGTCAAGGCGCTGATGCTCTTCGTCTTCCTGATGCTGGGGATCCTGTTCGGCGTCTGGTACGAGCGCAAGCTCATCTCCAAGCTGCAGAACCGCATCGGCCCCAACCGGGCGGGCAAGTTCGGCCTGCTGCAGTCGGTGGCCGACGGCCTGAAGATGGGCCTCAAGGAAGACCTGTTCCCGAACACCGTGGACAAGGCGCTCTACCTGATGGCTCCGGTCATCATGGTGATCCCCGCGTTCCTGGCCTTCTCGATCACGCCGTTCGCCGGCATGGTCAACCTGTTCGGCGTGCAGACGCCGCTGCAACTGGTGGACCTTCCGGTCGCGGTGCTGTTCATGCTGGCCATGGGCGCCATCTCGGTGTACGGCGTCGTGCTGGCCGGGTGGTCGTCGCGCTCGCCGTACGCGCTGCTGGGTGGTTTGCGGAGTGCGGCGCAGGTGGTCTCCTACGAGATCGCCATGGGACTGTCCTTCGTCGGCGTGTTCCTGTTCGCGGGGACGCTGTCCACGTCGGAGATCGTCAAGGCGCAGGCCACGGGCGGGGAGTTCTGGGGCATCCCGATGCCCTCCTGGTACGTGGTGCTGCTGCTGCCGTCCTTCCTGATCTTCGTGATCTGTGGCTTCGGCGAGGCCGCCCGTATCCCGTTCGACCTGCCCGAGGGCGAGGGCGAGCTGGTCGGCGGGTTCCAGACCGAGTACTCCTCCTCGCTGAAGTTCGCCCTGATCATGATGGGCGAGTACCTGCACACGTTCACCGCGTCGGCGATGGCGATCACGCTGTTCCTGGGCGGCTGGCAGGCGCCCTTCGGCCTGCCGGACGAGGGCTGGTGGGGACTGCTCTGGTTCTTCATCAAGTTCGTCCTGGTCTTCTCCTTCGTGGTCTGGGTACGGGCCTCGCTGCCGCGTGTCCGCTACGACCAGCTGATGTCGCTGGGCTGGAAGGTCCTCATCCCGCTGAACCTGGCGTGGATCATGCTCGTGGCCTCGGTCCGGGCGATCATGTACGTCAAGGAGGGTCCGACCTCCGGCTTCGAGGGAAGCATGGCGGTCGTCCTGACGATCACCGCCGTCGTGGTCCTCGGCGCGCTCGGCATCTGGGCCCGGTTCGACACCGTCAACCAGCGCCGCAAGGAAGCCGAGAAGGCCAAGGTCGCCGCGGAGTTCGAGGAGCTGGACCGCGAGCCGACCGCCGGCGGATTCCCGGTGCCGCCGCTCGATCTGCCGCACTACCACGGGGTGCAGCACAAGGAGGTTCCCAGTGGGACTAACTGATTGGCTGAACCCCGTCAAGGGCTTCGGCGTCACCTTCCACACGATGTTCAAGAAGCCCGTCACGGTGAACTACCCGGAGGAGAAGCGGCCCACGGCCCCTCGCTTCCACGGTCGCCACCAGCTCAACCGCTGGCCCGACGGGCTGGAGAAGTGCGTCGGCTGTGAGCTGTGCGCATGGGCGTGTCCGGCCGACGCGATCTACGTCGAGGGCGCGGACAACACCGAGGAGGAGCGTTTCTCCCCGGGCGAGCGCTACGGGCGCACCTACCAGATCAACTATCTGCGGTGCATCCTGTGCGGTCTCTGCATCGAGGCTTGCCCGACTCGCGCGCTCACCATGACCAACGAGTACGAGCTGGCCGACACCAACCGTGAAAGCCTCATCTACACCAAGGAGATGCTGCTCGCACCGCTGACGCAGGGCATGGAGCAGCCGCCGCACCCGATGCGGCTCGGTGAGACCGAAGAGGACTACTACCGCCTGGGACGGACCAATGGGTGAGCAAGTCACTTTCTGGGTGCTCGCCGTCGTGTCCGTGTCGGCGGCCCTGGGCGTGGTGTTCAGCCGCAAGGCGGTCTACTCCGCGCTGATGCTGGGCGGCGTCATGCTCTGCCTGTCGGTGCTGTACGCGGCGCAGGACGCGCCGTTCCTCGCCGCGGTGCAGATCATCGTCTACACCGGCGCCGTCATGATGCTCTTCTTGTTCGTGCTCATGCTGGTGGGCGTCGACTCCTCCGACTCCTTCGTGGAGACGTTGAAGGGGCAGCGCTTCTGGGCCGCGATCGCCGGGCTCGGCTTCGCCTCGCTGATCATCCTGGCCGTCGGCAACGCCGTCTTCGGCAACGCCAAGGGCCTGGCCGCGGCGACCGGTCAGGGCGGCTACATCCGCTCGCTGGCCGGGCAGATCTTCACCCGCCACGTGTTCGCCTTCGAGGTGACCTCGGCGCTGCTGATCACCGCGGCGCTCGGCGCGATGGTCCTCGCCCACCGCGAGCGGCTCACCGCCAAGGCCACGCAGAAGGACCTCTCGCGCGCCCGGTTCCAGGGCGACCAGCCCTCGCCGCTGCCCGGCCCCGGCACGTACGCCCGGAGCAACGCCATCGACATGCCGGCGCTGCTGCCCGACGGCTCGGTCTCCGAGAAGTCGGTCAACCGCTACATCGCGCGCTACGACGTCGAGCACGGCCACCTGCCCGCCGACCCGAAGCTCGCCGAGGCGATCAAGCACTCGGTCGAGGTCGAGGAGGACTCGAAGTGACGACGCAGTACCTGATCCTCTCGGGGCTGATTTTCGCCATTGGCGCGCTCGGTGTGCTGATCAGGCGTAACGCGATCGTGGTGTTCATGTGCGTGGAGCTGATGCTCAACGCCTGCAACCTCGCGTTCGTCACCTTCGCCAGGCAGAACGGCAACCTCGAAGGCCAGATCATCGCGTTCTTCGTGATGGTGGTGGCCGCGGCCGAGGTCGTGGTCGGTCTGGCCATCATCGTGACGATCTTCCGAACCCGCAGGTCGGCGTCCGTGGACGACGCGAACCTGCTGAAGTACTGAGGGGTGACTGGTGGATCCCGTTAAGATCGCCGATTTCGCCGGCAGCGGCGCGATCGGTGTGTCATGGCTGATGATCGCCTTGCCACTCCTCGGCGCCGCGATTCTGCTGGTTCTCGGCCGGATCACGAACAAGTGGGGACACCTGCTGGGCGTGGCGATGTCGCTCGCCTCGTTCGTCGTGGCGGTGCTCGGGTTCGTGGAGTTGCTCGGGCTTCCCGAGGAGAACCGGCGGCTGGCCGTACACCTGTATGAGTTCATCCCCGGCATGGTCGACATGGGGCTGCTGATCGACCCGCTGTCGATCAGCTTCGCGCTGCTGATCACGGGTGTCGGATCGCTGATCCACATCTACTCGATCGGCTACATGTCGCACGACCCCGACCGGCGCCGGTTCTTCGCCTACCTGAACCTGTTCGTCGCGGCGATGCTGCTGCTGGTGCTGTCCGACAACTACGTCGGGCTGTTCATCGGCTGGGAGGGCGTGGGTCTCGCGTCCTACCTGCTCATCGGGTTCTGGCAGTTCAAGCCGTCGGCCGCGGTCGCGGCGAAGAAGGCGTTCATCGTCAACCGCGTCGGCGACTTCGGCCTGCTGGTCGGCATGTTCATCATCTGGACCTCCTTCGGCACGCTCGCCTTCGGCGACCTGCAGGGCAAGGTGGGCGAGGCCTCCTCGGGCACGCTGACCGCGATCGGGCTCCTGCTGCTGCTCGGCGCGTGCGGCAAGTCGGCCCAGCTGCCGCTGCAGTCCTGGCTTCTGGACGCGATGGAGGGCCCGACCCCGGTCTCGGCCCTCATCCACGCCGCCACCATGGTCACCGCCGGCGTCTACCTGGTGGTCCGCTCGGGCGCGTTCTTCGAGGCATCCAGTACGGCTTCGCTCGTCGTCGCCATCGTCGGCGTCGCGACCCTGCTGGCCGGTGCGATCATCGGTTGCGCCAAGGACGACATCAAGAAGGGCCTGGCCGGCTCGACGATGTCGCAGATCGGCTACATGATGCTCGGCGCCGCCCTCGGCCCCGCCGGCTACGCCTTCGCGATCGCGCACCTCATCGCGCACGGCTTCTTCAAGGCCGACATGTTCCTCGGCGCCGGTTCGGTCATGCACGCCATGAACGACGAGGTCGACATGAGGAAGTACGGCGGGCTGCGCAAGCTCATGCCGATCACCTTCGCCACCTTCATGGTGGGCTACCTGGCGATCATCGGCTTCCCGTTCCTGTCCGGGTTCTACACCAAGGACGGGATCATGGAGACGGCCATGGAGCACGGGCAGTGGATGGGCTGGCTGGCCGTGCTGGGCGCGGGCATCACCGGCTTCTACATGTCCCGCATGATCTTCATGACGTTCTTCGGCGAGAAGCGCTGGGACAAGGACGCGCACCCGCACGAGTCGCCCTCGGTCATGACGGTGCCGCTGATCCTGCTGTCGCTCGGCTCGATCGGCCTGGGTTACTACCTGATCAGCGACAACCGGTTCATGAAGTTCCTCGCCCCGGCCGTCGGCCTGCCTGAGCGGCTGCCCGAATTCCACCTGTTCAGCACCACCACGGTGGGGCTGTCGTCGCTGGCCCTCGTCGCCCTGGGCGCGGGCTTCGCCTGGTACAAGTACGGCAAGTCCGAGGTTCCGGTCCTGGCGCCGCGCGGTTCGTTCCTGACCGTCTTCGCCCGGCGCGACCTGTACGGCGACGCGCTCAACGAGTCGCTGTTCATGCGCCCCGGCCAGTGGCTGACCAGGATCGCCGTCTTCTTCGACAACCGCGGCGTCGACGGCCTGGTCAACGGGCTGGCGGCGGCGATCGGCGGGACCTCGGGCCGCATGCGGCGGCTGCAGACGGGCTTCGCCAGAACGTACGCGCTGTCCATCCTGTTCGGTGCGGCCCTCCTGGCCGGCGCCCTGCTCCTCGTTGGGAACATCTGATGTCACCCTGGCTTCCCATCCTCATGGCGGTGCCCGTGCTGGGCGCCGTCGTGGTGGCCCTGCTTCCCAAGGGCAGCGACAAGCTGGCCAAGCAGGTGACCCTGCTGGTCTCCCTGGTCGTCATGGTGCTGACGCTCGTCATGGCGGTGCAGTTCAGCCCGCGCGGCGACCGCTTCCAGTTCGTGGCCGAGTACAACTGGATCCCCAGCTTCGGGGTCAAGTTCGGCGTCGGGGTGGACGGCATCGCGCTGGTGCTGATCGCCCTGTCCGTGGTGCTGGTGCCGATCGTGGTGCTGGCCTCGTGGAACGACGCCGACGGCGTGAAGACTGCGGACGGCACGGTCATCGCGCCGAAGAGGTCGGTCAAGACCTACTTCTCGCTGCTGCTGGTGCTGGAGACGATGATGATCGGCGTCTTCGCGGCGACCGACATCTTCCTCTTCTACATCTTCTTCGAAGCCATGCTGATCCCGATGTACTTCATGATCGGCTCCTACGGCGGCGCCCAGCGGTCCTACGCGGCCGTGAAGTTCCTGCTGTACTCGCTGTTCGGCGGCCTGCTCATGCTGGTCGCGGTCATCGGGCTGTACTTCGCGGCGGGCAAGGGCACGTTCATGTTCCCCGAGCTCGTCGGCGCCATCCAGGACCCGGCCACGCAGAAGTGGCTGTTCGCCGGATTCTTCATCGCCTTCGCCATCAAGGCTCCGCTGGTGCCGGTGCACACCTGGCTGCCCGACGCGGCGGCCCAGGCTCCGGCGGGCGCGGCCGTGCTGCTGGTGGGCGTGCTCGACAAGGTCGGCACGTTCGGCATGCTGCGCTTCTGCCTGGAGCTCTTCCCGGAGGCGGCCAAGGCGTTCACGATGCCGATCGTGGTGCTCGCGGTGATCAGCATCATCTACGGCGCGATCGTGGCCATCGGGCAGACGGACATGAAGCGCCTGATCGCCTACACCTCGATCTCGCACTTCGGCTTCATCGTCATGGGCGTCTTCGCGATGTCCCAGGTCGCGCAGTCCGGCGCCGCCCTGTACATGGTCAACCACGGCTTCGCCACCGGCGCGCTGTTCCTGGTCGCGGGCTTCCTCATCTCCCGCCGCGGCTCGCCGTACATCGCCGACTACGGAGGCGTGCAGAAGGTCGCCCCGGTCCTGGCCGGGTTCTTCCTGATCGCCGGTCTGGCCGGACTGTCGCTGCCGGGGCTGTCGTCGTTCGTCAGCGAGTTCATGGTGATGATCGGCACGTACTCCAGCCAGGCGTTCGGATCCGGCGCCCTCGCGGTGGCGGCGATCGTCTCCGCGGTGGCGGTCATCCTCGCCGCCGTCTACATCCTGTGGATGGTCCAGCGGGCGCTGAACGGCCCGACGGCCGAGGGCGTCAAGGGCTTCAAGGACCTCAACGTCCGCGAGGTCGTGGTGCTCGCCCCGCTCGTCGCCCTGATCATCGGGTTCGGCTTCTTCCCGAAGCCGCTGCTCGACGTGATCAACCCGTCGGTGCAGCACACGCTCACCAACGTGGACGTCAAGAACCCCGCCATCGCTGAGAAGGGGGCCGGAGAGTGAACGGCTTCGAGGCGCCGACCATCGAGTACGGGCAGCTCGCGCCGCTGCTGCTCGTCTTCGGCGCGGCCTGCATCGGCGTCCTGGTGGAGGCGTTCGCGCCGCGCTACCTGCGCAAGTCCATCCAGGTGCCGCTTTCGCTGCTGAGCCTGATCGGCGCCTTCGCGCTGGTCATCGTGCAGGTGGCCAGGGGCGGCGTGCCGACCACGGCCTCGGCGATGGGCGCCGTCGCGGTGGACGGTCCTTCGCTGTTCATCTGGGGCGTCATCCTGGTGCTCTCGCTGGGCGCCGTGCTGATGGTCAACGACGACGGGCACTTCGTCGCGTCGGCGGCGGCCGTACCGGGGAGTGCGGATGAGGAGGAGGCGGAGACGAGCGGTAGCGCGCACACCGAGGTCTACCCGCTGGTGCTCTTCGCCGTCGGCGGCATGCTGCTGTTCGCGGCCTCGCATGACCTGCTGGTGATGTTCGTGGCCCTGGAGGTCATGTCGCTGCCGCTGTACCTGCTGTGCGGCCTGGCCCGCCGGCGCCGCCTGCTGTCGCAGGAGGCCTCGCTGAAGTACTTCCTGCTCGGCGCGTTCTCCTCGGCCTTCTTCCTGTACGGCATGGCCATGATCTACGGCTACGCCGGCACGGTCAGCCTGCCCGGTATCAGCCAGTCGATGTCCACCGGCTCGCTCATGGACCCGCTGCTGCTGCTCGGCCTCTCGCTGCTCGGCGTGGGCCTGCTCTTCAAGATCGGTGCGGCCCCCTTCCACGCGTGGAAGCCGGACGTCTACCAGGGCGCCCCGACGCCGGTCACCGCCCTGATGGCCTCCGGCACGCTGGTGGCGGCCATGGGCGCGGTCCTGCGGGTGTTCTGGGTGGCTCTGGGCAACCTGGACTGGGACTGGCGTCCGGTCATGTGGGTGGTCGCGGCGCTGACGATGATCGTCGGTGCGATCCTGGCGATCACGCAGACCGACATCAAGCGCATGCTGGCCTACTCCTCGATCGCGCACGCGGGTTTCCTGCTCATCGGCGTGATGGCGACGTTCGAGGCCGCGGAGAAGAACGCCGCCTCGCTGTCGGCGATCCTGTTCTACCTGCTGGTCTACGGCTTCACCACCGTGGGCGCGTTCGCCGTGGTCACCATGGTGCGCGACCCCGGCGGCGAGGCGGGTCATCTGTCCCGCTGGGCCGGACTCGGGAAGAGATCTCCGCTGCTTGCCGGTGTGTTCGCTTTCTTCCTGCTGGCTTTCGCTGGTATCCCTCTGACCAGCGGGTTCTTCGGGAAGTACGCCGTGTTCGCGGCTGCCGTGAGCAGTGGCACGCAGACCGGAGACTCGATGGGCGCGTGGATGACCGGCCTGGTCGTCGTGGGTGTCATCGCCTCGGCGATCGCGGCCTTCTTCTACGTCCGCGTCATCGTGCTGATGTTCTTCAGCGAGCCTGCCGCCGACGGCCCCACCGTGGTCGCGCCCAGCATGGGCACCGCGGTGGTCATCGGCGTCGCGCTGCTGGTTACGGTAGGAGTCGGGCTTTTCCCGCAGCCCGCACTCGACATCGCCAACCAGGCTGCGTCCGGCCTGTTCATTAGATAGGGGTACCTATGTCCGCGCCACCGGTTGTTGATCTGCCCATTGAGGATGAGCGGTTGGCGCAGGACATCGCCAGTGGGCTGAACGCGGTCGAGAAACTGCTGCGCTCGTCGGTCGAGAGTGAGGACGCCTTCGTCACGGAGGCGTCCAAGCACCTCATCGAGGCGGGCGGCAAGCGGTTCCGCACGCTGATGCTGCTGCTGGCGGCCCAGTTCGGCGATCCGTCCGCGCCCGGCGTCGTGCCGGGCGCGGTGGTGATCGAGCTGACGCACCTCGGCTCGCTCTACCACGACGACGTCATGGACGAGGCTCCGGTACGGCGCGGCTCCCCGTCGGCCAACGCCCGGTGGGACAACACCGTGGCCATCCTGACGGGCGACTACCTGTTCGCCCAGGCCTCCGACCTCCTGGCCGACCTCGGCCCGGACCTGATCAGGGTCCAGGCGCAGACGTTCTCCCGGCTCGTGCAGGGCCAGATCAGGGAGACGATCGGCCCGCGTCCCGGCGACGACCCGATCTCCTTCTACATCAACGTGCTGGCCGACAAGACCGGCTCGCTCATCGCCGCCTCCGGGCGGTTCGGGGCGCTGCTGTCGGGCGCGCCCACGGGCGTGGAGGAGCGGCTGAGCCGGGCCTGCGAGGCGATCGGCGTGGCCTGGCAGCTCGGTGACGACCTGCTCGACGTGGCCTCGACCTCGTCGGAGTCCGGCAAGACGCCCGGGACGGACCTGCGCGAGGGCATCCGCACGCTGCCGGTGCTCTACCTGCTGGCCTCGCCCGAGGACTCGCGGCTCAAGACGCTGCTGTCGGGGCCGGTGGCGGAGGAGGACCTGGAGGAGGCGCTGACGCTGCTGCGGGCGCACCCGGCGATGGCTCAGGCCCGTGCGGAACTGGACGCGTGGGTGGACCGGGCGCGGGCCGACCTGTCGGGCCTGCCGAACATTCCGGCGAAGGACGCGTTTCTCGCTTTGTGCGACTACGTGGTGGAACGCTCAGGCTGATTTTTCGGGATATATCCGATCAAAGCGGAGGTTGCGGCGTAGTCGACCGCCGTCGCGGCGGTCGACGACCAGATGGTCCTTGGCCTTCGTCGCCCGGACGACGACCTGCTCGTCTCTGAGATGGCCTCTGGTCTCGAAGGTGTACGCGCCGCCGTCGCGTGTGTAGCGGGCCGTGTGGACGCCGGCCGGTGGGTCTTCCCGGCGGAGCCAGGTGGCGATGAGGGCTCCACTCCGGGGGGTGGGGGCGGGCCGTACCAGAACATCCAGGACGAGACCGTCGGGATAGAAGCGGAAGACCTGCTCGTCGCCGGCGTAGATGCCGTCGAGCACGGTCAGGCCGCCGTCTTGACCAGCTCGGCGGCGGCCCGCTTCCGGTTGGCCCGCGCGGCGCTGATGCTGTCGTAGGTGAAGACCGACAGAGCCAGCCACACGATCGAGAACCCGATCCAGCGGCTCGGCGGCATGGTCTCCTTGACGATCAGGACGCCGCACAGGAACTGCAGGATCGGCGCGATGTACTGCAGGACGCCGATCGTGCTCAGCGGCACCCTGATGGCCGAGGCGGTGAAGAACAACAGCGGAACCGCGGTGATCAGCCCCGCGCCGGCGAGCAGGAGCGCGTGGCCCGGGTTGGTGTGGCCGAAGGTGGCCTGGCCCGAGGCCTCCAGGTAGACGAGGTAGCCGAGGGCGGGCGTGAGCAGGACCAGGGTCTCGACGGTGAGGCTCTCGGCGGCGCCGACGTTGGCCTGCTTCTTGACCAGCCCGTACACGCCGAAGCTGACGGCCAGCGTGAGCGCGATCCACGGCAGCCGGCCGTAGTCGAGGGTGAGCACGACAACGGCCAGCATGCCGAACCCCACCGCCGCCCACTGCAGCGGCCGCAGCCGCTCGCGCAGCAGCAGGACCCCGAACAGCACGCTGACCAGCGGGTTGATGAAGTACCCCAAGGCTGCCTCGACGACATGGCCGGTGTTGACCGCGTAGATGTAGGTGCCCCAGTTGACCGTGATGATCACGGCGGCCAGGGCCAGCAGGACGAGCTTCCTGGGCTGCTTCAGCAACTCCCTGAACCACGACCAGTGCCGCCTCACCGCGAGGATGACGACCACCGCCACCAGCGACCACGCCATGCGGTGGGCGAGGATCTCAAGCGCTCCCGAGGGCTTGAGCAGCGGCCAGTAGAGGGGGAACAGCCCCCACATCGCGTAGGCCGCGACCCCGAACAACACACCACGCTTCTCGTCAGGCATGTAGCCCATTTTCGGACATTACATGCTTAAACACAAACGCGTACTACTATGTGGGACTATTTAGGCTGTCTTAACGGTTGGCACCTCTGTATCGCTCTGTACGCTGGAAAGCAGGAGGTGCACCATGGGTTGGCTGTTCGGCAACAAGACATCGATGGTCCGTCAGGAGGAGGCCCTGCCGGGGCGCTCCGCCAGGATCCCGGTGCCCTCGCGGCACGCCGTACTCGACGCTCCGCCGGCTCCGCCGTACCCGGAGGGGCTGGAGATCGCCGACTTCGGCCTCGGCTGTTTCTGGGGCGCCGAGCGCAAGTTCTGGCAGACCGAAGGCGTGTACACGACCGCGGTCGGCTACCAGGGCGGCTACACCGAGAACCCCACCTACGAAGAGGTCTGCACCGGCGCCACCGGCCACACCGAGGCGGTGCGCGTGGTGTACGACCCGGCGAAGGTCTCGTACGAGGAACTCCTCAAGCTCTTCTGGGAGAACCACGACCCGACCCAGGGCATGCGCCAGGGCAACGACGTCGGCACCCAGTACCGATCCGCGATCTACTACCACTCGCCCGAGCAGGAGAAGTCGGCTCTGGCATCCCGAGACGCCTACCAGGCCGTCCTGAAGGCATCCGGCTACGACGAGATCACCACAGAAATCGCCCCGGCCCCCGAGTTCTTCTTCGCCGAGGAGTATCACCAGCAATATCTCCACAAAGTGCCCAATGGGTACTGTGGAATCGGCGGTACGGGCGTCTCGTGTCCGATCGGCCTGACCACCGGCGAGGCCTGACCTGCGATAGCTGACTGACCCTGGCTCCTGGTTGCCCAGCCTGCCCGATGACGATCAGGGGCCAGAGCCGTTTTCGGCGAAAGCCCTGTACCGCGAAGGTTGCTCATGGGTTTGCGGTTGCCTCCCATAGCGCGGATAGCGGGAGGGCACGCATTCGGTCTCCGAAAGGAAGCACTTCCTGGCCCGCATAGAGGACATATCCGGCGATGAGACGGTCGCCGAGCTTACGGGCCAAGTGCTGGAGTCCCCGGAAATCGTCGGAACGTACGGTCTCCGCCGCCTTCACCTCGATACCGACGACTTCGCCGGAGGCCCGCTCCAGAATGCCGTCCACTTCGACCTTGTCGCGGTCTCGGTAGTGGTAGAGGCGTACGGGTTCCTCCGACCACGTCAACTGGCGGGCCAACTCGCCGAGGGCGAAATTCTCCAGCAGCGGCCCCACGGGCACCGTTACATCGGTAGTCCGAGCCGGGGTGAGGCCGGCGAGGTGCGCTCCCAGTCCGGAGTCGACCACGAGAAGCTTAGGCGTCGCGACGGCGCGCGTGGTCGTGTTGGACGACCAAGCCGGAATCCGCCTGATGACGTAAACGAGGTCTAGCAGGTCAAGGTATCGCTTCACAGTGTTGCGAGGGAGTCCGAGGTCGCGGCTGATGTTGTCGATCACAGCCAGTCCGCCCATCCGGCCGCAAAGGACGTTGAGCAGACGTCGCATGTCGGCAGGGCGCTCGATGTCGGACACCTGCTTCACGTCCCGATTGATCAAATCGGAGATGTAGGACTCGAAGAAGCGGGCCCTTCTCCGATGCGTGGGGCGGTGGACCGCCTCTGGATAGCCGCCCCTCAGAGCGCGATCCACATAGTCGGCTCGACGCAACGGAGATCTCGGAATCTTGAGATCAGGACCGCTTCGGAACGCCGCATCGATGAGAAGGAGCCCATCGTGGTGCACGATCCCGTCAGGATCCCGTCCAGGTCTGTGGCAGATCTGCCGCATTGCCTGTGGCGGATCTGCCGATACGTCTACGGCAGATTTGCCGCATCTACCGTGGCTGGTCTGCCGTACTACTGGATCGCTTCGGATCGACGGATCATCCTTCTGACCGTTTTCCACAAAACGCGAATGAGGGAAGATCGAGAAGTGGACCGGGCGCGGCGGGCGTTGTCTCGTTGCGAGGACGAGGCGCACTCGGTGGACGAGGAGTGGTGATGACCGAGCGGACCGAATGCGCTGATCTTCGTGACCGACGACTGTCCGAGCCCGGGGCGGCCGAGGCATACGATGCGGCTCGTCTCGCCTTCCAACTCGGTCGGGCAGTACGACGGATGCGGGAATCTCGTGGGTGGAGCCAGAGTGAGCCGGCTCGTGCGGCTGACATGACGCAGTCAGCAGTGGCCCGTTTCGAAGGAGGAGGCACCGTGCCGACGCTGCCGGTCCTCGAGCGGCTGGCTACGGCTCTGGACGCCGAGTTGGAGGTGCGGATCAGTCCACGTGCTTCCGCAGCCTGAGCCTGATTTATCGCGCGAGATGAAGTGCTACCACCAGCAGTACTTGTTCAAGGTCCCGAACGGCTACTGCGGCATCGGTGGCACCAACGTCAAGCTAGGTGACCCTTCCTTGTGGTCTGTCCAACGGGACTCACGGCCTCTCACGACGATGCCTAGAAGTATTGCTACTTCGAGTAGTAAACTAGGGGGATGGCCATGCCAGAACAGGAGTACCAGCCCGGTGGGGGTCCTGCAGCAAAGGTGAGCGTGTCGCTGCGGGCCGGCAACATCCGGGCAGTCAAGGAGCGGGTGGGTTCTCGAGGCTTCTCGGCCTACGTGGACGCCGCTGTCGAGCGTCAGATCGAGCGTGACCTGCTGGAGGAAGCGCTCCAGGCGAATGAGGAAGCCGCCGGGCCTATCCCACAGGCGATGCGGGATGAGGCGGCAGCACTGTTCCGCGAGGTGAAGTCCGCACCTGAACTTCAGGAGGGCGGCGAATGGCGCGCACACGAAGCCGGTTGAGCGCTGGGACGCTGGTCCTGGACTGCCAGGGGTTGTCGAAGTGGTGTCAGGCTGATCCGCGCGTCAGCGCGTATGTCAGGGAAGCGCAGGGCAACGATTTTCGCGTGGTGGTCAGTGCGCTGACCCCCGTCGAAGCCCAGGATGTGAGAGTCAAGACGGATCGCCTCCGCTGGCATCTGTCCCGGCTGAGGGTAGAGCCGGTCAGCGAGGAGATCAGCCTGGCCGCGATCGAGTTGCTTCGTGCGTCTCGGTTGCACGGTCACAAGTACGCCATCGATGCCGTGGTCGCCGCTACGACCTTAAGCGCTGTCAGGCCTGCCATCCTGCTTACGTCGGATGTCGATGACATGAGCAAACTGTGCGGGAAAGCCGTAAAACTCGTCGCAGTGTGAGCGTTCCGGTCCAGGGCTACTGCGCGCCCACAGGCACCGGCGTCTCCTGCCCTGTGGGTCTGACCTCCGGAGAGGCATAGACGTACGGATATAGCTAGATCTCGACCTCTGATCGCCCAGTGCCGATGATGGGCCGGAGCCCTTCCTGCTCGACGCCGCATGTCGGGCAGCCGGAGGGTTTTACTTCGACGTGGCTGAGGCCGCTGACGCCGAGTTGCCCCGGCCGGCTCCGCCTTGTCCTTCATGGGCGAGTTCCTGGCGGGCAACGCACCATTGCGCGGCCGGTCCGGCCTTGAACTGCTCGTTCGCCCCACTTGATCACCGCCTTGCCGCCGAGTTCTGGGACGTCACCGATCCGCGCCTGGCTCTCATGGTGAACTCGATCGTCGGTGGCATACCCGCCTACCGGCGTGAGTTCGCGCGTGGTGACTCCCCGGCCGACTTCGATGATTGGCCGTCCGTACGGTCCTCAACCCGGAGACACCGCTCTTCCGAGAGGCTCGCTGTCTCCTTGCTGAGAACCCGATCTGCGCGTCCTGGGTGCGGTGGCCGACGGGAACACCACTCGCGGCCGGCAGCGCGAAGTGAGTCTGGCCGGCAAGCAAGCGCTGTTCGCCGGCGATGTCCTCGGCCCCCACTTCGAACAGGTTCGCCGCGACTGGGCCTTGCACCACGCTGAACCCGACCTGCTCGGCGGGTTGTCCGCCCGAGTGGGCACGCCATTCCACGACCCCGTCGCCCATACTGGCCACGAGATCGACCTGCCCGCCCTCTACGGCCAGAACTGAAGCGACCACGCAGCCAGGGGCATACCGTTGCTTCGGAACGCGCTCGCCGTGCTCGGACACCGAACCTAGGCGGACCCCGGCCGCCAGGTGGCCCCGGGGAGCTGGGATGGGTTCGCCGGATGCGCTGCCCATCCTCACGGAGCGGGCTTCACCAGCAGCTGGATGAACCGTTCGCCCTCCAGCGGGTCCTGGCGCGCGTCCACGACCACCAGGTTCTCGCCCTGGCCGCCGGGCATCACCACGAACGTCGAGTCCAGGCCGCGACGATCGAGTTCTTTGCGCACCTCTTCCAGCGGTTTGCCCTCAACCGGGTAGTCCTCCAGGAGGCCGCCCTTCCCGGTCGCCGAGCGGGAGGCGAACTCCTTGATCAGCTTCTCAGCGCGGTCGTCGGGGACCAGCTCGCACGGCGCGACGGGATCCTTCATGAGGATCGTGCTGGTGCTGCTGCCGCCGCCGGACAGCGGAGTGATCGTCCAGACGAACGTTTCACCCGGGCGGAATAGCTTGGTGTCGACCCGCATCTGCCAGCCCCGGTCGTCGCCCGGGATGTTCCGTGGCGCGTGGTAGAGGCCCTTGGGCACGTCCTCGACGTGCTCAGCGCGCGGCTCCCTGCACTTGTCGCCCTCGGGCACGTAGTCCACGATCGCGGGCACGCCCAGTTCTTTGAGCTGTCTGCTCAGCCCGGTGGCGTCCTTGAAGTCGGTCACTCTGACCCACACCACGCCGTCCGCCTGCTTGGTGACAGCCCAGGAGGCCGAGCTGTAGGTGCCATTGTCATCCAGCACGCTCGGCACGACCACCGCCGCCGCGGCGACCGTCACGGTGACCGCCAGTCCCAGCGCCAATCGAGGCCGCTGCGACCAGCGCCGCGCCGTTGCTCTCTCGGCGGGCGGGCGCGCGGTGATCTCCGCCAGCAGCGCCCGCGCCCCCGCGCCGGACGGGTCCCCGCCGTGCTCGCCCGGCTTCACCCTGGCCAGGGCTTTCGTCATCGTCTCGATCTCGTCCATCACAGCGCCCCTTCCGCAGATACCCGCCGGTCCGTCCGCACTCCTGCCTCGGTCAGCGCCCGCGCGAACCGTTTGCGCGCGCGATGCAGCCGCACCCGTACGGCGTTGCGCGACAGGCCCAGCACCGCGGCGACCTCCGCCCGGTCCAGGCCTTCCCAGGCGACCAGGGCCAGCACCTCCCGATCGTCGCCGGGAAGTGTGGTGAACACCTGCGCCACCGCCTCGGCCTCGATCTTGCTCTCCGGCGCGGCGGCATAGAGGTCGGTCATCTCCGCGTCGAGCTCGACGGTCCTGGCCCGGCGCCGGTTGTCGGTGCGGTGGTGGTTGGCCAGCACCTTCCTGGCCACGCCGTACAACCAGAGGAGGGCCTGCTCGCCGTCTGGCAGTTTGTCCACCTTGCGCCAGGCGATGGCGAACGTATCGGCGACCACGTCGGCCGCGTCCTGCGGCACGGCGCAGCGCCGTATCGCATATGCGGTGATCTGACCATACGTCTGCCGGTAAACGGCCTCGAACCTGGCCAGCCGTTCCTCAGTCACGGGCATCCTTTGTCAGGAGAAACTACGGACACCACCGTCTATGTACGGCAAGGCCTGAGCATTACCGCCCTCCACAAAGCTTTGATGAGCAGGGTCAGACGCCTGCCCGCGAGCAGCAGCGGCGTGTCGCTGTCGTCGATCTACGCCATCGACGCTGTGGTCGCGGCCACCGCACTGCGCTCGGAGCGCCCGGCCATCGTTCTGACATCTGACGAGGACGATATGAGCAAACTATGCGAAAAGGCGGTGCGAGTAGTCCCTGTCTGAGACGGCTTGAGGGGTGAGCAGAAGTCTTCGGAACTCTCGCGGGAGGCGAAGCGCCGCCACCAGCAGTACGTGTTCAAGGTCCCGGGTGTGCTCGGTTGCGGGAAGTCGGGCGATGTCCATGGATCGGGCGGTTTGTGCGGTGGTAAAGGGGATCGAAAGCCGGGTTCCCTAGACTCCCCATGTTCATCGCTCAAGCCGGATGTATGGGGAGATGAGATGATCAAGAAGCTTGTCGCGATCTGCGCGGGAGCCCTTGTGGGGGCCGCGGTGTTGGTCGGTGGTAGTGGGGCGGCTCTGGCCGACTCGGACAAGTGCTATCCGTCCAAGCCCAACTGGGTCTGCTCGGGGAGCTACGGCTCCGGGCAGACCGAGGCGTGGATCTGCCGGCGGTCCTGTGAGCGTGAGGCCAACCTGGTCGCCGGAGTTCGGTACACCGACGAGGGGGATGTCGTCGAGGTGTTCGACAACGGTGGCAAGGCGCCTGTCGCCTACGTGAAGGTTGCCGGGAGCGGGACCGCGACCTTCTACGGCGAAGGCAGGTACAAGCAGAACTACACGGAGGGCAAGAAGATCTGGGTGAAGGTGTGCAGTTCGTCCTCGTCCAACCGTGCCTGCACTGACTTCAGCCCTGCCGGGCGTACCTGATGGTGTTCCAAGACGCCGATGTCATGTAGGTCGTCTCTTGGCTGATCCACTACTGGGGGACGCGACGGGGATCTCTAGGACGGTGGCGTGGGTGCCGTCGGCGTCGATGAGGTGGTCTTCCAGTGTGGGGCCGGTGATGGCGAGGTTGTGGCGGGTCAGCCAGGCGAACAGGTCCTGACCGGCGTGTACGACACCTGCCGAGGGTGGGACGACGGCTCGGATCACGGTGCGTACGGGCAGGGTGAGATGGTCGGCGGCCCGATCGGTGGCTATCGCGGCGTGGAAGGCGCCCGTCGGTCGCTCCCTGAGCCAGGTCAGCAGGGTCGCGGGTGGGGACGGGCAGAGGGTGGTCAGTTCGGATGGGTGGGTGAGGCGCGTGTGGTGGACGCGTAGCCGGCGCGGGGGCACCGTCGCCTGCTGAGGCAGGATCGACATCGGGACGGCGAGGTGGTCTTCGGCTTGGGCCGCGGTGGCGGCCAGGGCGGCTATGTCGTCGCGGATGTTGGTCACGATGTCGGTCAGTGCCTGTCGCAGCTGGGAATCGGGGGCTTCCAGGAGGTCGGCTATCTGGCGTAGGGGCAGGCCGAGGCGTTGGAGGCCGCGGATGCGTTCCAGCCGGGACAGCTCGGCCACGCCGTACCAGCGATAGCCCGTCGTGCGGTCGACCGCGGCGGGAACGAGCAGCCCGATCTTGTCGTAGTGGCGCAACGTGCGTTCGGAGACGCCGACCATACGCGCCAGTTTCCCGATTCGCCACATCGCGTCACCTTTCCCCGGCCTGTTGACTTTGTCCCTGCGGCAGAGTTTTAGCGTCACCGTCATGACCGATGCGAACGCTCGCGGCCGGCTCATTGGCGCGCTGTTGCTGACCTCGTTGGTAGCCATGGTCGCTGGTGCGGCCGCCGTGGTGCCATCGGGGTTGTCCCTGAGTCCGGCCGACCCCACCGCTGCGCTGAAGGCGGTGGGTCAGCAGGTCGGGCTGCATCTGACCGAGCTGGCTCTCGATGTGCTGGGCTGGCTGGCGTTGACCGCGGCCGGGCTGGTCGTGGCGGCCGGTCCGGCTCAGGCGTACCTGGAGACCCTCGCCGGTGGTCTGCTGGCGGGAGCTGGGCTGGCGGGGCTGCTTCATGACGGTGGAAACCTGGCCATGACGCAGCTGGCCGCCCGGCCTGCGGATCCGGCCGTCGCCACCGTGGCCCTGGCGGTGCTGCTCACCGCTAAATGGCTGGTCAACCTTGCCGGACTGCTGTGGGTGGCCGCGACCGTCGCTGGGGTGGTGGGGCTCGCTCTGCCTGCTTGGCTTCGGGCTGTCGGTGTAGGAGCGGCGCTCGCCGGGCTGGTCGCGGTCGCGCTTCCTTGGACGACCGGGACCGGCGGAGCTTCGGTGGCGCTGGAGCGGCTCGGCTATGCGCTCCTCCTGCCGATCATGATCTGGTACGGGATCCTGGGGTGGCGGTATCTGGTTGGTCGTCTTCTCTGAGTGAAGGTCGCGAAGCGGAGCTGGTACGGCGGGCGTTGTTCCGTCGCAGGGATGAGGCGCACGTGACCGAGCGGACCGATTGGGCTGATCTGCGGGACCGGCGACTGGCTGAGCCCAGGGCGGCAGCGCCGCGCACGATCAAAGCGCTCGCGCGAAGCGCGGCTTACTGGTGGGACTCCGATTGTCCAACCGCTGAAGCGGGTGACTGGAGCGGCTGTGGATGGGAGCGAGATAACGCTAAGTGGCCGAATGCCTACAATCGCCTGGCTGTAGAGGACCCTGGCCATAGCATCGTTGCTATGGCTTGGGGTAGCGTGGAGCTGGAACCGGAAGTCCGGGAGTGGCTTGAGAAGCTCTCGGCAGAGTCGTTCGCGCGAGCGGCTTTCTCTATCGACCTGCTGGCGGCGGAAGGCCCGTCGCTGGGAGAACCGTACACGCGACAGCTCGATGGAAAGCTGCGCGAGCTGCGGTTCTACCTTGATGAGCTGACAATGCGAATCACCTACTGGATCGCTCCGGACCGGAGGATCATCCTTCTGACCGTCTTCCACAAAACGCGAATGAGGGAAGATCGAGAAGTGGACCGAGCGCGGCGGGCGTTGTTCCGTTGTAAGGATGAGGCGCACTCGGCGGACGAGGAGTGGTGATGACCGAGCGGAGCGACTGGGCTGATCTGCGGGACCGACGACTGCGTGAGCCCGGGGCGGCGGAGGCCTACGATGCTGCCCATCTCGCCTTTGAGCTGGGCCGGGCGGTTAGAGAGATGCGGGAATCTCGTGGGTGGAGCCAGAGTGAACTGGCTCGTGCGGCTGACATGACACAGTCGGTCGTGGCTCGGTTCGAAGGAGGAGGCACCGTCCCGACGTTGCCGGTTCTTGGGCGACTGGCCAGGGCTCTGGACGCCGATCTGGAGGTACGCATCAGTCCGCGTGCGCCTGCGGCCTGAGGTTGATTTGTTGGGCGTTGGCCGGGGGCACTCGGTACGTTCGGCGCATTGACCTGCTGCCGGAAAGCGCTAGCACGGTCAAAGCGTGCGGAGCGGAGCTCCTTGCCCTTCTATTCGCCCCAGGAGTGGTTGAGGTGGGTGGCCACTGCGGCTTGGGCGGCTTCTGCCGGGCCGGTGGCTATCGCGTCCAGGAGGTCTCGGTGTTCGGCGATCAGGCGGTCGCGGTCCTTGTAGACCTCGCGTAGGCGGACCACCCCGAGCTGGGTTTCGGCGGCCAGGGCGCTGTAGAGGCGTTCCAGGCGGGGGCTGCCCACCGCCTCTATCAGCGCCTGGTGCAACGCCATGTGTTCGGCCACTATCGCGGACCACGGGGCTTCTTCCGGGAGGGACTCCAGTCTCGCCAGCGCTGATTCCGCCGCCTCCACCCTCCGGCCGGCCAATGCTCTGGCCATCAGGTCTTCCAAGGGGCGGCGGACGTACATGAGGTCGCTCAGGTCTTCCAGGGTGACCAGGCGGACCTGGGCGCTGCGGTTGCGTTCGCGGCGGAGCAGGCCCTCGTGGACCAGTACGGCCAGGGCCTCGCGGACCGTCGGGCGGGCCACGCCATAGGTTGCCGCGATCTCCAGTTCGGGGAGGGAGGCGCCGGGTGCCAGTTCGCCGGACAGGATTCGGCCGCGTAGCGCTTCGGCCAGCGCGTCGACGGTGGACACGGGTCTGAACGGCACCATGGCACTCTAGCGGCTCACCGTACGGGGTTCGGGAAGGGCTACGGTCACCAGGCTGATCGCCAGGAGGGCCAGGCCGAGGATGGAGAGCAGGGCCAGGTGTTCGCCCAGGACCACCACGCCCAGAAGGGCGGCCACCGCGGGTTCGGCCAGGGCCAGGGTGGCGGCTGTGGCCACCGGGGTGGTGCGCAGGCCTCTGCCGTACAGGAAGTAGGCGAATGCGGTGGTGCCGAGGCCCAGGTACAGGACGGCCGCCAGGCTGGTCGGGGTGGTGAGCCAGTCCATGCCCTGCCACAGGAGGATGGGGAGCATGATCGCGGCGGCGCCGCCGAACAGGACGCCCATCACGGCGTTGGACGGCAGGCCCTGGGAGATGGCGCGGGCGGCGGTGACGGCGTAATAGGCGTAGACGAGGCCGCCCGCCAGGGCGAACAGGATGCCGGAGAGCACCTGTCCGCCGGCCTGGGCGCCGCCGCCGGCGATGAGGGCCGCGCAGCCGGCGATCGCGGCGGTCGTGGCGGCCGACCAGCGTGCGCTGGGGCGCCGGCCGTGGAGCAGCCAGGACAGCAGGCCGGTGAAGACGGGGCCGCTGCCGATGGCGACGACGCTGCCGATGGCGACGCCGGTGCGGCTGATGGCCGCGAAGAAGCACAGCTGGTACGCCGCCACCGCCACCGCGCCCAGCAGAAGGCCTGGGCGAAGGGCGGATCTCAGTTCCGACGAGGCCAGCAGGGCCAGCGCCGCGCCGCCGATGACCAGGCGGGCGGCGGCCAGCGCCACCGAGTCGGCGGAGACGAGGAGGCCGGCGGTGCCTGCCGTACCCCAGAGGACGGCGGCGCCGACGACGGCGGACGGACCATTGCGCATACCAGGATTGTCTGACAAACAGACAATCCTGTCCAGGGGATCAGGTGGCGGGAGTGACGTCGCTGATCTACGCTCAGGTGCGTGGACAGCGAGAGTCTGGCCGCGGCCGCCCTGCTCTCGGCGCTGAGCCGGGCCGCGGGAACCCTCGCCGAGCTGCGTCATCCGTTCGTGCGGAGCGCCCCGTTCACCTACCTCGCCCCACCCGCCGGTGCGGTCGCCGGGACCGTCTTCACGCTGCCCGACGGGCGGGAGGTGCGCTTCGCCGTCTCGGTCGCGGTGGCCGACGGCGCGTACCGCGTGGACGGCGAGGTGGTCGCGGAGGACGAGCCGCTCGTCGAACTGCCGCGCAAGAGCGTGCCGACGGTGGAGGAGGCGCTGGTCCTGCTGGATGAGTACACGATCGAGGTGACCGGGCCCGCGGTGCGGCTGCTCGACCGGTTATTGGAGGATCTGCGCTAGTCGGTGGCCAGGCGGGCGTGGCGTTCGACGTCGTAGCGGACGCCGTCGTAGCTGAGCTTGGCGCGTTCGATGCCCTCGGCGAGGAATCCGGCCTTGAGGGCGACCTTGCAGGAGGCGGGGTTGTTGACACGGTGGCCGAGTTCGAGGCGGAACAGGCCGCGCTCCTTGAACGCCCAGTCGGCCAGCATGGAGGTGGCGATGGCGGCCACGCCCCTGCCGCGGAATTCGGGGACGGTCCAGTAGGAGACCCAGCCGTTGAGGTGGCGGTCGATGCCGGTGACGGCGACGTTGCCCGCGACCTGGCCGTCCAGTGTCACGGCGAACGCGTGCCCGACCCCTTCCCAGGCGGCGATCCAGCCCTGGGCGTCCTTGAGGGTGATCATGGGCCACGGCGCCTGCCGGCGCATGTCCTCGGACTGAAAGGCCTGGAGCACCGCGGGGGTGTCCGCGTCGCGCCACTCTCGCAGCTCTATCCCTGTCAAGAAATATCCCCCCTACTGCCGACATATACCGATATACCCCATCACAGCGTCGACTTGAGCGGTCGCTCAGCCCCATCTACGCTTGGAAACCCGAAGAGGAGTGCCGCTGCCGATGTCCACCACCACCCGCGCCAAGCTGCTCGACGCGGCCCTGGCGACGCTGCGCGTCCAGGGCATCGCAGGCGTCTCCGCCCGCACGATCGCCGCCACGGCCGGGGTCAACCAGGCGCTGGTGTTCTACCACTTCGGCAGTGTCGACCAACTGCTCGCCGAGGCGTGCGAGAACGGCTCCACCGAGCGGGTGGCCCACTACCGCGAGCGCTTCGCCGCCGTCACGACCCTGGCCGAACTGCTCGCACTCGGCCGCGCCATCCACGACGAGGAGCAGGAGTCCGGCAACATCGCCGTGCTCGCGCAACTACTGGCCGGCAGCCAGACCGACGCCAAGCTGGCCCCCGCGACCGCGGCCGGTCTCCACCTGTGGGTCGAGGAGCTGGAGCGGACGCTGGCGCGGGTGCTGGGCGAGACGCCGCTGGCCGAACTGGTGGACGTGTCCGGGCTGGCGCGCTCGGTCGCCGCCGCGTTCATCGGACTGGAACTGTATGAGGGGGTCGACGCCGACGGCGCCGCGAAGGCGCTGGACTCGCTCGAACAGCTCGCCGTCCTGGTGAGCGTCCTGGACGAGATGGGCCCTCTGGTACGGCGGGCCGTACGGGGCAGGCTGCGCAAGGCGGCGACCCGAGGATGATCGGGCCGGAGGTCCGGCGCTACCTCTCGATCGCCGACCGCCTGCTCCCCGGCAGGATCACCGGCTTCTACGTGGTCGGCTCCACCGCGTTGGGCGCCTTCCGCCGGGGCCGCAGCGACATCGACTTCGTGGCCGTCACCGAGGGCGCGATCAGCCTGCCCCGCCTGCGCGCCCTGCAATGGACGGCCAACACCCCGGCCGGCCTGCGCCAGCTCGCCCGCGGTAACTGGGCGATCCCGGGCACCGTCAACGGCGTGTTCGTCCCCCGCGAGGAACTCACCCGGCCCGTCACCCAGATCAGGCCCGTCGCCTCCCACAGCGGTTCCGGCTTCCGGGCCGGCGCCGCCTTCGACGTGAACCCGGTCACCTGGAAGATCCTGCGCGAACACGGCATCGCGGTGCGCGGCGCCGAGCCTGCGGAGCTGGGCCTCGACCCGGAGCCCGCGCGGCTGAAGGAGTGGAACCTCGCGAACCTGCGCGGCTACTGGAAGGGCCTGGCGGAGCGGACGGCCCGCCGCGCGAAGCCGTCGCTGACCGGACGGAGAACGGGCATGGCCTGGACGGCGCTGGGACCGCCGCGGCTGCATCACACGATCGCCACCGGCGGAGTGATCTCGAAGGAGGCCGCCGGTGAGTACGCGCTCGACGTCTTCGACGCCCGCTGGCACCCCTTCCTGCGCGGCGCCCTCGCCTACTGGCGCGGCGGCCCGCCCGCCGCCGTGCGCCCCCGCGAGGCCGCGGACTTCGTGCTCGACGTGATCGCCGACGCCGAGCGGCTGTCGAGCGGCGGCTCGGGGCTCGGGTAGTCCTTCAGCTCGATGTCCGTGGCCGCCCGGTCGCCGATCTTCGTCATCGCCCGCAGCAGGAAGCGGTACTTGAAGATCCAGTTGCGCATTCTGATTCCGCGCCTGGTGGTCGGCGCCAGGAACGTGCCCGCGTTGCCGGTACGCGCGATCTTGGCGTAGCCGAGGAAGGCGTCCTCATAGGCCTGGTAGGCGGCCCGGTACTCGCCGCCGGCCGCGGCCAGCTCGCCCGCCAGCATGTACGCCGCGACCATCGCCAGACCGGTGCCGAACCCGCCCAGCGTGTTGCCGTAGGCGGCGTCGCCGATCAGCACCACGCGGCCCCTGGCGTAGTGGTCGAGGCGGACCTGGCTGATGGAGTCGAGGTAGACGTCGCCGGCCGCGGCCACGATCTCCGCCCCCCGCCAGCCGATGCCGCGGTAGGCCTCCGCCAGGACCCGCTTCATGTCCTCGGCCGAGTGGCGGTCGAAGGACAGCTCACCGGAGGCGAAGACGAAGAGCGCCCCCGCCTTCGGCCCACCCGAGGCGATCATGCGACCAGGCTCGTTGTACATCTGCGCCGGCCCGTCGAACCGCTGCGGCAGATCGGCCAGCGCGTAGTAGTGGCCGAGATGGGTGACGTAGTCGGACTCGGGGCCGAAGGCCAGCCTGCGCACGTTGGAGTGGATGCCGTCCGCGCCCACGACCAGGTCGTAGGTGCGCGGCGTGCTCCGCTCGAAGGTGACGTGCACGCCGCCCTCGGTCTCGGTCAGCGACGTGATCGAGTCGCCGAAGACGTAGCGCGCGCCGGCCGCCACGCTGACGTCGTACAGGATGCGGGACAGGTCGCCGCGCCCGATCTCGAGGTCGCCGCCGGTGAAGGAACCGGGTATCACCGCCAGCTCACGCCCGGCGGCGTCGACGATCTGCTGGTCGGTGCCGCCGGTCTGGTGCCGCGACACCTCCCGCAGGATGCCCGTGCGCTCCAGCACGAGCCGGTGCGTCTCACCCTTGAAGTCGACGGCCTGGCCGCCGGGGCGCAGCACGGGCGACTTCTCGACGACGGTCACGTTGAAGCCGCGGCGGGCCAGCCAGTAGGCGAGTGCGGGGCCGCCGATGCTCGCGCCGGAGATGAGGATGTTGCTGTTCTTCATGTCCACGAGCTTCGGCGGGGGCGCTGACAGTCCGGCGACGGCCGGCTGACGGTCACGACAGCACTGTCAGCGCCTCGTTCCTGCTCAGCGCCGCGCCCTTCGCGTACTGCGCGGCGAACCGCTCGGCGCCGATCGCCCGCGTCGCCGCCGCGGCCACGTCGGCCACGGCGCGGTCGCCGGTGACGGCCATGCCGCGCAGCGTCGCGGCAGCGCCCAGGAGGTAGGCGGCACGCTCCGCCGTACCGTCGAGAAGGGCCAGGTCGGCGTGGCCCTCGACCACGGTGGCCAGGTCGCCGGCCAGCGAGCGCGAGATGCCCGTGAGCGCCTCGGCGTGCAGCGCGCGTGCCCGCGCGTGGTCGCCGTCCCGCACGGCCAGGCGCGCGAGGGCGGTCTGCGCGTGCGGCCGCAGGCCCTCGGTGACGAAGACGCCGGGCTGGGCGACGGCCAGCGCGCTCTCGTAGTGCGCGCGGGCCGCGGCCGGGTCACCGCGCCGGTCGGCCAGCTCGCCCAGCGTGAACTCCACGATCGCCGGCCGCCCGGTCATGCGGGCCAGCTCGGCGGCTCTGGCCAGGTCAGCGGCGGCCGCGTCCTGGTCGCCCTCGCGCATGAGCCCGCTGGCCCGGCGGCACAGGATGTCCACGACCTCGTCGTCCGCGCCCAGCTCGCCGATCAGGTCGAGTGCCCGCTGCCACAGCTCGCGCGCCCGCGCCCATTCGCCGCGCCAGCTCGCCAGCGTCGCCAGCGACTCCAGGCCCTGCGCCATGCCCCACCGCTCGCCCAGGGCGGTGAAGCTGGCAAGCGCCGTCTCCAGCCCGCGCTCGGCCTCGGCCAGCCGCCCGTCGAGCTGGTCGACCAGCGCCTCGCCGAGCACGGCCACCGCCCTGCTCCACGGCTCGGGACCGAGCATCCGCCCCCGCCGCCTCCGGTCGACGCCGGGACTGCCGGGCCCAGCGACCATGCCCCACAGGACGGTCCCGAACGGGTGGCGCAGCGTGCGGTCCAGCACGTTCATGATCGCCTCCGCCCGAGCCCACTGCTCCTCCCGCACATCCGGTACGGCCAGCAGCACGCACAGCACGTACTCCTCAACCAGCTCGGCAGGAGGCTCACCCACCCGGTCGAGCAGCTCCCGCGCCGACGCGGCGGCCTGCCCGCGCCGCCCGCTCAGGAACCAGTAGGCCGCCTGCGCCCCGACCAGCCGCAGCCCCGTTCCCGGATCGTGGCGTACGGCGTGCCGCAGCGCCGCCTGGAGGTTGGCCTGCTCGGCGGAGAGCCGGGCCAGCCAGTCGAGCTGCTCGGCCCGCAGCAGCCAGGGATCGGCCTCCCGCACCAGTTCCAGGAAATACGCGGCATGCACGTCCCGGGCGGGATCGCCGGCCTCTTCCAGCTTCTCCGCGCAGAACAGGCGGACCGTCTCGAACATCCGGTACCGGCCGTCGGCCGCCTCCACGAAGGACTTGTCCACCAGATCGGCGAGCACCTCGCCGTCGCCGCAGACCCGCTCGACGGCCTCCAGCCCGGCCCCGCCGGCGAACACGCTCAGCCTCCTGGCCACCACCTGCTCCTCGTGGCTGAGCAGGCTCCAGCTCCAGTCGACGACGGCGCGCAGCGTCCGGTGCCTGGCCGCGGCGGTCCGGTCGCCGCGGGAGAGCAGCTTGAACCGGCCGTGCTCGGCCAGCCGGGCGGCGATCTCCGCCACGGTGAAGGAGCGCAGGCGCGCCGCCGCCAGTTCGATCGCCAGCGGCGAGCCGTCGAGCGCCGTGCAGATCTCCACCACCTCTGGTCCCGGCTCGAACCCGGGGCGCACGGCCAGGGCCCGCTCGGTGAACAGCCGCACGGCCGGGGCCCGCGTCCACTCGCCCGGCTCCGCGCCGGCGACCGGAAGCGCCAGCGGGGCCAGCGGGACCAGTACCTCGCCGGTCAGCCCGAGCGGCTCGCGGCCGGTGGCCAGGACCGACAGCTTCGGGCAGGCGTCGAGCAGCCGTCTGGTCAGCAGCGCGGCCGCGGCGACGACGTGCTCGCAGTTGTCCAGGACGAGTAGCAGGTCCCGGTCGGCCAGCGCGGACACGACCCGCTCCACGGGGTCCGGCGGCTGGAGCAGCCCCAGCCCGGTCTCGCGCACGCCCAGCGCGCCCATCACCGCGTGCGGGACCAGCCCGGCATCGGCCACCGCCGACAGGTCGACGAAGCAGACGTCCCGGCCGCCCCGCCGGGCCGACTCCACCGCCAGGCGGGTCTTGCCGGTGCCGCCCGGCCCGGTGATCGTGACCAGCCGGGCGGCGGCCAGGGCGGTGAGCCGGTCCAGCTCGGCCTCGCGGCCGACGAAGCTGGTCAAGGGGGCGGGTAGCCGCAGGCTGGCGCGAGGGGCGTCGGCGCGCAGCATCGCCACGTGGAGTCCGGCCAGCTCGGGCGAGGGGTCGGCGCCCAGCTCGTCGGCCAGCAACCGGCGCCCCTCCTCGTAGACCTCCAGGGCCGCGGCCTGCTGGCCGCCCGCGTGCAGCGCGCGCATGAGCTGGCCGCGCAGCCGCTCGCGCAGCGGGTGCGCGGAGACGAGCTGCCTCAGGGAGCCGACCGAGGTGCCCGCGGGGAGGGCCAGTTCGGCCTCGATCAGGTCTTCCGTCGCGGCCAGCCGTACCTCGTCGAGGCGGGCGATCTGCGCGCCGGCGTGGGCCACTTCCGGCAGGGCGGGGCCGCGCCACAGCGCGAGGGCCTCCCGGAGCGTGGCGGCGGCGCGCTCCGGCTGGGCGGCGGCCAGCAGCGCGCGGCCGTCGGCGGCCAGGTGCTCGAAGCGGTGGGCGTCCACGTCGTCGGGGTCGACCGCGAGCCGGTAGCCGCTGCCGTGGAACTCGATCAGGTCGGGCGGGAGCTGCCGCCGCAACCGGGAGACGTGGGCCTGGATCGCGTTGACCGCGCCGGCCGGCGGGTCCTCGCCCCACTGGCCGTCGATGAGACGCTCGGTGCTGACCAGCCTGCCCGCGTCCAGAAGGAGGAGAGCCAGCAGCGCTCTGGGGCGGGGGCCGCCGAGCGCGACGGGTTCGCCATCCTCGCCCCTGACCTCCAACGGCCCCAGGACTCCGAACCGGGGAGCCGACATGCCTCCAGCCTACTGACTGCTATAAATCCCCAATGGCGAAGTTCGGTGGTGTCGTGCGGCTTGGGCTGTTCCGCGTCGCCGCTCCCTGGCTCAAGCGCGGTAAGGCGGCGCGCAAGGGCAGGCGCCCGCAGATGGCGGCCGGGCCCGGCCGGGTTCCGCCCCGGGTGCCGGGTCGTGGCCCTGTGCCGCTGGCGAACATCCGCCCACGGCAGATCGACCAGTTCGAGCGCGCCGTGGCGCCGGTGTCGGCCGCGGACCAGGCCCTGATGCGGGCGGCGCACCAGGAGATCGCCCGCCTCCAGAGGGCGGCGGGCGACGGGCCGCTGTCGCGCATGAAGATCCGGGAGATGCTGGAGCGCATCAACCCGACCAGGAGCCTCAGAAACTGTCCCGAGACGGCCCTGGCCGTGGACGACGTGCTGGCCAGGCGGGTCGCGGTCGCCGGTCCGCTTCGGGGCTCGCCGATGGGCGAGGCCCGGGGCGTCCTGCAGAGGAGGGCGATCGAGGGCTCGACGCGGAGCGACTCCCTCGACCCCGTGGCGCGGACGATCGCCGCCAACCCGGGATCGCGCGGCATCATCATGGCGAGCGGCGGCAACGGCAACGCCCACATCTACAATGTCGCCAACGTCAACGGCAGGGTGCTCTACCTGGACGGGCAGTCCAGGCTGGTGTCGCCGGTCAATACCCACACCCAGTTCAGCTCGTTCGAGTTCTTCCGCACCGCGTGAGGAGGCGGCCATCGATGATCGGCAGAGAGGCGGCCGAGCGCGCCGCGCGCGACTTCGTCGCCAGGGAGTTCCCGGACCTGGACGGCGCCGAGGAGGTCGCCGTCGACGACGCGGCCACGATCGAGAAGCCCTACGGGTGGCTGTTCACCTATACGACGGTGTCCTACCTGCGTACCCGCGAGCCCGGCGAGGGTCTGGCCGGTGCCGGGCCGTTGCTGGTGCTGCGCGAGGACGGGCGGATCATCGACTTCCCGTCCTTCCACACCCGCGAGTCCGCGCTGGAGGCCTACGAGAGCGGGCAGGCGCCCTGAGCCTCAGCCGCCGATGACCCCGTTCATCGCGATGGTGACGCACAGGTCGAGCAGGCGCCCGGTGATCTCCATGATGATCGGCATGCGCGCCGTCGAGGCGCCCATCGTGGCCGGGGCCGCGGCGATGGCGATCTGGAGCTGGATGACGAGCTGGATCAGCTGGACGATGAAGTTGATCTTCAGGATGAGGACGATCGCGGCCAGGACCATCAGCCCGAGGCCGATGACGCCGGCGCCGGTCGTGCCGTCGCGCAGGTTGCCCTGAGGGGAGTCCCCGGCGTTCCACGCCTGGCGGAAGGCGGTGACGCCGTCGCCCTTCTGCTCCGCCCACACCCCCGCCGCCGGGGTCTCGCTCTTGTTCACCGCCGTGCCCATGTCCCGGCCCAGCGCCATCCAGGCGAGGCCGATCTTGAACAGGTACTCCTCGTCGGTCATCGGCCAGTGGCGGCCCAGCGAGTACATGACCTTGCCGAGCCCGGCCGGGGGCTGCATCCCCATGACGTCTACCCGAGCAGTTTCTTGACGTTGTTGATCTCGATGAGATTCAGCTCTTCGCCCATTTGCTGGTTCGCCCCCATGGTCTCGATGTCCGCGGCGACGGCCTTCAGATCGTCGGTGTTCTCGCTGTAGGAGCCGAACGCCATCTCGTGGATGGCCGCGTAGACGGCGCCGATGAGCATGCCGAGGTCGTCGCCGCCGAGGGCGCCGCCGTCGCCTTCGACCTCGCGGCGGAAGGCGTCCAGCTGCGCCCGCAGCTCGTCGGCCGAGGCACCGACCTCGCCGGCCGCGCCGTACGTCCGCGCGGGTCTGTGCAGGCTGTCTTCCACGGCCACCTCCCTAGTCCGGACCCCGGACGCTGGACATGATGTCGCGCAGCGCCCGCGTGGCCCGGTGCATCTGGTCGAGGCTGAGGTCCTGGAGCTGGCGAGCCCGCCGGTCGAGGTCCTCACGGTGCAGGCCGGCCGCCGCCTCGCTCTCGGCACGCTGGGCCCGCAGGTCGGCGAACGCCTCGTTGACGGCGGTGCGCAGATGCCCGGCCAGCTCGTGCGTACCGGCGGACATCGCCTTCGCCCCGATCTCCAAGGCGTCCAGGCGGCCGTCGGCCGCGAGCGCGCGTACCTGGCCGTCGAGCGCGAGGCCCTCGCCGCGCGGCGGCTCGATCGGCCGCTCCTGTCCCTCGGCCGCCACGTCCAGGTAGGCCTGGGTGAGTTCGAGGAGCTGGTCGAGGCCGAGGCTGCGCGTGTCGGCCGCGCCCTCGACCCGGGTACGGCCGTGCAGCTCGGCCATCGCAGAGGCGATGCCGCGGGCGATCGTGTCCATCTGGAACAGGGCCTCGTCGCGCGCCTGGCGCAACATCTGTGACATGGCCGCCAGGTCGGGGACGTCGGGAGCGCCGTGGGCGCCGCGCGCCTGCCCGATCGCCGCGTTGACGGCCCCGAGCACCAGCTCCGCCACCTCGTCCGGCGGCAGCCGCAGAAGGCGGGGGTCCAGCCTGATGCTCTCGACGGCGCCGCGTCCGACGGTGACGCGCACCCGGCCGTCCTCGCTCGTGCCTTCGCCGTACGGCGCCGCGTCCGCCTCACCCGTCCGCAACGCGTCGATCAGCGCGCGGGTGTCGGCCATCAGCCGATCGAGTTCCGTGTCGTCAAGAGGCTCCGGCACCGGACAGACATTACCTCAGCTAGACAAAGGCCGCTTCTCACCTTCGATACGGCAAATGTCGGACGGCTCTGCTAGACCTGTGGGCATGGGCGTAACCGTTGACGAGTTCCTGGAGATGCTGCGGCGGCTGCCCGAGCACGAGCTCGGCGACGGCGGCGAGTGGACCAGCGTGAAGGTCCACGGACGCGGGTTCGGCTACCTGTGGGAGCGCACGGAGACGGTCGGGCTCAAGGCCACCATCGAGGAGCAGCTCGCGCTCGTGGCCGAGCGGCCCGAGGTGTTCGAGGTGCAGTTCACCGCGGGGCGGTTCGGCTGGGTCGTCGTGCACCTCGACCGGATCGACGCCGAGGAGCTGTGGGAGCTGGTCGCCGAGGCGTGGTGCCTGACGGCGCCGCAGGAGATGGTGACGGCGTTCGAGGCCACCCTGGGGCTCATCGACAGCCCATGATCGCCGGTACGCGATTGCCGGTGGTCCCATAAGCACCTATAAGCGCAGGCCCTTGCGGGACGAGGCCCCGAGTCGCGAGAATCGCGCCCATGCACGGCAACCCGATGCCGGACTCCTACGTGTACGTGACCGAGGAGGGCGTCACCCGTCACTACGCCGACGGCAGCGTCGAGGCGCTGGCGTGGGAGGACGTGGTCGAGGTGAGGGTTGTCACCGAGCCCGGGGCCGACGTCCTCTACATCTTGCTGGATCGCGACGGCGAGGGCTGCGTCGTGCCGAGGTCGGCGACCGATGCGACGTTCCTTGCGCGCCTGCGGTATCTGCCGGATTTCGATCTTGATCGACTGGCCGTCGCGGCGGAGTCGGTGCAGGACGGGATTGTGGTCGTGTGGCGCAGTCCGGATCCGCCGTCCGCATTGCCAGATCTTGAGTATGACTAGCTCCTGAATTCTGGCGCTATCGCTGGGTTTCCAGTGGTCAAACAGACATTTCTCCTGCTCCTCGCTGCATCTTTGGATCGTTCCGTCAAGGTCAGAAATCTGCGCCCCGGCGTCCGATTGTGGACATAGTGCGTTATTCCCCAGCATGGAATCGATCTTTACTCTTTAGTGGGGGCCGCCGCCCTTGAGTTCATGTGGGATGTGGGTAAACCCATGCGCTTCAAGGAACGTCACGTTATTGCGGTGCCGAGAGTTGCAGGTGGGGTGTTATGAGGGTGGGGATAGGGGAGTCCGATGTCGTGCTCCTCCATGCCGTGCCGCGTCACGCATCCAGTATCTGGACGCGGGCGTATCTACGGCTCTTATTACTGGGCGACGTCGCCTGTGCGGTGGCCTGCTGTGCCTTCGTGTTCGGGGTGCGGCTGGGCTTCGGCGCGTACATTCCGGCGGAGGAGTTCGCGCTGGGCATCGGGCTGCTGGTGGCCTGGCCGCTGGCCCTGATGCTGGGCGGCGCGTACCGTCAGCGAGCCCACGGCGAGGGCACTGACGAGTTCCGCGCGGTGTTCAACGGCGGTGTCGGGCTGATGGCCGCTGTGGCCATCGGCGCCTACGCCACCCAGACGGCCGTCGCCAGAAGCTTCGTCATGGCCACGCTGCCGCTGGCCATCATGACGACGCTGTTCTTCCGCTACCGCATGCGCAAACGCCTGCACAGCAGGCGGGCGGTCGGCGACTACATGCGCCACGTCATCGCGGTCGGCCATCGGGAGGCCGTGATCGACCTGGTGGTGACCTTCCGCCGCCAGCCGCACCACGGCATGGTGGTCGTGGGCGCGTGCCTGCCGCCCGGCGCGATGGACGCCGATCTCGAGGGGACGCCGGTGCTCGGCTCCTTCACCGAGGTGGCCGACGTCGTGGCGAAGGTCGGGGCGGACGCCGTCGCGGTGCTGGCCTGTCCCGAACTCGACGGGACGACCCTGCGCAGGATGGCGTGGAGCCTGGAGACGGCCAAGACCGATCTGTTCGTGGCTCCGGCGCTCATGGAAGTGGCCGGGCCGCGCATCAGCATCCGGCCGGTCGCCGGGATGCCGCTGCTGCACGTGGAGCACCCGGAGTTCGGCGGGGCCAAGCGGGTGGTGAAGAACGCCTTCGACCGGGTGGTCGCGGCGCTGGCGGTGCTGCTGCTGTCGATTCCGCTGCTGGGCATCGCGCTCGCGATCCGGCTGACCAGTCCCGGGCCCGCGTTGTTCCGCCAGACGCGGGTGGGCAGGGACGGCACGACCTTCAAGGTCCTGAAATTTCGGACCATGGTGGTAAACGCGGAGCAACTCAAGGACACGCTTCTCGACGAGAACGAGTTCGACGGCGTGCTCTTCAAGATTAGGAACGATCCACGGATCACCCGGGTGGGCGCCTTCCTGCGCCGATACTCCATCGACGAGCTGCCCCAGTTGCTCAACGTCGTCGCCGGGGACATGTCGCTGGTCGGCCCGCGCCCGCCGCTGCCGGAAGAGGTCGCCAGATACGGCATAGACGTCCGCCGGCGCCTGGTCGTCAAGCCGGGTATGACCGGATTGTGGCAGGTCAGTGGCCGTTCCGACCTAACCTGGGAGGAGTCGGTACGGCTCGACCTCAGGTACGTCGAGAATTGGTCGCTCATTCTCGACCTGCAGATCCTCTGGAAGACCTGGTCGGTCGTCACCCGTGGAGAAGGGGCCTACTAGCCGTGAAAGCACTCGTCCTCGCCGGAGGGTCGGGGACCCGGCTCAGGCCGATCACCCACACCTCGGCCAAGCAACTGGTGCCCGTCGCCAACAAGCCGGTCCTGTTCTACGGGCTGGAGGCGATCGCCGCGGCGGGCATCCGTGAGCTGGGCATCGTGGTCGGTGACACGCACGCCGAGATCGAGGCGGCCGTCGGCGACGGCTCCGCGTTCGGGCTGGAGGTCACCTACCTGCGGCAGGAGGCGCCGCTCGGGCTGGCGCACGCGGTGCTGATCGCCCGCGACTTCCTGGGCGACGACGACTTCGTCATGTACCTGGGCGACAACTTCCTCGTCGGCGGCATCAACGACATCGTGTCCGGATTTATGGCCAGAAAGCCGGACGCGCAGATCATGCTGACCCGCGTCGGCGACCCCCGCCAGTTCGGCGTCGCCGAACTCAATCCCGACGGCGGCGTCAAGAGCCTGGAGGAGAAGCCGCAGCACCCCAAGAGCGACCTGGCCCTGGTCGGCGTCTACCTCTTCACCGCCGCCGTGCACGAGGCGGTGGCCGAGCTCAAACCGTCCTGGCGCGGCGAGCTGGAGATCACCGACGCCATCCAATGGCTCATCGACCGCGGCTACCACGTCGAGTCCACGACCGTCACCGGCTACTGGAAGGACACCGGCAACGTCGAGGACATGCTGGAGGTCAACCGGCTGGTCCTGGAGTCGATGGAGCCGGCCGTACAGGGGGAGAGCGTGGACAGCGAGCTCATCGGCCGGGTGCGGCTGGAGGCCGGCGCCCGCGTGGAGCGCTCGCGCATCGTCGGGCCCGCCGTCATCGGGGCGGGCGCGCGCGTCGCCGACAGCTACGTCGGCCCCTTCACCTCGATCGGCGCCGACTGCGTCATCGCCGACAGCGAGATCGAGTACTCCATCGTGCTGCCCAGAGCCTCCATCGAGGGCGTGCGCCGCATCGAGGCCTCACTCATCGGCCACGACGTCCAGGTCACACCCGCCCCGAACACCCCCAGAGCCCACCGCCTCGTGCTGGGCGATCACAGCAAGGTGCAGATCCATGACCGAACGTAGTGAGGGAACCATTAGGCGCAGCATGAATGTCACGATGACGACGAAGTCGGCATAGTGAAGATCCTCATCACTGGGGGTGCGGGGTTCATCGGCTCGGCGTACGCGCGCATGTGCGTGGACGACCGGGCCGAGATCACCGTCCTCGACAAGCTCACCTACGCCGGCGACCGGCGCAACCTCGACGAGGTGCGCCACACGTTCGTCCACGGTGACATCTGCGACGGCGCCCTGCTCGACGAGGTGGTGCCCGGCCACGACCTGGTGGTGAACTTCGCCGCCGAGTCGCACGTGGACCGCTCTATCGACGGTGCCGCCGAGTTCGTGCGCACCAACGTGCTCGGCACCCAGACGCTGCTCGACGCCTGTCTCAGAGCCGGTACGCGCAAGGTGGTCCAGGTCTCCACCGACGAGGTCTACGGCTCGGTGGACATCGGCTCGTGGACCGAGGACGCGCCGTTGCAGCCCCGCTCGCCGTACGCGGCGGCGAAGGCCGGCGGCGACCTGATCGCCCGCGCCTACGCCATCACCCACGGCCTGGACGTCTCCATCACCCGCTGCGGCAACAACTACGGCCCACGCCAGTACCCGGAGAAGCTCATCCCGCTCTTCGTGACGAATCTGCTCAATGGCAAGAAGGTCCCGCTGTACGGCGACGGCGGCAACGTCCGCGACTGGGTCCATGTGAGCGACCACTGCGCCGGCATCCGGCTCGTGGCGGAAAAGGGCGAGCCTGGCGAGGTCTACCACATCGCCGGCACCGCCGAACTGACCAACGTGGAGCTGACCGGCCGCCTGCTCGACGCCTGCGGCAAGGACTGGGACATGGTCGAGTACGTGAGCGACCGCAAGGGCCACGACCGGCGCTACTCGCTCGACGACGCGAAGCTGCGCGCGCTCGGCTACCGGCCCGAGGTCGCCTTCGACCAGGGTCTGAAGGACACCGTCCGCTGGTACGCCGAGCACGGGGACCGGTGGAACGACTGATGCGCTGGCTGATCACCGGTGGCGGCGGCATGCTCGCCACCGACGTGCTGGAGCGGATCGCGCTCACCGGGGAGCCGGTGCTCGCGCTCACCCGCGCCGACCTCGACCTGTGCGAGCCGCGCGCGGTGCGCGACTTCATCGGCGCCTACCGGCCCAGAGTGGTGGTCAACTGCGCCGCCTGGACGGCCGTGGACGACGCCGAGAAGCACGAGGACGAGGCCATGGCGGTCAACGGCAGGGCGGTCGAGGTGCTGGCCGACGCCTGCGTGCGGGCCGGGGCGCGATTAGTCCAGCTTTCGACGGACTACGTCTTCGACGGGCGGTCGGCGCGGCCGTACCGGGAGGACGACGAACCGCATCCACTCAACGCCTACGGGCGCGGCAAGCTCGCCGGCGAGGTCGCGGCCGCCGGGCACTACGTGGTCCGCACCGCCTGGCTGTACGGCGCCGCCGGCCGTAACTTCGTCAAGACCATGATCCGCCTGGCCGGTGAACGCGAGTTCGTGAACGTGGTCGACGACCAGCGCGGCCAGCCCACCTGGACCGCCGACCTGGCCGACTACCTGGTCCGGCTGGCCCAGTCGGACCAGCCGCCGGGCGTCTACCACGGCACCAGCGCCGGCGAGACCACCTGGTACGGCTTCGCCCGCGAGATCTTCACGCTGCTCGGCACGAGCCCCGACCGGGTCAGGCCGATCACCACGGCCGACTACCCGATGCCCGCCGCGCGCCCTGCCAACAGCCTGCTCGCCTGCACCAGAGGCGAGCCGCTGCGCGACTGGCGAGCCGCGCTGCACGCCGCCTGGCCGGTGCTGGCCACGAGAGCTGGTCGTCAGTGCAGTCCCGCGTAGAACTTCTGGCACGCGGCGTAGGAAGGCAGCAGCCCGGACTCCAGCGCCGCCTTCAGCGTGGGCGCGGCCGCGTCCTTGTCCGACAGCAGCGGCTCGTCGACCGGCCACGTGATGCCCAGGTCGGGGTCGAGGGGGTGGACGCCGTGCTCGCCGCCCGGGTTGTAGCCGGAGGAGCACAGGTAGAGCACCGTGGCCTGCTCGCTCAGCGCGAGGAAGGCGTGGCCGAGCCCTTCCGCGATGAGCACGGCCCTGCGCTCGTCGGAGTCGAGCCGCACGGCCTCCCACCGGCCGAAGTCCGGGGAGCCCTCGCGCAGGTCCACGACGACGTCGAGGATCGCGCCGGACACGCACATCACGTATTTCGCCTGTCCGGGAGGCACGTCGGCGAAGTGCACGCCCCGCAGGACGCCCGCCTTGGAGACCGAGCAGTTGACCTGCACGGTCTCGAAGGGCCTGGGCAGGTCGGCGGTTCGGTAGGCCTCCAGGAAGGCGCCGCGAGGGTCGGCGTGGACGCGCGGGGTGAACTCCCACGCACCGTCGATGCTCAGGGGCTTCATGGGGCGCAGCATCACACAAACACTCCTGAAAGGGCTAGGTCGAAGTGACCACCGTCTACTCCGCGGGCAGCAGCTGTAACGATCCGTCCGCTATGTCCGACGAACACGCGGGAGTGAGCTGAAATGATCGTTTGTCGTCTGTGCGGGTCGGGGGCGATGGCCGGCGTCGTGGACCTCGGCGCGACGCCGCCGTGCGAGCTGTTCCTCACCGCCGACCGCCTCGACCAGCCCGAGCAGACCTTCCCGCTGCACCTGCGGGTGTGCACGGACTGCTGGCTGGCCCAGCTCCCGCCGCTGATCACCCCCGAGGACACCTTCACCGAGTACGCGTACTTCTCCTCCTACTCCTCCTCCTGGGTGGAGCACGCCCGCCGCTTCGTCGACGGGCTGACGCTCTGGCCGGACTCGTTCGTGGTGGAGGTGGCCAGCAACGACGGCTACCTCCTGCAGCACGTGGTCGAGCGCGGGGTGCGCTGCCTGGGCATCGAGCCGTCGGCCAACGTGGGCGCGGCCGCGGTGGAGAAGGGCGTGCCGACGCTCACCGAGTTCCTCTCGCCCGAGGTGGGGCGGCGGGTGCGCGAGGAGCACGGCCCCGCCGACGTGGTCGTCGCCAACAACGTCTACGCGCACATCCCGGACGTGGTCGGGTTCACCCAGGGCCTGCGGGCGCTGGTGGCCGACGACGGCCTGGTCGCGATCGAGGTGCAGCACCTGCTCACGCTCATGGAGCTGAACCAGTACGACACGATCTACCACGAGCACTTCCAGTACTACACGGTCGCCTCGGCGCAGCGCGCGCTGGCCAGTGGCGGGCTCACGCTGGTGGACGTGGAGCTGCTGCCGACGCACGGCGGCTCGATCCGGCTGTGGGCGAAGCCGTCGGGCGAGCCGTCGGAGCGGGTGGCGGACGTCCTGGCGCGGGAGAAGGCCGCCGGACTGCATGAGATCTCCGGGTACGCGAACTTCGCGGCCCGCGTCGCCAAGGTCCGGCGCGACCTGCTGCGCTTCCTCATCGACGCCGCCGACGCGGGCAAGACCGTCGTCGGGTACGGCGCGCCGGGCAAGGGCAACACCCTGCTCAACCACTGCGGCATCCGGCCGGACCTGCTGGCGTACACGGTGGATCGCAACCCGTACAAGCATGGCAGGTTCACCCCCGGCAGCCGGATCCCGATCCTGCCTCCGGAGGCGATCGAGACCGACCGGCCTGACTACGTGCTGGTCCTGCCGTGGAACCTGCGTGACGAGCTGGTCGAGCAGCTCTCCTTCGTCCGCGAGTGGGGTGGCCGGCTGGTCTTCCCGATCCCCAGGCTGGAGGTCGTCGAGTGAAGGTCGTCCTGTTCTGCGGAGGGCGCGGCACCCGCATGCGGCACGAGGGCGTGGGCGGCGACATCCCCAAGCCCATGCAGCTCGTCGGTCCCCGGCCGCTGCTGTGGCATGTGATGCGCTACTACGCGCACTTCGGTCACAAGGACTTCATCCTGTGTCTGGGCTACGGCGCCCAGCACATCAAGGACTTCTTCCTGACCTACCAGTTCGCGCTGCGCGACGGCACCGTCGAGATGCTGGAGACGGACATCTCCGACTGGCGCATCTCGCTGGTGGACACCGGCCTCGACTCGCCGATCGGCGAGCGGCTGCGCCGGGTGCGCGAGCGGCTGGACGGCGATGAGATGTTCCTGGCCAACTACGCCGACGTGGTGGCCGACGCGCCGCTACCCAAGATCATCGACAGCTTCGCCGCCTCCGGCGCGGGCGCGTCCATGATGGTGGTCCCGCCGACGTCCAACACCTTCCACGTCATCGAGATGGGCGAGGAGGGCCTGGTCGGCGGCATCACCCCGGTCAGCGAGATGCCGCTGTGGATCAACGGCGGCTTCTTCGTGCTGCGCCAGGAGATCTTCGACCACATCCCGGAGGGCGGCGACCTGGTCGCCGACGGCTGCATGGAGCTGGCCAAGCGCGGCCGCCTCCTGGCCTACCGGCACCGCGGCTACTGGCGTCCGAGCGACACCGTCAACCAGCGCCTGGAGCTGGACAACTCGTGGAGCCGGGGCGAGCGTCCGTGGGCGCTGTGGGAAGCATGATCGGACTCAGGCCCGGCCGAGCCGGGCGGATCGTGGCACTCGGCGCCCATTGCGACGACCTCGCGATCGGCGCCGGCGCCACGCTGCTCACGCTGGGCGCGACCCGCGTGGACGCGCTCGTCCTGTCCGGCGGCGGCACCTCCAGGGAGGACGAGGAGCGGGCCGCGCTGAAGGCGCTCTGCCCCGAGGCCGAGGTGCACGTCACCGTCCTGGACATCCCGGACGGCCGGCTGCCCGCCCACTGGGAGCGCGCCAAGAACGCGCTGGAGGACCTGCGCGCCGCCACCGACCCCGACCTGATCCTGGCCCCCTGGACGGGCGACGCCCACCAGGACCACCGGGGCCTGGCCCAGCTCGTGCCGACGACGTTCCGCGACCACCTCACGCTGGGCTACGAGATCGCCAAGTGGGACGGCGACATGGGCCGCCCCAACGCCTACCATCCGATCGCGCCCGAGCTGGCCGAGCGCAAGATAGACCTGCTTCACCTGCTCTACCCCTCGCAGCGCGGGCGTGCCTGGTTCGACCGCGAGGCCTTCCTCGGCCTGATGCGCCTTCGCGGCATCGAGTGCAACAGCCGCTACGCCGAGGCCTTCCATGTGAACAAGCTGACGATCGACCTGGCTGGAGACTGACATGCGGGTACTTCTGACCGGACACCAAGGCTATCTGGGCACCGTGATGGCCCCGGTCCTGCGCGCGGCCGGCCATGAGGTGACCGGCCTGGACTCCGGCCTGTTCGCCGACTGCGTGCTGGGCCCGGCGCCGGACGACCCGCCCGGCCACACCGTCGACCTGCGCGACGCCGGGCCCGAGGTCTTCACGGGCATCGACGCGGTGGCCCACCTGGCGGCGCTGTCGAACGACCCGCTGGGCTCACTGGCGCCCCAGCTGACCTACGACATCAACCACCATGCCTCGGTACGGCTGGCCGAACTCGCCAAGGCCGCCGGCGTGCGCCGTTTCCTCTATGCCTCCACCTGCTCGGTCTACGGCGCCTCCGGCGGCGACGGCCTGGTCAACGAGGACGCCCCGCTGAAGCCGGTGACCCCGTACGCCGAGTCGAAGGTGCGCGTGGAGGAGGACCTGGCCAAGCTGGCCGACGACGACTTCTCGCCGGTGTACATGCGCAACGCCACCGCCTTCGGCTTCTCGCCCAGGCTCCGGGCCGACATCGTGCTCAACAACCTGGTCGGGCACGCGTTCCTGACCGGGGAGGTGCGCGTGCTGTCGGACGGCACGCCGTGGCGGCCGCTGGTGCACGCCCTGGACATCGCCCAGGCCTTCGCCCTCGCGCTGGTCGCGCCGCGCGGGGCCGTACACGATCAGCCCTTCAACGTCGGCACCGAGCGCAACAACGTGACGGTGGCCGAGATCGCGCGGGAGGTCGCGGACGCGGTGCCCGGCTCGCGGCTGACGATCACCGGCGAGGCGGGCAACGACCCGCGCTCCTACCGTGTGGACTTCGCCAGGATCCGGCAGGCCATGCCCGATTTCGACGCGGGCTGGACCGTGGCCGCGGGAGCCGCCGAGCTGGTCGAGGCCTACCAGCGGCACGGCCTGGACAAGCACGCCTTCGAGCGCCGCTTCACCCGTCTGGCCCGCCTGGCCGACCGGCAGGGCGCCGGGACCGTGGACGGGACACTGCGCCCGTGAAAGAGCTGGTCGAGCGCCTTTATCCGATCTGCCGCAGCATCACCGGCGACGGCGTCCGCGAGACGCTGGCGATCATCGGCGAACACCTGCCGCTGACGGTCTCCGAGGTGCCGACCGGCACCCAGGTGCTCGACTGGAACGTGCCGCAGGAGTGGAACATCCGCGACGCCTGGATCAAGGACCGGTCCGGCCGCAAGGTGGTCGACTTCCAGGAGCTCAACCTGCACGTGGTCGGCTACAGCGTGCCCGTGCGCGGCACGTTCACGCTGGAGGAGCTGCGCCCGAGGCTGCACACGCTGCCCGGCCTGGTGCCCTACCGCACCAGCTACTACAGCCAGACCTGGGGCTTCTGCCTCACGCAGGAGACGCTCGACGCGATGGACGAGGGCCCCTACGAGGTGCTCATCGACTCCACGCTGAGCGATGGCAGCCTGACCTACGCCGAGCACGTCATCCCGGGCGAAATCGACGACGAGGTGCTGATCTCCTGTCACACCTGCCACCCGTCGCTGGCCAACGACAACCTGGCCGGCATCGCGGTCGCGGTGGAGCTGGCGAAGAGCCTGGTCAGCCCCCGCCACACCTACCGGTTCATCTTCGCGCCAGGCACCATCGGCGCGATCACCTGGCTGGCCCGCAACCGCGGGCGGACCGAGCGGATCAAACACGGCCTCACCCTGGCCTGCGCCGGCGACCCCGGCCCGCTCACGTACAAACGCAGCAGGCGCGGCGACGCCCCGATCGACCGGGTCGTCGCCCACGTGCTGCGCGAACGACCGCACACCCTGCTCGACTTCTCGCCCTACGGCTACGACGAACGCCAGTACTGCTCACCCGGCTTCAACCTGCCGGTCGGCGGTCTGACCAGGACCCCGTACGCCGGCTACCCCGAGTACCACACCTCGGGCGACAACCCGGGCTTCGTCACCGAGGAGGCCATGGCCGACACCCTCGACACCCTCGAACAGGTGGTCGAGGTCCTGGAGGGCAACCGCGCCTACCTCAACCTCAGCCCGTACGGCGAGCCGCAACTAGGCCGGAGAGGCCTCTACGCGCCACTGGGCGGAAGGAGTGACACGAAACAGGCCCAGATGGCGATGCTGTGGGTGCTGAACCTCTCCGACGGCGAACACACCCTGCTCGACATCGCCGAGCGCGCGAACCTGCCGTTCTCCGCGGTGGCCCAGGCCGCTGTCGCGCTGCATGGCGCGAGCTTGTTGAAGGAGAAGACGTGATGGAGCTCCGGGTCGGGGACCTGGTGGAAGTTCGGAGCGAAGAAGAGATCCTGGCCACCCTGGACGATCGGGGCGAGCTGGACAGCCTGCCGTTCATGCCGGAGATGCTCAAGTACTGCGGGCAGCGCATGACCGTGCACAAAGTGGCGCACAAGCTCTGCGACACGATCGAGAAAGGACGCATGCGCAGGATGGAGCATGCCGTACATCTGACCGGGGCGCGCTGCGACGGCGGCGCGCACGGCGGGTGCGGGACGGCCTGCTCCATCTACTGGAAGCACGACTGGCTGAAGAAGGTCACGCCCGCGGATCCGGAGGAGGCGGCCAGGCCGGCGCCGAAGCTGCTGCCGCTGCTGGACGCCAACACGCTGAAGGGTCCCGACCGCTTCGCCTGCCAGGCCACCGAACTGCTGCGGGCGGCGCCGACCTGCGTGCGCTTCAGCGACGTCGGCCAGTACGTGACCGATGTGAAGACCGGCAACGCGGGCGTGCTCGCGACCGTGCGCACGATCACGGTCGGCCTGTTCAACCACTGGCAGCGCTTCTCCCGCCGGCTGCCCCGGCCGTTACGCATCAAGAACGGCATCAACTGGGGTTTCGTGCCGCCGGGCACGCTCAAGCGCACCCCGTCCGGCGAACTCGACCTCAAGCCGGGCGAGCTCGTACGGGTCCGGCCGAAGGCCGACATCCTCGCGACGTTGGACGCCAACCGTAACAACAGGGGCCTGGGTTTCGAAGAGGAGATGGCCAGGCACTGCGGCAAGGTGACCAGGGTCCGCTCACGGGTGGAGGTCTGCGTCGACGAGCGTACAGGCGAGTTGCTGACCATGAAGAGCCCGTGCATCACGCTCGAGGACATCGTCTGCGCGGGCGCTTACAGCGTCAACTGCCCGCGGGAGTTCGTGCCGTTCTGGCGGGAGATCTGGCTGGAACGTGTCAACGAGAGCGAGAAGTATCAGTGACATCCATAGGTCAGCAGGCCGGGCGCGGGTTGCGCTGGGGTCTGGTCGGGAATCTGATCACCCGGGCCGGGTCGTTCACCATGGGCCTGGTCCTGGCCCGGCTGCTGACCCCCGAGGACTTCGGCGTGTTCGCGGTGGCCATGGCCGCCACCGCGTTCGTCATGACGGTCAAGGACCTCGGCATCATGGCCGCGGTCGTGCAGTGGCGTGGCAAGCTCGAAGACGTCACGCCGACCGCGACCCTGCTCTCGTTCGTCTCGGCGATCATCCTCTACGGGATCTTCTGGCTCGGCGCCCCCTACTACGCCGCCGCCTCCGGCGCGCCGGAGGCCACCGGCGTGGTCCGGCTGCTGACCGCGATCATCCTGGTGGAGGCGTTCACCGCGGTACGCAGCGCGGCCATGCTGCGCCGCTTCGAGCAGGACAAGCTGACCACCGCCATCGCGATCGGCTTCGTGGCCAACGCCGCCGTGGCCATCTCGCTGGCCAAGGCGGGCGCGGGCGCGTACAGCTTCGCGTGGGGCCAGGTCGTGGCGGCGGTCATCACCGGCGTGATCGTCTTCTTCTGGGCCAAGCTGCCCGGCAGGATCGCCTTCGACCGGCCGATCGCGGTCAAGCTGATGAAGTTCGGACTGCCCTCCGCGGCGGGCGTCGGGCTGGAGAGCGTGCTGCTCAACGCCGGCTACATCGTGGTCGGCGCGGTCATGGGCCCGGACTGGCTCGGCTACTTCCTGCTCGCCTTCAACGTCTCCAGCTGGGTGCCCGGCCTGATCGGCAACGCGATCAGGAACGTGGCCATCCCCGGGTTCTCCCGCCTGGCCGAGGACGGCGGCGAACGCCTGTCCGACGGGGTACGGCGGGCCACCCCACTGCTCTACACCGCCATCCTGCCGTTCGCCGTGATCATGGCGACCCTCGCGCACCCGCTCATCGACCTCCTCTACGGCGAGAAGTGGGGCCAGTCGGCCGGCGTGCTGCGCTGGCTGGCGGTGGTCATGGTGGTCAGGATGCTGGTCGCGCTGACCTACGACATCCTCACCGCGCAGGGCGCCACCAAGGCGACGGTCTGGATGAACCTCGGCCACGCCTTCGTGCTGCTGCCCGCGCTGATCGCCGGCGCGCATCTGGACGGGATCCGGGGCGCGGCCATCGGCCAGGCGATCGCCTCGGTCGCCGCGGCGATGCCGCTGGCCGTGTTCTTCCTGCGCAGAGCGGGCGTGGACCTGCACGGCGTCCTGCCGTCGCTGCTGCGTCCGACGCTCGCGGCTGTGCTCGCCACCGCCACCGCGTACGTGATCGAGCGCCTGGTGAGTGCTCCGGCGGTGGTCGAGCTGATCACCGCGGGCGGCGCCGCCATGCTCGTGTACACCCTTGTCGTCGTGCCCGTTCTCAGGAAGATGCCCTCTTTCGGGAAGAAGGAAGTCGCGTCATGACCGTCTCCATCGGCCTGCCCGTCTACAACGGCGCCGAGCATCTGGCCGAGACCGTGCGATCGATCCTGGCTCAGGATCACACCGACATCCAGCTGGTCATCTCCGACAACGCCTCCACGGACGGCACACAGGAGATCTGCCGCGAGCTGGCGGCGGCCGACGAGCGCGTGCTGTACCACCGCCAGCCGCGCAACCTGGGGACCATCCCCAACTTCATGACCGCGATGGAGCTGTCGACGGGCGAGTACTTCCGCTGGATCGGCGACGACGACCGGATCGAGCCGAACTACGTCTCACGCGTGCTGCGCGAGTTCGAGCGTGACCCGCGGGTCATCCTGGTGACGCACCAGACCGCGTACACCACGGAAGGCGTGACCACCACGGCCCGCTACGAGGGCACCGAGCTGGGTTCCGACGACCCGGTCGAGCGCTTCGCCGAGCTTCTGCGGCTGCTGACCGAGAGCTACACGATCATCGACCCGCTCTACGGGCTCATGCGGCGCGACGTGGCGGTGAGCATCCCGCGGCCGATCCTGGTGCGCGAGGACGAGCTGGCGGCGGCCCGCTACGCCCTGGCCGGGCCGTGGGCGCACGTCAACGAGGTGCTGGCGGCCCGGATCTGGATTCCGGCCCGCATGCTGAAGATGTCCAGGCGGCACGAGCTGCCGACCTGGCGCGGCGTCTTCGCCAACGTGATCTTCACCCGCGAGCTGCTGCGCGCCGCCGAGGAGGCCGGGCTCGACGCCGACCAGCGCCGCCGGGCGCGGGCCGCGGTCTACAAGCACTACGCGGCTCGGCAGCGGATGTTGCTGCGCCGCCGTACGCGCCGTCTCATGCGCCTCATTCCGGGCATGTAACGGATCGCCCCATATTGCCGAGATATAAAGCAATTAATTGGGGCGGGGAGCACGAGAAAGTTCAACCCATGACGTCAGTCTTCTCCAGCAGCACCTTTGACGACGACGCTCGCCGGGATCTCATCTTCAAGGGGGAGATCTTCACCTTTCCGGCCACGGCGGCCTCGACCGAGCTGATCACGTTCGCGCGGGAGCTGATCGAGGAGGCCTTCGCGGGCAGGAACCCGGAGACGGCGCAGTTCGAGATGCCCGTAGAAGAGTTCGCCGGACTGCTGTCGGACCTGAAGCCGCGGTTCATCCACCACCCGCGGTGCAAGGAGATCCTGCCCAAGATCTTCGAGGAGATGGGCATGAACCTGGAGCGCACCTACTACGACGTCCCCCGATTACGGACGTCCACCTCCGACCGCTACCTCGACTCGGGCATCTCCTACGCCTACCACGCCCACCGCGACTGCTGGTATTCGGCGCCCTTCAGCCAGGTCAACTGGTGGATCCCGGTGTTCGAGGTGGTGCCGGAGAACGTCATGGCCTTCCATCCGCGCTACTTCGACCGGCCCGTGGCCAACGGCAGCGCCCGTTACGACTATGGCGAGTGGAACCGCGTCGGGCGGCCCACGGCCGCGCGCCACATCCACTCCGACACCCGCGAGCAGCCCAAGCCGGAGGAACCGCTCGACCTGCAGCCCGAGATCAGGATCGTGCCCGAGCCCGGCGGGATCCTGATGTTCTCCGGCGCGCAACTGCACTCGACCGTGCCCAACACCTCCGGGCGCACCAGGTTCAGCGTCGACTTCCGGACCGTGAACCTGGACGACGTGCTGGCCGGAAGGGGTGCGCCGAACGTGGACGCCGCGTGCAGCGGCACCACGCTGGGCGACTTCATGCGGGCGAGCGACCTTGAGCGGATACCGGAAGCCGCGCGTGCTATGTAACGACAAGCCCCATTGGAACGATGAAATCGTGTTGGGGGCCTGCGTCCCGGGCACTGAGGGGGAGACCGGCACGTGAATTTCTGGAAGGCGCTCCTGCGCCTCCTCCTGCAGAAGCGCATTGGGATCCCAGTCGCCTTGGCCGCCGTAGGCGTCGCGGCGGCGACCTTCGCCGTCATCCCGGTCCGCTACATGTCGAGCACCATCATGATGGTGTCCCCGCCGGTCAACGGCGGCATCGTCAACCGCAACGCGGTCAACCCGGGCGGCGGCGGCAACCCGCTGCTCATCCAGACCGAGGGGCTCAGCACCGCCGTCGCCACGCTGGTGCTCGCGCTGAGCGTCGAGGAGACGCGGGTCGAGCTGGGCGCGCCCAAGGACGGGCCCACCGAACTGGTCGTCAACGACGGCAGCACCAGTCCCCGGCTCATCGGCATGGACGGACCGTTCCTCTATGTGGAGGCCACCAGCACCTCGGCCAAGGCGTCGGCGGACGTCGTGGCCAAGGCGCGGGAGCGGCTGATCCGCGAGCTCGACGGCCGGCAACGGGAGCTGGGCGCGCCGACGGCCACGTACGTGGTGCTCATGGACATCGTGCCGCCCACGCCGCCCGAGTCGGACTCCATGGACAAGTTCATGGGCGCCGCGATGGGCTTCGTGATCGCGATGTTCCTCGGGATCAGCATCGTGTACGGGCTGGAGCGCCGCCGTGCCCGGAGGCGGGTGGCGCGGGCGCCGGCCGTACCGGAGAAGGAACTGGTGGTCCACGCGCAGATTCCGGGCAAACGCCCGGAGCCCGCCGCCGACGAGGACGACATGCCGACCGACTCCTTCCCCGCCGTGGTCGCCGAGGAGACCTCCAACGGCAACGGCAAGGCCAAGGCGGAAGAGCCGGAGGACGACAGCGAGCCCGAGGACGCCGTGGCCACCGAGCGCGGCGGCTGACGGGAGCGCCATGGACTTCTGGAGCACGATCGGCGTGCTGTTCCGGCGCTGGTATGTGGTGCTGCCCGCGTTCGCGCTGGCGATCTTCGCCTCGCTCGCGGTCTACCGCACGGTCCCGGTGCAGTACGCGTCGAACGCCGTGATCGCCCTGACCCTGCCCAAGAACGGCGGGGTGCTGCCGTACAACCCCAGGGAGCCCAATCCGGAGCTCAACCCGCTGATCGTCACCGAGCGCGGGCTGACCGCCACGGCCTCGATTCTCATCGCCGCGCTCAACTCGCCCGACGTGGCCACCGAACTGGGCGCGCCCCCCGGTGGCGCGGTCGAGCTGAGCGTCAACAACGGCAGCAGCAACCTGGAGGCGATGGCCAACGGGCCGCTGGTGTACATCGAGGTGGAGAGCCCGTCGCCGGACCTGTCGCGTGAGCTCGTGCAGCGGGTCAGCGCCCGCGCGCGGGTGGAGCTGCGCGAGCGGGAGGTGCAGGTCGCGGCCCCGGCCACGACCTACATCGTGGTCACCGACGTCGTGGCGCCCACCGCGCCGGAGCCCCGGCTGGCCCGCAAGTCGCGGGCCATGGTCGTGGCGCTGGCGCTCGGCGGCATGGCCGCGCTGACCTCCGCCTACGCCGCGGAGAGCTTCGCGCTGGCCCGGCGCAGGCGGGTGGCCAAGGACGCGGGCCTGCCCGAGGTGGTCCTGCCCGAGCGGGTGCCCTGACCATGGCCATCGACTTCCGGCCCGCCGGGCTGCCCAGCCTCAACGGGCACCGGCCGGTGCAGGTGGCCGACCTCGACGGGATGTTCGCCGGCCCGCGCGCCGACGGGGCCACGATCGCCTGCATCTACATCGTGATCCTGCTGACGACGCCGGCCGCGCTCATCGTGCGCGGGCTGCCGCTGTCGGTCACGCCGGCGGCGATCGTCGGCATGATCGGACTGGTGCTGTGGCTGATCACCCAGCTGACCACCACGCTCGGGGCGGCCAAGGGCCGCAACATGGCGCGTTCAGGCCTGTTCCTGTTCTTCACCGCGAACCTGGTCAGCTACGGCTACGGCACCTACCACTGGCTGCCGTCCGACGAGCTGAACCTGGCCGACCAGAACCTCTTCCTGCTGCTGGCCAACCTGGGCATCGGGCTGCTGGTCTGCGACGGCGTACGCGGGATCGAGCGGCTGAACCTCGTGCTGAAGGCGGCGGTGGCCGGTGGCGCGATCATCGGCGTCATCGGCGCGATCCAGTTCGTGACCGGCTTCGACATCACGCGCTACCTGGTGCTGCCCGGTCTCCGGCTGAGCTGGGAGGACCTCTACGTCTTCGAGCGCGGCTCGGTGCGCAGGGTCGCCGCCACCACCGCGCACCCGATCGAGTTCGGCGTGATCAGCGCGATGCTGCTGCCGATCGCCGCGCACTACGCGCTGCGGGCCAAGGCGCTGGGCCGGCCGTTCCTGCGCTGGTGGGCGTGTACGGCGATGATCGGGGCCGGGCTGATGTTCTCGGTCTCGCGTTCGGCGGTGCTGAGCCTGGTGGCGATCGGCGCGGTGCTGGTGTGCGGATGGACGTGGAAGCGGCGGCTGCGGGCGCTGGCCGTGCTCGCCGGCTTCCTGGCGGTGATGAAGGTGGCGGTGCCGGGGCTGCTGGGCACGTTCCTCGACCTGTTCGTCAACTTCTTCACCGACTCCAGCGTGCAGTACCGCACGCACGACTACGGCATCGCCATCGCCGAGATCGAGCGGCACCTGTGGCTGGGGCGCGGCACCGGCAGCTGGTATTTCCCGAAATATCAGGTGTTCGACAACCAGTACATGCAGACCGCGATCGACCTGGGCCTGATAGGCACCGCCGTCTACGTCATCATGATGGCGCTGGGCATCGTGGCCGGGCTCTGGGCCAGAAGGCTCAGCAAGGACCCGCACGTGCGCGATCTCGGGCTGACACTGGGCGGCGTCATGCTGGCCCCGATCGTGGCCTCGGCCACCTTCGACCTGCTCGCCTTCGCCACCGTGACCGGGCTCATGTTCCTGCTCATCGGCGCGTGCGGCGCGCTGCTGCGCGTGGCCAGGCAGGAGGCTCAGCCCATGCAGGCCAGCGGCCCGACCACCCCGGTCACCCGGTAGGCGTCGTCGATGGTCACGAGCTTGTTGTCGCGCCAGTCGACGGTGGCGCACTCGACCTCCGCCGGTTTGTAGTCCCAGGTGTTGTCGACGAGCAGGTTGTTGCGGAAGATCACGTACCCGCCGATGTCCCAGAGCTGGATGCTGAACGTGCCGCCCATCAGCAGGTTGTTGGTCATCACGACGTTCTCCACGTCGGGGTTCTGCGTGCGCGGGATGAAGATCGGCGCGTTGTGGTCGGTGACGCCGCGCTGGTCGATGGTGTTGTGGTCGAAGACCAGGTTGCTTCTGGCGTAATAGCCCTGGATGCCGTCGGAGTGGTCCTTCGGGTTGGAGCACAGGTCGATGAAGGAGTCCTGGACGACGATGTTGTCGCCGGAGAAGCGGATGCCGTCGCCGTGGTTGCGCACGTGCACGCGGACCGCGGTGAACTCGCCGTCCCCGATGCCGGGCAGGCTGTCGCAGCCCTGCTCGGGGCCGACCGTGCTGTCGCTGATCGTGAAGCGCTTGAGCTTCCTGTCCTTCTCGTTGAGTATGCGGCCGTCGATCACGCTGTTGGTGATCACCACGTCGTCGGCCAGGACGACCAGGTCACCCTTGATGTGCACGCGGTCGAGCCGCCGCCCGGCCACGTCGACGCGGTGGGCCTGGCCGCTGTCGTTGAGCACCGCCTCGGTGAGCTTGGTGCCGGGCGGCACGCCGGTGCAGGCGGCCGTCGGGTGGTCGGGGCAGGCGCGGCCGTCGGGCGCGACGACCTGGCGCGGGCCCAGCGCGGTCGGCCTGCTCGTGGCCTTGGGCGTCGGCTGCGGTTTGCCGGTGCTGGTCAGCGGGGAGGCGCTCGGCGACGGGTTCGCCGAGGCGGTCACCGTGACCGTGACGGTCGGCCCGCCCCGCGGGGTCAGGGCCCCGCTCGACGGCGCCTGGCCGCCCGCGGCCGTGCACGCCGCCGTCGTCACCAGCGCGGCGAGCACGGGCAGGCCCTTGAACAACCGTCGCATCGCAGCCACTCCTTCAGGTCAGGCGGTCGAGCAGCCGCGCCCACGAACCGGCGGCGAGGTCACGCGCGCTGACCGCCGCGGCGGGCAGCGGCCAGTCGATCTTGAGGTCCGGGTCGTCGTAGCGGACCGAGAGGTCCTCGGACGGGTCGTGCTCGCGGTCGATGCGGTAGCAGACGTCGGTCTGCTCGGTCAGGGCCTGGAATCCGTGCAGGAATCCAGCGGGCACGTAGAGGGTCACGAAGCTCTCGTCGTCGAGCGTGACCGCCTGGCTCCGGCCGAACGTCGGCGAACCCGGCCGGATGTCGACGAGCATGTCACGGACCGCCCCTCGCGCACATCTCACCAGTTTGGCCTCACCGCGCCCGGCTCGCCCGTGCATTCCGCGAATCGTGCCCTGGCGCGAGCGCGACTGGCTGTCCTGGACGAACGCGGCCGGGTCGATGCCGTGCTCGGCCGCGAGCACCGCGTCGAACGTCCGCGTGAACAGGCCCCGATCGTCACGGTGCGGGGTCGGAACGAACAGCAGGACCCCGTCCAGGGCGGTCCGCTCTACTCTCATGGTCGGCCTTCCGAAGGGAACGACAGGTGAATCCCGTCGCCAGCATCGTCATCCCCGCGCACAACGAGGAAGCGGTCATCGCGGCCGGACTCGACCGGCTGCTCGGCGGCGCGGCTCCGGGCGAGTTCGAGGTGATCGTGGTGGCCAACGCCTGCGCCGACGCCACCGTATCGGCCGCCGCGCGCCCCGGCGTGCGGGTGCTGGAGACGCCGGTCGCGGGCAAGGCCAACGCGCTGCGGATGGGAGACGCCGCCTGCGGCGCCTTCCCGCGGATCTACGCCGACGCCGACGTCGGGCTCGACGCGGACTCCGCCCGCGCGCTCGCGGCCGCGCTGGCCCGGCCGGGCGTCCTGGCCGCCGCGCCCAGGCCCGTCTGGGACCTGGAGGGCGCCACGTGGGTGGCCGGGCGGGTGCACCGCGTGCACGACGCGCTCGTGGCGCCGCACCGCGCGCTGGCCGGCGTCGGCGTCTACGCGCTGGGCAAGGAGGGGCACGCGCGCGTCTTCCCGCTGCCCGACGTGCTGTCCGACGACGGCTGGGTGCACGCGAGCTTCGCGCCGCACGAGCGCGTGGTCGTGGACGGCGCGAGCTCGGTGGTGCGTCCCGCGCGCTCGGTCCGCGCGCACCTGCGCCGCCGCGTGCGGGTGCGGCTGGGCAACCGGCAGCTGGCCGAGCTCGGCCGGCCGGTCAACGCGGTGCCGCTGCGGCTGGGCGATCTGGGCGCGCTGCTGCGCGCCGGCCGGGTGAGCGTGCTCGACGCCGGCTGCTACCTCGCCGTCCTCCTCGCAGACCGTCTCCTGACCCGGGTACGGCGCGGCCGCCCCGCCGACTGGGGCACCGACGCCAGCAGCCGCTGAGCTCATGATGAGGCGACGGCGGCCTCGTAGGCGGCCAGCAGCGCGGTGCGCGAGTTCGCCCAGGACAGCGGGCCCGACACCCGGGCCTGCCCGATCTCGCCCATCTTGCGGCGCTCGTCCGGGTCGTCCAGCAGCAGCGCGATCAGCTTGGCGAACTCCGACTCGTCGTTGGGCGGCGCGTACCGGGCCGCCTCGCCCGCCGAGACCCTGGCCTCGCGCAGGTCGAAGGAGACGATCGGCCGGGCCATCGCCATGTACTCCATGATCTTGTTCATCGTGGAGACGTCGTTGAGCGGGTTGAGCGGGTCGGGCGCCAGGCAGACGTCCGCCGTGGACAGATAGCGCAGCAGGTCCGCGTCGGGGATGCGGCCGGTGAACTCGACGACGTCCTCCAGCCCGAGCGTCCTCGACAGCTCGACCATGGCCTCGAACGTGTCGCCGCCGCCGACGAAGACCGCGTGCCAGTCGTCACGGCCCAGCTCGTCGCGGAGCTTGGCCAGCGCGCGTAACGCGTAGTCGACGCCGTCCTGCGGCCCCATGACGCCCAGGTAGCACAGCAGGTGGGGGCGGCCCTTCTTGAGCTCGGGCTCGGGCGGCACCTGGTGGAAGCGCTCGACGACGGGGGCGCTGCGGACGACGAAGACGTCCTCGGGCCGCTTGCCGCCGCGGGTGAGCGCCACCTGCCGGTAGGACTCGTTGGTGGCGATGACGACGTCGGCGACCCGGTAGGTGGCCCTCTCAAGGGCGCAGACCGCCCGGTAGAGCAGGTCGCGGCCGCGGGTGAAGCGGGACTCGTACAGCTCGGGGATGAGGTCGTGCTGGTCGAAGACGTAACGGCTGCGCCAGCGCAGCTTGGCCAGGAGGGCGACGAGGAAGAAGAAGTCGGGCGGGTTGCAGCCGTGGACGACGTGGACCGGGCCCACGCGCCTGGACAGGCGGAACGTGTGCCACAGGGCGGTGCCGTACTCCTTGAGGTAGCCCTTGGGGCCGCCGGTCGCGGCGGTCAGCGGGTAGCGGTGGATGGTGATGCCGTCGATGACGGCGTACGGCTCGGTGTCCTGCTTGGCGCCCTGCGGGCAGATGACGTGCACCTCCCAGCCCGCGTCGCGCAGCGTCGTGCTCTCCTGCCAGACGCGCCGGTCCATCGGCACGGAGAGGTTCTCGACAAGGATCAGCGCTTTCCTACCAGCCAAGGCCCACATATCCAGGTTCAGCCCGCCGCTGCTCGGCGTCGGGCAGGCGGACGAGGTCGATGACCGGGCGGTCCCCGGCGCGCGTGAGCACGTCGAGCACGGCCTGGTCCTTGCAGCCGACCACGCACACCTCGGCGTGGTCGAGCACCTCCTGCGCGGAGTCGGTGAGCAGGTCGGCCAGGTGCGGCAGGCGCTGCTCGACGTAGGCGCGGTTGGCGCCCATCAGCCGCGACAGGGTGACGTTCGCGTCGTAGATGCGCAGGTCGTAGCCCTTGCCGAGCAGGCGTTCGGCCATCTCGACGAGCGGGCTCTCCCGCAGGTCGTCGGTGCCGGGCTTGAACGACAGCCCGAACAGCCCGACCTTGCGCCGGTCGGCGCCGATGACCAGGTCGAGTGCGCGCTGCAGGTGCGCCTCGTTGGCGGGCAGCACGTGGGACAGCAGCGGTACGGAGACGTCGGCCCGGCGCGCGGCGTAGACCAGGCCGCGCAGGTCCTTGGGCAGGCAGGAGCCGCCGAAGGCGAAGCCGGGGCGCAGGTAGGCGGGGGAGACGTTGAGCTTCCTGTCGGCCAGGAAGATGTCCATGACGCGGTGGGAGTCGATGCCGAGGGCCTGGGAGACGGCGCCGATCTCATTGGCGAAACCAATTTTCACCGCATGGAACGCGTTGTCGGCATATTTCGTCATCTCGGCGACGGGAATCGGGACGCGGAATACCTCACCCGGTAAATCCCGGTATAACGCGGCGACCAGATCGCCCGTCTCGCGATCGGATTCCCCGATCACCGTTTTCGGCGGATCGAAGAAGTCACGCACGCTGGTGCCCTCGCGCAGGAACTCCGGATTCACCGCCACCCCGAAATGCGTCCCCGCCTTCAGGCCCGAGGCGCGCTCCAGGATCGGGATGAGCAGGTCCGCGCAGGTGCCCGGAAGCATGGTGCTGCGGAAGACGACGGTGTGCCTGCGCGTCCCGTCGATCGCCCGCCCGATCTGCTCGGCCACCCGCTCCAGGAAGGCCGTCGACAGGCTTCCGTTCGCCGCCGACGGCGTTCCCACGCAGATCAGCGAGAGGTCGCTGGCCGCCACGGCCGCGACCGCGTCGGTGGTGGCGCGCAGCCTGCCATCCTGCACCACCTCCCGCGTGAGCTCGCCGATCCGCTCCTCCACCACGGGCGCGAGCCCGCGGGAGATGAGCTCGGCCTTTTCCGGATTGACGTCCACTCCGACGACCTCGTGGCCCATCGAAGCGAGACACGCGGCCGAGACGCAGCCGACGTATCCGAGGCCGAAGACGCTGATCCTCATCTGCCCTCCAGACAAGCAAGGGCAGCGCATCCCCCCGCCCACGTCTCGGATATCGATACCTGCGCTTGGAACGTTACGAGAGGCAGCAGGTCGTGATATTTACGGGTGATGAGCGAGCTCGTAGTAACTCGCAAGAGGCTGGATTCACTGACCGGGTTACGGTGGATCGCCGCCTTCGCGGTCTTCGGTTTCCATATCCACGCGGCCGGGCTGACCAGCGACCCGGCGTTGAAGACGGTACTGTCCGCCCTGTTCTCCGCGGGCGCCGCCGGTGTCCCCTTCTTCTTCATCCTGTCCGGGATGGTGCTGACCTGGTCGGCGCGGCCCGGCACCTCCGCCGGAGTCTTCTGGCGGCGCAGGGCCGCGCGTGTCCTGCCCAACCACGTCTTGACCTGGCTCGCCGTACTGGCGTTGCTGGCCGTCTCCGGCGTCGCCGTCTCCGCCGGTCCCGCGCTGAGCGGGCTGGCGCTGCTGCAGAGCTGGGTGCCGGTCGAGGCCTTCTACTTCGGCGGCAACACGCCTGCCTGGTCGCTGTCGTGCGAGCTCGCGTTCTACGCGGCCTTCCCGGTGCTGCTGCCGTTGCTGCGACGGGTGCCCGCGCATCGGCTGGGCTGGGTGGCGGGCGGGATGCTCGCGGGCATCTGGGCGGTGCCGCTGCTGTCCCAGCCGATGGGTGACGAGATCGCCTACTGGTTCGTCTGGATCTTCCCGGTCACGCGGGCGCTGGAGTTCGCGCTGGGCATCACGCTGGCGTTGCTGGTCGCCTCCGGGCGCTGGCGGGGGCCCGGCCTGCCGGTCGCGGCGGTGATCGCGCTGGCGGCCTATGCCACGGTGCCGTTCGTGTGGGAGCGCTGGGGATGGGTGGCCTGGACGGCGGGGCCGTTCGCGCTGCTGATCGCGGCGGCGGCGACCAGCGACAACCTGGGGGAGCGGGTCTCGTTCCTGGCCTCGCGGCCCATGGTGTGGCTGGGCGAGATCTCCTTCGCCTTCTACCTCGTCCATCAGCCGGTGATCAGGGTGGCGGGGCGGCTGGTCGGGGGCGACCGGGCGGTTCCCGTCGTGCTGCTGGCGGTCGCGGGCATGCTCGCGCTCGCGCTCGCCGCCTCGTGGGCGCTCTACCGGTATGTCGAACGGCCGCTGGAGCGGCGGCTGCGCTAGGTGGTCATGTCAGGCGGCGCTTCATCCGGCTCAGCGTGGGCCTGGCCCGCTCCAGCGCGGTGCGGGCGGCCCGCCGTACCGGATTGCGGGTGACCAGACCTTGACCCACGGTCGTCTCGCCCGTCTTGGCGCGGCGCTTGTACTCGTCGTCGCCGCGCCCGAGGTCGATGCGCTCCACGCCCAGGGACGGCGCGGCCAGCACCAGCTCACGCAGCAGGATCCAGCCGGGCGCCAGCTTGGCGTGGCCGGGGTCGTAGACCGGGAACCACCAGTGCAGCACCCCGCCCGACCTGATCCCGAAGTGCGCGGCCAGCAGGTGCGGACCGGCGTGCAGGGTCGACAGGATGCCCGAGAAGTCCGGCTCGCGGGTGTGCAGGAGCAGCTTGAGCAGGTCCGTACGGCCGGGTTCGGCGAAGTAGTCGCGCGCGCCCGTCGCCCGGTACTGGTCCCGCTTCAGCTCGATCACCCGCGCCAGCGCGTCCTCGTCCAGGCTGTCGGCGGCGAAGCGCACCGGCCCCAGCTCGCGCCCGGCCTTGGCGGCGCGCCTGCGCGCCTGCCCCATGTTGTCCTTGCCCGCCTTCGACGCGCGGGCGAGGTAGCCGTCGAGCCCGCCCTCCACCTCCACGTACGGCGAGGCCCGCCGGGTGACCGTCCACCGGTCGAACCCCGCCACCCCCTCCACCAGGTGGTCGAACTCGAACCCGGTCACCCCCTTGCCGAGCAGCCGCAGCGGCTCGAAGGCGGTCCCCGGCGCCAGCAGCGGCCCCTGGAAGTCCGCCCCCGGCCACCCGGCAGGACGCAGCGTCGAGCCGATCAGATGGCAGGCCAGCATCGCGTCCTCGCCCACGGCCACGTGCACGGCCCGGCCGCTCGCGTGCACCGCCCCGGCGAAGCGCGGATGGAAGAAGGGACTGTCCAGCGCCGGATTGGCCGCGCGCAGCCCGTGCCAGGTGTCGAGCTGCTCCAGCGTGAGCTCGTGGAAGGGCAGCAGCCTCATTGCGGCAGGCTCTTCCAGCGCCGCGCGGGCCGCAGCAGCCAGGCCACGCACTCGCGCGAGGTCCTGCGCCCGGTCAGCGCCCGCGCCGCCTCGCCGAGCAGCACGATCAGGAAGTACAGGCCCCCGGCCAGAGGGCCGCGCCGGCGCCGGAACAACGTCACCTTGTTGATCATCAGCAGCGCCGCCAGCGACGGGTTCACCGCCGAGTCGCCGCCGATGTGCTCGATCACCGACGCCGGCTCGTACCAGGTGGCCCAGCCGTGGTCGGCGGCGCGCAGGCAGTACTCGGTCTCCTCGCTGTAGAGCAGGAACGACTCCTCCCACGGCCCGAGCTCGGCCAGCATCCGCGCCGACATGCACAGCGCCGCGCCGGTCGCCCAGGCGACCTCGCGCGCTTCGGCGTACTCGCTCGGGTGCGTCACCAGCTCGCCCAGCCTGCCGAGCCGGCCCGCCCGGATCCCGCCGATGGCCGCCTCCACCGCGGCCCGGCCGATCGACGGCATCCGCCGCAGCGACGGCTGCAGCGAGCCGTCCGGATTCACCATGTACGGCGCCGCGATCCCCCGCCAGGCCGCCTCCGCCAGCGGCAGGATGGATCCCTGCCGCAGCCGGCAGTCCGGGTTGATCAGGTAGACGGCGTCCAGTTCCCCCAGGTCGAGCGCGGCCACGGCGGCGTTGAAGCCCGCCGCGTACCCCGCGTTCGAGCCCACCTCCACCACCCGCGCCCCGCCCGCCTTCGCCAGCGCCACGCTGTCGTCCTTGGAGGCGTTGTCGGCCACCACCACGTCGATGAGCTTCACGCCCTCCGAACCCGCGACGATCGAGCGCAGGCAGCCGTCGATCACGTCGGCGCTGTTGTAGGTGACGATCACCACCGCGACCCGCTTCATCCGCGTGTCCTTTTGTAGAGGCGGGCGCCCAGATCGCGCAGCGACGTCCCGGAGTGCAGGACCCGCTCGATCCACGCGCTGTCCAGATCGTGCTTGAGGCTGGTACGCGCCTGCAGCCAGCCGCCGGGCCTGGCCCGCCCGCCGTCGCTGGTGTACGCCCGGCTCACTCCCGCCCGCCTGAGCCTGGCCAGCACGCGGCGGTCGTAGGAGCCGAACGGGATCGCCACCCGTGACACCCGGCGCCCGGACACCTCGCTCAGCACCGTGTGTGCCTGGGCCAGCTCCTGTTCGGCCTCGCGCGCCGAGACGCGCCGCCAGTCGCGGTGCGCCCAGCCGTGCGAGCCCACCCGCATCCCGGAGGCCACCAGCGTCCGCACGCCGTCCTCGTCCAGGCGGCCCGGCTTGCCGAGCTCGCCGGCCAGCACGAAGAACTCCGCCTGCAGTCCCCGCTCCAGCAGTCTCGGCAGCGCGATCTCCAGGTCGGAGGCGTTGCCGTCGTCGAAGGTGATCCGCACGTCGGGCCGGTTCACCACCGCGTCCATGACCTGCTCGAACCGTTCCACGCTCACCCAGGTCAGATCCTCGCCCGGATCGAGCGTCCGGCGGGTTTCGCCGATGCCGTGCACGGTCAGGTTGACGACCGAATCCCCCACATGCCCCTCCCAGGTCAGCTTTAGGTAATCGGGCGGTGGATGACCCCGTTACACCGCGGCCAGCAGTTTTTGCAGGTGCAGGCCCCTGTTCACGTCGATCTCATGGGGACGCCACTCGCGCACCGCCGCGGCGAACTCCGCGCGCAGCGCCGCCCTGGTCGGCTCGGAGTCGCCGGCCAGGTCGGCCAGGTCGAGGCGAAGCTCGCCGTGCGGGCCGTACATCTCGTAGACCGTGCGCTTGCCGACGCCGGGCACCTGGCCCGACAGCGTCAGCTGGCTGACCGCGCCGCCCTCGTGCAGGCAGGTCAGCATGTGCACGGCCGATCCGGCCGAGCTGACCTCCTTGATCGTGCCGAGGGCGGCGTCGAGGAGGTCGAGGCCGTGCGGGCCGGTGTTGTAGAGGACGCCGCCCCTGCTCCGCCACGGGCTGTGGGCGAACGTGCCGTCGCGGAACTCGTTGGTGAGCTGGCAGGCCCGCCCGCCGTACAGGCTGGTCTCGGCGCACGCGCGCAGGAACGCGCGCACGCCGGGACGGAAGCGGTTGGTGAGCGTCAGCATGCTCGGGACGCCCGCCCGCCCGACCTCCGCCGCCACCCGCTCCGCCGCGGCGACGTCGAGCGCGAGCGGCTTTTCCAGCAGTACGGCCCGGCCCGCCCGCGCCGCCCGGACCGCCAGAGCCGCCTGCACGTCCGGCGGGACGGCGAACACCACGGCGTCGCAACGTTCCAAAAGCTCGTCGAACGTGTCGGACACCGGCACGCCGACCCGTGCCGCGTTGCCGGGATCGCGCGACCAGACACCCGCCAGCCGTGTCTCGGGACCCGCGGCGAACGTCGGCGCGTGAAACGCCCGCGCCCACGGCCCGGCGCCGGCCAGCCCGATCGAGACCGTCACGCCTTGATCGCGATCAGCGATTTGGTGAGCCCCGCCACCCTTTCGGCCCTCATCCGCGCGGTGGGGAAAAGCAGCGCCATTTCCGCGCGGCCGATCAGCTCGATTTCCAGCGCGTCCTGGAGCGCCGCCGACCAGTCGGGGGACTTGGTGTGCACCAGCGGCCAGCGCCGGTTGATCCGGGCCCGGACGTTCAGCGGCAGGAATTGGTAGAAAGGAAAAAGCACATGCGGCTCGACCGGAAAGTATCTGTAGGGCGTCTGGACCCAGAACCGCCCGGCGAGCGAGTGCACCGCGTCGGCGAACGCCTGCCGCCTGGCGTAGCCGCCCACGTGCTCGATCACCGCGTTGGAGAAGACCAGGTCATAGTCGTCGCCCAGAATGCGTTTGGGCAGGTCACAGGCATCGCCCACTTCCGTCCTGAGCCAGCTCGGCAGCTCCTGGTCATCGTGCGCCAGGTTGATGACGTGGACGCTGGCCGGTTTGATCGGGGCGCGCATCCAGGCGGTGGCGGTGCCGCCGAGGTCGATGACGTTCATCTGTCCCAGGTCGGGAAAGCTTTCGGCCACCCAACGCCAGCGGCGCGCCCGCGCCTTTGCCGCGACGGAATTAGGACCGTCGACGAATAAATTCCGCAAGGGAGATCCCACCGCGTCATCTTCGCCTACGGGCTGCCACCGCGCCAGCCTTCTACCCAGGTAGGCCACCTTCGGCCACCTTGCTGTAGTTCTTTCCGAGCGGCCGGCCGGGGATCGGCTTGGCGATGAGGGCGACCGGGATGAAGAAGCAGATCTGGCCGATCGTGAGAATGAGTGTCCAGAGCGCCTTCTCGTCGTAGAGGGCCGCCGCCCTGGCGTACAGCTCGTCGGGGACGCGCTCCCCGGACGGGTTCGGGGTGAGGACCGCCTCCACGAGCTCCAGCGCGACCCGTTCGGCGTCGGTAAAGTAGGGGGCGTCCCGCCAGGACGGCAGGGCGGCGATGCGCTCCTCCGTCTCCCCGGCCTTGCGCAGCAGTTCGGTCTGCCGGACGGTGTGGTACGTGCTGCCGGCGATCTGCCCGGCGCGCAGCTGGATCAGGATGATGGTGATGGCCGGGATCGCGCCGTTGTGGGTGGCCTTGGTCATGGCGCCGGCGATCGTCCCCACCTCGGGAAAGAACTGCATGGGGTCGGGCAGGCGCGACTCAATGGATGCGGACATGGGGCTTCTCCCTATGATCGGCGTTGTCTCGGAGGTCCGACGACACAGCCGCGGGGAATGTGAGGCCTCACGTTCCGGCGGGCTACGGCGTCGTACTCATGACAGATCCATCCAGCGCCGTCCTGGCCGTCGAGGAGTCACCCGTGTTCCTGCGTGTCGCGATCATCCTGCAAGCCGTGGCCCTCTTCCTTACTTCCATCACCGCCGGGCTGCTGCTGACCGCTCCCAGTGGACGGGTGTTGCACAGCGCCTCGGCGTACTCGGTGTTCGCCGCGGGTCTGGTGCACCTGATCGCGGTGATCCTGGTCTGGCGGCGGGGCGGCGGCGCTGGCCGGCCCGTCCTGTACTCGGCCGGGTTCTTCGTTCTCGTCCTGGCGCAGATCGCGCTGGGCATCGCGCAGGCGGTGACCCTGCATCTCCCCTTGGGCGTGCTGCTGTTCGGCTACAGCGTCCTTCAGCTCAGCCAGCTGCCGTCGGTCCGGCGTCTGGCGCCGGAGACCGTTTGAGCGGTGGCAGGCCGGGGTCGCCGGTCTGCCACCCCCCTTGATCAGGACTTTCTCTGCTGGTCGGCGTACCAGGCGATCGTGTTCTTCAGCCCGTCGACGAGTGAGGTTCTGGGCTGCCAGCCGAGCGTCGACCCGGCGGGGCCGACGTCGGCGATATGGGCGCGGTCGAGCTGCCGGTCGGGCAGCGCGCCGTACTGGGGCGTGATCGGGCTGGCGGCCAGACGATGGAGCAGCTCGATCGTGTCCCTGATGGACACGCCCACCCCGCTGCCCACGTCGTACATGCCACCGGCGGCCTTCTCACTCTCCGCCGCCGCGACGAACGCCTCGATCACGTCGTCGATGTAGATCCAGTCGACCAGCCGGGAGCCGCTGCCGATCCGGGCCGAGCGCCCGTTGAGCAGCTCCGTGGTCACGTACGGCACCAGCTTGGCGATGTCCCGCTGGCCGGGGCCGTACACCATCGCGATGCGCAGCACGGACACGTCCACCGACCACAGATGGTGGAAGAGCCGTGCGTATACCGTGGCCGCGGACTTGGCCGCGGAGTACGGCGAGTGCGGCGCGCTCTCCTCGGAGCGCATCTCCTCGATGGACCCGGCGAAGACCAGCTTCATGGGCTGTCCCGCCGCGGCCGTGAGCAGGTTGACCGCGGCGACCAGGTTGCCGTCCAGCATGGCTCTGACCATGCCGACGTCCCTGATCCCGGTGACCTCACTGGCCAGGTGGAAGACCAGGCGGGGCCGGATCGTGCCCAGGAGGTCGGCGGTGGGCGCCGCCTCGCGCAGGTCGCACCGGTGCCAGATCTCGGCTCCTACCTGCGGTTGCGGCTGCCTGCTCACCGCGTGCACCTCGGCGCCGAGCAGTTCGAGCCTGCGCGCGAGATGCGATCCGATGAACCCGCTGGCGCCGGTGACCAGCGCGCGAGTTCCTTGCCATTGCGGCATTCTCTTTTCCCTCCTTCATGACATGTCGGAACGTGCCTGAACGGAGGGGCGGCGGCCCCCTCGGACTGGGCGGGGGGTGGCCGGGATTGTGGGGATCGGGGTCGGGCCCCGCCCGTGTGAGGCGGCGGTGGCTTCGCGTGCGGCGTCGCGGGACGTACCTGCGGATCTCCCGGCGCTGCCGTTGCGGCCGCGCGGCGGCGGTGGCCGTGGCGACGGGGGACGAGCGCCTGGGCGAGCAGTGCGCGGGCCAGGCGTGCCGTGGAGTCCTGGTCAGGCGGCAGGGGTGACCGCCGCAGTCGGGTTCGACGGGCGCTTGCTCGGACTCCACGACGGAGACGTGCGCGGCTACCGCCGGCGGTATGGCCACCGCCGGTAAGCCGAGAAATGCGGCCGCCAAGAGCAAGACGGCAGACAGCACGCTCTTGGCAGCCAAGTGAGTCTCCGCGACAGAGGTTCTGCTACGGAGACATTGTCGGCTCGGCTCAGCCGATGCGCCAGGTGTCTCCGCCGAGCAGAAGCTCGCTGAGATCTCCCGGGCCCTTCCCGGTGGCCGCCTGCTCCAGTTGCTCGGCCATGAGCACGTCGTAGGCCGGGCGGTCCACCTGCCGGAAGATGCCGATCGGCACGTGCTCGAACGCCGGCTCGTCGAGCCTGCTGAGCGCGAACGCGAGCGACGGGTCCGGGTTGTGCGCGTCGTGGACGAGGATCTGGTCCTCGCTCACCGAATCGCGCGCGACCACCTCGATGCCGCCGTTGGCCGCCCTGACCACGGCCTTGGAGGTGCTCACGATCGGCTGGTCGTGCTCCATCCGCAGCGTGATGTCGTCGCGGACCTCGGGGTCCTTGAGCGGCTCGAAGGCGTTGTCGTTGAAGATGTTGCAGTTCTGGTAGATCTCCACCAGCGACGTGCCCCGGTGCGCGGTGGCCTCGCGCAGGACCGACTGCAGGTGCTTGCGGTCGGAGTCGATCGTGCGCGCCACGAACGAGGCCTCGGCGCCGATGGCCAGCGAGATCGGGTTGAACGGCTTGTCCAGCGAGCCCATCGGCGTCGACTTGGTGATCTTGCCGACTTCGGAGGTGGGCGAGTACTGGCCCTTGGTCAGACCGTAGATCCTGTTGTTGAACAGCAGGATGTTCAGGTTGACGTTGCGGCGCAGCGCGTGGATGAGGTGGTTGCCGCCGATCGACAGCGCGTCGCCGTCACCCGTGATCACCCACACCGACAGGTCGGGGCGGCTGGCCGCCAGCCCCGTCGCGATCGCCGGCGCGCGGCCGTGGATCGAGTGGAAGCCGTAGGTGTTGAGGTAGTACGGGAACCGCGAGGAGCAGCCGATGCCGGAGACGAAGACGATGTTCTCCCGCTTGAGCCCCAGTTCGGGCAGGAAGCTCTGCACCGCGGCCAGGATCGCGTAGTCACCGCAACCCGGGCACCAGCGCACCTCCTGGTCGGACTTGAAGTCCTTGAGCGTCTGCTTCACGTCGGTCTTGGGGATGAGGTTCAGCCCCTTGCCATTGACCAGCTCAGTCATTTCTCAATCACGTCCTGAATGACTCCGGCCAGCTCCTCGGCCTTGAACGGAAGCCCGCGCACACGGTTGTAGCTGATGATGTCCACCAGGAACTTCGCGCGCAGGAGCAGGGCCAGCTGTCCCAGGTTGATCTCGGGCAGCAGCACCTTGTCGTAGCTCTTGAGCACCTCGCCGACGTTGGCGGGCAGCGGGTTGAGGTGGCGCAGGTGAGCCTGGGCGACCTTGCCGCCGGCCTTCCTGATCCGCCGCACCGCCGCCGCGATGGGCCCGTACGTCGAACCCCAGCCCAGCACTAGCACCTTGGTGCCGTCGTGGACGTCGTCGACCTCCAGATCGGGGACGTCGATCCCGTCGATCTTGGCCTGGCGCAGCCGGACCATGAGGTCGTGGTTGTTGGGGTCGTAGGAGATGTTGCCGCTGCCCTCGGCCTTCTCGATGCCGCCGATGCGGTGCTCCAGGCCCGGCGTGCCGGGGATGGCCCAGGCGCGGGCGAGCGTCTCGGTGTTGCGCTTGTAGGGCAGGAACTCCTCGTCGCCGTTCTTGACCGCGAACTCGGTGGAGATGTCGGGCAGGTCGGAGACCTCGGGCAGGCGCCACGGCTCGGAGCCGTTGGCCAGGTAGCCGTCGGACAGCAGGTAGACCGGCGTGCGGTACTTCACCGCGATCCGCGCGGCCTCGATGGCCGCGTCGAAGCAGTCGCTCGGCGAACTGGGCGCCACGATCGGCACCGGCGACTCGCCGTTGCGGCCGAACATGGCCATCAGCAGGTCGGTCTGCTCGGTCTTGGTCGGCATGCCGGTGGAGGGGCCCGCGCGCTGCACGTCCACCAGGATCAGCGGCAGCTCGGTCATGACCGCGAGGCCGACGGTCTCGCCCTTGAGCACGACGCCGGGACCCGACGTGGTGGTCACGCCCAGCGCGCCGCCGAAGGCCGCGCCCAGGGCGGCGCCGACACCGGCGATCTCGTCCTCGGCCTGGAACGTCCGCACGCCGAACTTCTTGTGCTTGGACAGCTCGTGCAGGATGTCGCTGGCCGGGGTGATCGGGTAGGAGCCGAGGAACAGCGGCAGCTTGGCCTGCACGCTCGCGGCGATGAGGCCGTAGGCGAGAGCCTGGTTGCCGGAGATGTTGCGGTAGACGCCCGGCGCCAGCTTGGCCGGCTTGATCTCGTAGGAGACCGAGAACGACTCGGTCGTCTCGCCGAAGTTCCAGCCCGCCTGGAAGGCCGCGATGTTCGCCTTGGCGATCTCGGGCTTCTTCGCGAACTTCTGCTCCAGGAACGTGATCGTGTGCTCGGTCGGCCGGTGGTAGAGCCACGACAGCAGGCCGAGCGCGAACATGTTCTTCGAGCGCTCGGCGTCCTTCTTCGACAGGTCGAAGCCCTCAAGGGCCTTGACCGTGAGGGAGGTCAGCGGCACCGCGTGCACCCGCCACTCCGACAGCGAGTCGTTCTCGAGGGGGTTGCCCTCGTAGCCGACCTTCTGCAGGTTGCGCTTGGTGAACTCGTCGGTGTTGGCGATGATGTCCGCGCCCCGGGGAAGATCGCCGAGGTTGGCCTTGAGCGCGGCGGGGTTCATCGCCACCAGGACGTTCGGAGCGTCCCCCGGCGTGAGGATGTCGTGGTCGGCGAAGTGCAGCTGGAAGCTGGACACACCCGGCAGCGTTCCTGCGGGGGCGCGGATCTCGGCGGGGAAGTTGGGCAACGTGGACAGGTCGTTGCCGAACTCCGCGGTGCCCGCGGTGAAGCGGTCGCCGGTGAGCTGCATGCCGTCGCCGGAGTCACCGGCGAATCTGATGATCACACGGTCGAGTTGCTGAACCTGCTTCGTCACGGCGCCTCCTTGGTCGGCGCGGTGTGCTCGCGGGTGCCCTCGCTACGCTCGGTCACGAGTCCTCCTCGACGCGCCATTGCGCGGGAGCGGGCGCGGTCTCTGTTTCCATGCTAGATCCTCGGGAGGGTCAAGACGTTTCCTCGCCGCACAATGCGGGTAAACGCGTTGAAAGTTAGGGGTGGCGGGGGAGAACGACTAAGGGTGACACAGCCCGGACGCGAGCCTGCCGAGATCGACGTGCAGGCGGGCGAAGAGGGTGGTTCGGGTCACGAGCGCCAACTATACGTCCCCCCAAAGCTCAGGCTACGTCAGGGGTTGCTTGCGTGCACCGCTGGCCCCCGACGGGTACAGGCGTCCGGCCTGCATCCCAGCAGAGCCGTACAACTCTGGAACGGTGACGAAGGTGTAACCCTTCCCGTGGAGTTTTTTGAGGACGTCCGGAACCGCCTCAACGGTCGTGCGGTGAATGTCATGCATCAGGATGATCGCCCCAGGATGCGCGCCCTTGACCGCCCGCTCGGCCACGACCCCCGCCTTCCTGTCACGCCAGTCGCGGGTGTCGACGTCCCAGTTGACGAGCGAGATCCCCAGCTCTTTCGAAACCGCCACAACATCCTTGCTGATCGCTCCGTACGGCGGCCGGACCAGAGTCGGCCGCTCACCGAGCGTGGCCGTCAACGTGTCCTGGGTCCGGATCAGCGAGTCGGCGATCTTGCTGCTCGACAGCTTCGACAGGTCCCGGTGCGCCCAGCTGTGGCTGCCCACCAGGTGTCCCTCGCCGCTCATCCGGCGCAGAAGGTCGGGCCGGGCCGCGGCGTTGACGCCGACCGTGAAGAACGTCGCGCGCGCCCCCGCGTCGCGCAACGTGTCAAGCAGCATCGCCGTGTGCGGCCCCGGCCCGTCGTCGAAGGTGAGCGCGACGCACTTCGTCTTCGCGCAGTCGACCGTGCCCGCCTGGTTGCTGGTCGCCTCCGGGCTGTGCGTGGGCGTCACCTTCGGCGTGGTCTCCGGCGTCGGCGGCGCGGCCGCGCGGGCCGCCTCCCGCGCCCGCCGTCCCGCCGCCGACAGCAGCGGCTCCACCTCGGCGGCCGGTACGGCTTCCGCCACCCTCCCCAAGGAGCAGGCGCCGACCTGGCAGTCGTCGAACTCCACCACGAGATCCCCGTCGCGGTTGAAGGCCATCGAGTCGAACAGCTCGGGATTCGCCCCCACCCCGCCCGACCCGCGGGCCTCCAGCCGCCGGCTCACCTTCTCCGCCAGCCCGCCCAGCGCCGCCTCGCCGTCGAGCAGCCCGGTGGAGGGGAAGGCCTGCTTGGTCCGGCCGTCGTACCAGATCGTCCGGTTGGCGTTGCCCCAGTTGGCGCCGTAGAACTCGCCGGTGCGCAGCCGTACGGCGATGGCGGCGTCGGAGGCGACGGGCAGTTGCCAGTCCACGTTGAGCTCGGGCCGGGGGGCCGGTCCGTGCTTGACGGTGGACTCGCGGAAGGCGCGCAGCTGGCGCTCCGCCTCCTGCCTGACCTTGTCGTTGAGCGGGTCGGCTCCCTTGATCTCGGGGTAGGTGATGTGCACGTACCGGCCGCCGCCGTCCCCCTCGCCGAGGGTCCTGGTGACGAGCCCGTTGACCGCCGACGGGGTCACGAAATCGATCTTCGTCGGCTCTGCGGGGACCTTGTGGTCGCCCTCGGGGGAGGCGGTGGTCATGCCGCAACCGGCGACGAATGCGGCAATCAGCGCGATTCCTCCGAAGAATCGCATTTTGTGCATGCGGGCCAGGCTATGGGGGCCCTTTTAGCGCTTTACCTTCTCTTGGGAATCTTGGAGTCGAGCCTTTAGCGGGGTATGTACGTAAAGGAGTTGCGTGCCTACGATGTGATGGGTGCGGGATCTAGGACCGTCTACGGGGTTCATCCAGTCAACCCTTCTGCAGCGCAAGCTCCATGACCTGGTGCCGGGTGGTGCGCACACGTACGCGCGCGGCGACGACCAGTATCCGGAGGGCATGGCGCCGGTACTCGTGCGCGGATCGGGCGCGCGGGTGTGGGACGCCGACGGCAACTGTTTCGTCGAGTACGGCATGGGCCTGCGCTCGGTCACGCTCGGGCACGCGTACCGGCCGGTGCTCGACGCCGTGCGCGAGGTGCTCGACCAGGGCCTGAGCTTCAGCCGCCCCACCGAGCTCGAACTGCGGGCCGCCGAGGACTTCCTCGCCCCGCTGCCCGGCGCCGACATGGTGAAGTTCGCCAAGAACGGCTCCGACGCCACCTCCGGCGCCGTCCGGCTGGCCCGCGCCTACACCGGCCGCGACCTGGTCGCCGTCTGCGCGCAGCCGTTCTTCGCCACCGAGGACTGGTTCGTCGGCGCGCTGGAGATGAACGCCGGCGTGCCCGAGTCGACCAGGAAGCAGACCCTCCGCTTCGCCTACAACGACGTCGGCTCGCTGCGCGCGCTGTTCGACCGGCACCCCGGGCAGATCGCCTGCGTCATCATGGAGGCCGCCACCGCCCTGGCCGAGCCGGAGCCCGGCTTCCTCGAAGGCGTTCGCGCCCTGTGCACCGAACGCGGCGCGCTCCTCGTCTTCGACGAGATGATCACCGGGTACCGCTGGGCCTACCCCGGCGCCCAGGAGTTCTACGGCGTCCGCCCCGACCTCGCCTGCTGGGGCAAGGCCATCGGCAACGGCTTCCCCATCTCGGCGCTGACCGGCCGCCGCGAGGTCATGGAGCTCGGCGGCCTGCGCACCGACCGGGACCGCGTCTTCCTGCTGTCGTCCACCCACGGCGCGGAGACGGTGTCGCTGACCGCCCTGCGCGCGGTCATCCGCGCCTACACCGAGCACGACCCCGTGGCGGTCATGGAGGAACGCGGGCGCGCGCTGGCCGACGGCGTCAACTCCGCCGCCCGCGAACTCGGCGTCGCCGACCACGTCGCGGTCGTCGGCCGCCCCTCCTGCCTGATCTTCACCACCAAGGACGCCGCCGGGCAGCCGTCACAGCCGTTCCGCACGCTCTTCCTGCAAGAACTCCTGCGGCACGGCGTCCTGTGCCAGTCGTTCGTGGTCTCCGCCGCGCACACGCCCGACGACATCGAACTCACCGTCGAGGCCGCGCGCGCCGCCCTGCTCGTGTACGGCAAGGCCCTGGAGGACGGCATCGACCGCTTCCTGAACGGAGCCCCGGTGGCCCCCGCCCTCCGCAGCCGCGCCGCCCCTCGCCGGGTGCGCTGACGGCGGTTACGATCAGCCCATGGACGGCTACTACGGCAACTACGCTCTGGTCGCCGCGCTGCTGCTCATCGGCGTGGCCATCGTGGCCGGCGCGCTCATGGCCAACCGCCTCCTGCGCCCCACCCGCCCGACCGCGGAGAAACTGACCACCTACGAATGCGGTGTGGACCCGGTGGGCGACGGCTGGGCCCAGTCCCAGATCCGCTACTACGTCTTCACCTACCTCTACGTGGTCTTCGCGGTCGACGCCGTCTTCCTGTTCCCCTGGGCCACGGTCTTCGCCGCCCCCGGCTACGGCATGACCACGCTCGTGGAGATGTTCGTCTTCCTCGGCTTCATCGCCCTCGGCATCCTGTACGCCTGGCGCAAGCGCGTCCTGACCTGGACCTAGCCCCGGATACAGTGCCCCATGACGTCATGGCGGGACCGGCCGCGCACGCCGACGGCCGAAGGACTTCACGACGAGGCCGGCGACGATTCCGCCACCGGCGGCCGCCTCGCCCGCCTGGCCTCCTACGCCGCCGCGCTGCTGGTGCACCTGCTGACGCTCGCCCTCGTCGCCGCCGGGATCTGGCTGATCACGCGGCCCGGGTTCATCGGGATCATCCTCGGCGCCGGGGCGCTCGGGCTGGCATGGCTCATGGCGCCGCGGCCGGGGAAACTGCCTGACGGGGTGGCGCTGGGCCGTACCGACGCGCCCGAGCTCTTCCGGCTCGTGGACGAGATCGCCGCGGCGCTGGGCGCGCCCCGCCCCCACATGATCGTCGTCACCGGCGAGGTCAACGCCGCCTACGGCACCTACGGCCTGCTGCGCCGGCGCTTCCTGGAACTCGGCTACCCGTTCTGGCTCGCGCTGACCCCGCAGGAGCGGATCGCGATGCTCGGGCACGAGCTCGCCCACTCGGTCAACCAGGACACCCGGCACGGATTCGTCGTCGGCTCCGCGCTGGGCGCGCTGGCCGAACTGCGCGAGACCGCCAGGCTGGACGGCGACACCATCACCTTCGGCAAAATCGTCGTGGCCCCGCTGCGGCTGGTCGCCGGCTGGTCGCACACGGCGCTCGAACGCATCACCCACCGGGCCACGCAGCGTGCCGAATACCGGGCCGACCTCATCTCCCTGCGCGTGGCCGGGTCGCAAGCCGCGCTCACCTCGATCGACAAGGGGCTCTGGGCCCTGCCCCACCTCGCCGACTACCTCGGCACCCAGGCCCACCAGGTACGCGGCGACCTGTGGGCGGCGGTCAGGTCCTACGTGGCCGAGGTGCCGGAGGACGAGCGCGACCGGCGCCGCCGCACCGCGCGGCAGCAGGAGGCGCGCGTGGACACCACCCATCCGCCCACCCACCTGCGCCGCGACCTGCTGGCCTGCCGGCCGTACACCGAACCGATCGTGCGCGCGCCACGGATGGAGCCCATCGACCGCGAGCTCGACGAGGCCGCGCGGCGGATCGCGAGCGAGATCGTCGACAACGCCCGCGCCGCGCTGTACATGTAGGGGGCTCTACTCTTCCGCCGCCACCCGCGCGAGAATGGTCAACATGGCCGATCTTCCGATGCCCACCGTGGGGCCGATCTCGCGGCTGGCTCCCAAGCCCATGCGGTTCATCCTCAACTGGGGGCGGCGCTACTCGCTGTGGGTGTTCAACTTCGGCCTGGCCTGCTGCGCGATCGAGTTCATCGCCACCTCGACCAGCCGCCACGACTTCATCAGGTTCGGCGTCATCCCGTTCGCCAACGGGCCCAGGCAGGCCGACCTCATGATCGTGTCGGGCACCGTCACCGACAAGATGGCGCCCGCGGTCAAGCGGCTCTACGAGCAGATGCCCGACCCCAAGTACGTGATCTCCTTCGGCGCCTGCTCCAACTCCGGCGGCCCCTACTGGGACTCCTACTGCGTCACCAACGGCGTCGACCAGATCATCCCCGTCGACGTCTACGTGCCCGGCTGCCCGCCCAGGCCCGAGGCGCTGCTCTACGGGATCATGAAGCTTCAGGAGAAGATCGCGGGGGAGAAGCTCAGCGACCGCTACATCTGGTCGCGCGCCCACAAGGAGGACGTGTGAGCTTCTCCTCCTGGGGTGAGCGGGCCCAGCTCAGCGAGTCGTACGGCGAGCACACCGTCGACGTCGCCGCCGCCGACTGGACCGAGGCCCTCACCTACGCCCGCGACGAACTCGGCTACGAGTTCTTCGACTGGCTGACCGGCGTCGACGACCCGCCGGAAGGCTTCTCCGTCGTCGCCCACGTCTACAACCCCGCCGAACGCGCCCGGCTCCTGCTGCGCACCTGGGTGCCACGCGCCGAACCGCGGCTGGCCTCGGCCGTCGGCGTCTACCGGGGCGCCAACTGGCACGAGCGCGAGACGTACGAGATGTTCGGCGTCACCTTCGACGACCACCCCTACCTCGTGCCGCTGCTCCTGCCCGACGGCTTCGAGGGCCACCCGCTGCGCAAGGACTTCATCCTGGCCGCCCGCGTGGCCAAGGCCTGGCCCGGCGCCAAGGAACCCGGCGAGTCCTCGCCCGGCCGCCGTAAGATCCTCCCACCCGGAGTACCCGCCGACTGGGGCACTGGAGGTTAGGCCACATGCTTGACGTGATCTTGCGCTTCGCCGTCATCCTCGCGGTGTTCCTGCTCCTGCCGCTCATCATCGGACAGACCGAGCACAAGGTCATGGCGCACATGCAGTCACGGCTCGGGCCCATGTACGCCGGGGGCTTCCACGGCTGGGCCCAGCTCATCGCCGACGGGGTCAAGTTCGCCCAGAAGGAAGACGTCATCCCGGCCGCGGCCGACCGCCGCGTCTTCATGATCGCCCCTGGCGTGGCGCTCGTGCCGTACCTCGTCGTGCTGATCGTCATCCCCATCGACAAGAACGGCTTCGGCGTCAACCTCGACCTCGGCCTGTTCTTCGTGCTGGCCGTCATGGGCATCGGCGTGCTCGGCTCGATCATGGCGGGGTGGGCCTCGGCCAACAAATACTCCGTGCTCGGCGGCATGCGCTCGGCCGCCCAGCTCATGTCGTACGAGCTGCCGCTCGTGCTCGCCGCCTCCTCCGTCGCCATGGCCGCGGGCACCCTCTCGCTGCCCGGCATCCTTGACCAGTGGCAGTGGTGGTGGCTGCCGTGGCAGGCCGTCGGCGGCGTCGTCTTCTTCCTCGCCGGTCTCGCCGAGCTGCGCCGCCCGCCGTTCGACATGCCCATCGCCGAGTCCGAGATCATCATGGGCCCGATGACCGAGTACACCGGGATGCGGTTCGCCCTGTTCATGCTCGCCGAGTACGCGGGCATCGTCGTGCTCTCCTTCCTGACCACCGTGTTGTTCCTCGGCGGCTGGCACGGCCCCTTCCTGGCCGGGTGGATCTGGACGCTGATCAAGGTGTTCCTGCTGGCCTTCGTGGTGATCTGGCTGCGCGTCAGCTTCCCCCGGCTGCGCGAGGACCAGCTGCAGAAGCTGGCCTGGGTCGGGCTGGTGCCGCTGGCCCTCGTCCAGCTCGCGCTGACGGGGGTCGTGAAGGTGCTGCTTTGAGCGAGTTGCGCTCCGGCCTCACCGTCCTGTCCTGGTCCTCAGGCGAGCTCCTCATCTCCCCTTCCCCGGTACGGCTCACGCCCGCCGCCCTCCTCCACTACCGCTACGAGCAGACGACCGTCGGCGCCAACGGCCTGCCCGCCTACGAGCGGACCGTGAGCGGCCTGGCGGTGCTCGACCAGGACGGCCTCGTCCTCGCCGACCTGCCCGGCGACTGGGAAGGCGTCTCGGCCTTCGCGCGGGCCGGCGGCGTTCCTCTGCACGCGGCGCTCGACGCCCCCGCCGCCCGGGTCCGGGCGGTGCTGGCCGCCCGTGCGCCTGGCTGGAGGCGCATCGCCGGCGTCCCGCCCGCACCGGCCGCTCGTCGGCGTAGGCCGGTGGCGATCGGGCTGGGGGTGGCGGCCCTCGGGATCATGATCTACCTGACGTCGAACGGGTTCTGGTACGTGTGGCGGGGGTTCTCGGCGATCGGGCGCATGCTGATCGATGTCGTCGAGGTCAAGTGGCTGATCTTCTTGTTCAGCCCGTTGTTGTTGTTCCTGGCGCCTGTGCGCGAGCGCCTCACGCGGCGGAGCGTGCGCAAGGGGGCGATGGTGGGGTCGGTGGGCGGCCTGCACCTCAAGCTGACGTCCGGCATCCTGTACATCAACCGCGGCCCCCAAACCCTGACCGCCCTCCCCGTAACCCCCCACCCCACCCCCTCCCAACCCACGGCCCCCACACGCACCGCCCCCACACGCGTTCCCTCCCCACCCGCTTCCCCCGCAGCCGCGCCCGCTTCCTCGGCGCCCGCGCCCTCCCCACCCGCTTCGCCCGCGCCCGCTTCCCCGGCGCCCGCGCCCTCCGCGCCCGCTTGGATCCCGCCCTCCCCCTCCGCGCCCACCACCCCCTCCGCGCCCACTTCCCTCGCGCCCTCCCCACCCGCTTCCCCCGCGCCCGCTTCCCCCGCGCCCGCTTCCCTCGCGCCCGCGGATCCGCCACCTTCTCCGGTTGCGGACCTGCCACCCACTACCGCACCAGCGGTGACTCCCTCTCCTGCAGCGCAGGCCGACCACGCGCAGCCCCTCGGGGCGCCCTACCCGGCCGACCCGACACCGCCCCCGGCCGACCCGACACTCTCCCCGGCCGACCCGGCACCCTCCCCAGAGGGCGTTCCCCTTGGGGCGCCGCACGCCGAGACCCCGGCGACCCTCACCCCCGACGCTTCGGCGGTGCCGCACTCCTCAAGCCCGAACCCGGCACCCACTCCGGCACCCGGCTCCGGCGCCTGGGCGGCACCGGCCGCCGATGCTCGCGTGGAAGAGACCCCCGGTGCCCAGGCGCCGTCGAACCCCGTCGACAGGCCGGAGCCCGAGGGCAGGGCCGAGGGGTTCGCCGCCCGGCTGTTCCTCTACCGCCACCGGGACCTGGCCGGTCTGGTGGTCCTGGCCGCCGACGGGCACCCGGTCCACCACCTCCCAGGCCCCTGGTCACCCGAGCACGTCAACCGGTTCGCCGCCCGCCACAACCTCCCCCTGGAGATCCGCACCCTCACCCACGACGAATACCTGGCCCTGACCGCGGACTCCGCCGACGCCACCACGTGACACCGGAGGACCCGGTCAGTGCACGATCGCCAGCATCACGTCGGAGGCCGACGGCCGTTCCTCTGGCTTCTTGTTCAGGCACGACCCGATGACCCCGCGCAACGCAGGCGGCAGCGGCGACAGATCCGGATGAACCGTGAGCACCCTGTTGAAAACCGCCGGAACCGTGTCCTCGCCGAACGCCGGACGCCCCGTGGCGGCGAACACCATCGTCACCGCCCAGCTGAACACGTCGGAAGCCGGACCCACCGCCTCACCCGTCAGCTGCTCGGGCGACATGTACGGAGGCGTCCCGACCATCTTCCCCTGCGTCACCGTGACCTGATCCAGCGCTCTGGCGATGCCGAAGTCGATCACCCGGGGGCCGTCCGAGCCGATCAGGACGTTGCTCGGCTTGAAGTCCCTGTGGACGACGCCCGCCTTGTGGATGGCCGCCAATGCACCGGCTGTGGATAACGCGAGCCGTACCAGACTGTCCTGATCGCGCGGACCGTGCTTCTTGACCAGCTGTTCCAGGGACGGTCCCTCGACGTACTCGCTCACGATGTAGGCGTGCTGGCCGGTGATGTTGACGTCGAGGAGCCTGGCCGTGGAGAAGGTCGCCACCCTGCGCGCCGAGTCGACCTCGCGGGCGAACCGCGCGCGGGCCGTCTCGTCCACCAGGTCGTGCAGGACCTTGACCGCGACCCGGTTGCCGTTGGGCGCGGTCGCCAGATACACCGCGCCCTGGCCGCCGCGGCCCAGCAGGTGGAGGACGCGGTAATGCCCGATCCAGGCGGGATGTCCTGGCTGGCTCTGGAAGCCGGTGTGGCCGGGCGGCGGATGGTAGGTGGGGGTCGTGACCCGCTGGTGAAGGTCCAGAGGGGGCTTGAGGCGGGCCTTGGCCATGAAGGGAACCAGGATGCCGCTGTGGATCACGCCGCCCAGCCAGCTGATGCCGAAGCCGATGGTGATCAGTGACCGCATCGGGTCGGGTATCTGCTCGAACTCCTCGTACCCCACGATGGTGATCAGGAACGAGCCCACGAACACCGTGTAGACGACGGCGGCGATCGCGTGGAAGGTGCTGCGCAGCCAGAAGGCGGCGAAGCCGATGGTGAGCGGAGTGGCCAGGCCGCAACTGATGAAGGGGAGGATCGCCCAACCCACGAAGGCAGCCCAGATCCCGGCGCTGGGGCGGGCGGGGTGGGGGTGTGGCATGCCGGAACACTATCGGTCGGGGGTGACAGGGCGAGGTGGGGCGGCTCTCCTGTGGATAACTCGGGGACAGCCTGTGGATGTCTGTGGAAAAACTGGGGACAACAGTCTGGCTCATTCACCTCAGACGCATAGTGCGTCATGATGTTGAACCATGGTGCGGATACCGGGAGTAGGGCTGGCAAAAGGGCTGTCCATCACCCTGCGCCACATGCTGCGCAGATCCGTGACGCGGCAATACCCCGAGGTCAAACCCGCCCTCCCGCCCCGCAGCCGCGGCGTCATCGCGCTGGTCGAGGAAAACTGCACCTCCTGCATGCTGTGCGCCCGCGAATGCCCCGACTGGTGCATCTACATCGACTCCCACAAGGAGACGCTCCCCGCGCCGGAAGGCGGCCGCCCCCGCCAGCGCAACGTCCTCGACCGATTCGCGATCGACTTCGCCCTCTGCATGTACTGCGGCATCTGCATTGAGGTGTGCCCGTTCGACGCGCTGTTCTGGTCACCCGAGTTCGAGTACGCGGAGGGCGACATCCGCAACCTTCTCCACGAGAAGGAGCAGCTCGGGACATGGGTCGAGACCGTCCCGCCGCCGCCCGCCCACGACGCGGGCGCGGAGCCTCCCAAGGAGCTGACCGCGGCTCCACGCCGCCCATCCGGTACGGCAGGCCCCTCCGCCAGACCGGCGCCCTCAGACACCCCCGCGCCCCGCCGAACCCGCGACACCCCAGCCAGGAAACCGCCCCCAGAGGGCACCGGCGGAGAAAAACCCACAGAAGACTCGTCCGCCGCGGAAACGCCCGCCGAGCGGACCCCCACAGCCGCAACCTCCACAGCCGCAACCTCCACAGCCGCAGCCCCCACAGAGGGCCCGGCCCCAGAGGCACCGTCCCCAGAGGGTTCACTCCCCGAGGCAACGCCCACGGGTTCCCTCCCCAAGGCAACGCCCACGGGTTCCCTCCCCGAGGCAACGCCCACGGAGGCTTCGCGCACCGAGACAACGTCCACAGGCGGCGCACCGGCAACCGACGCGTCCACAGACGAACCGGCCACAGGCGCTCCCTCCACAGGCAGCTCGCCCACAGGAGCGACCGGACCGGCGCAAGAGCCCGGCGGCCGTCGTCCGCGCAGGCCGGCGACCAACGTCCGCGGCATCCGGCCCCCCGGCGCGCTGCCCGACCCCGCCGGCCGTACCCCAGAAGCGAAGCCCGCACAGGACACGCCCGCCGAGCCCGCGCCCCCTGACGGCACGCCAGAGCCGGGGCCCGCAGAGCCCGAGGGCGGGCAGTTGTCCACAGGCGAGCAATCCGATGACGAGTTGTCCACAGGTTCGGGCGAGTCGTCGCGGCCGTCCGATTCGGGGGAGCAGACTTCTGCCGCGAGCCCGCGCAGGCGGCGGATGGCCGATCCACGGTCCATCCGTCCGCCTGGGCAGCCGCAGTCCGACGAGACACAGGAGTCCGAGGAGGATTCGTGACCGAGGCGGCGCCCTTCCTGCCACCCACCACGCAAGAAGTCGTGTTCTTGCTCCTGGGCGCGGTGGCCGTCGGATCGGCGCTGCTTGTCGTCACCACCAAGCAGCTCGTCCACGCCGCCCTCTGGCTCGTCGTCTGCTTCGGCGCGCTGGCCGGCGGATATCTGGTGCTGACCGCGGAGTTCGTCGCCTGGGTGCAGGTGCTGATCTATGTGGGCGCGGTGGTGGTGCTGCTGCTGTTCGGCATCATGCTGACGCGCGCCCCCATCGGACGCTCGGCCGACCTCGACAGCGGCAACCGCGTCGTGGCCGCCGTCGTCGCGCTGGCGACGGCCGCGGTCCTGGTCACGGTCGTGATCGACGGCTTCCGTACGGCCTACGCGCCGCTGAAGCCGGGTGAGGGCTCGGCGGGCGAGCTGGGCGCGAGCGTGTTCAGCACGTGGGTGCTGCCGTTCGAGGCGCTGTCCGTGCTCCTGCTCGCGGCGCTCATCGGCGCCATCGTCCTGTCCCGCACCGACATCCGCGGCGCCCCGCCGTCCGCGGACGAGGCCGGCGGCGATCCGGCTCCGGCTGAAGGTCCCGGGGGGCCCTAGTGCACATCGTGTACCCCGCGGTCGTCTCCGCGTTGCTCTTCTCCATCGGCGTCTACGGCGTGCTGGCCAGACGCAACACGATCCTCGTGCTGATGTCGGTCGAGCTCATGCTCAACGCCGTCAACATCAACCTGGTCGCGTTCGACATGTGGCTGGCCGACGTGCTCCACAGCGGTCAGGTGCTCACGCTGTTCATCATCGTGATCGCGGCGGCCGAGCTGGGTCTCGGCCTGGCGATCGTGCTCGCGCTCTTCCGCAACCGCCAGAGCGTCGACCTCGACCGCCTGCGCGACCTCGCCGAACCCGCCGGCCCGGACACCACCGCCGACGGCGACAACGGCGCGGGCGGCGGCAACGGCGGGCGTGCCGACGACCACCAGCCCGCCGAACTCGGCACCGTCACCTCACCCCAGCTCACGGCACGCGGCAACGGCGCCTCCGACCAGGGCGACGGCGTGGGCCGCCCCGGTCACCCCGCCAGGCGAGGAGGCAACGCATGACCACGACGTCCTCGCCGTTCCCTCTGCTGATCGTGGCTCTGCCGTTCCTCGCGGCCTTTGCGGGCCTGCTCCTGTCCCGTCGGCCGGGAAGGCCGCAGGCAAGCCGACCCGAGGGCGCCGAAGCGGCAGGGCGGCCACACCGGGGCGACAACCGGCGCGCGGCCTGGATCGCCGTCCTTCCCACCGCGCTCTCGGCCGCTCTGGCGCTCTGGCTCGCGGCCGCTCAGGGCTTCGCCTTCTTCGCCGGACGCGCGGCCGCCCCCGTCGGCGCCGACTACGGCACGATCGTCACCGGTACGGTCCCCATCACGTTGACCCTCCAGGTCGACGCCCTGTCCGGTGTCCTCGGCGTCCTGGTGACCCTGGTGGCGCTGGCCGTACAGGTCTATTCGGTGGGCTATCTCCACGACGACCGGCGCTACCCGTCCTACAGCGCCTTCATCAGCCTGTTCACCAGCGCCATGCTGCTCGTCGTCTACTCCGGCGACCTGCTGGTCCTGTACGTGGGCTGGGAGGTCATGGGCCTGTGCTCCTACCTGCTCATCGGCCACTGGTGGGAAGACCGGGCCAACTCCAGGGCCGCCGTGAAGGCCTTCCTGGTCACGCGCCTCGGCGACGTCGGCTTCCTGTTCGGCATCTTCGTGCTCGGCATCTCGGCGGACAGCTTCCGCATCGCCGACGTGCTCGCCAAGGTGCCCGAGATGTCCACGGCCACGCTGGTCACGGCGACCATGCTGCTGCTGGCCGGGGTGGCGGGCAAGAGCGCCCAGGTGCCGCTGCACACCTGGCTGCCCGACGCCATGGCCGGTCCGACGCCGATCAGCGCGCTGATCCACGCCGCCACCATGGTCGCCGCGGGCATCTTCATCGTGGCCAGGCTCTTCCCCGCGTTCCTCGGGGCCAGGCCCACGCTCGACGTGCTGGCCGTCATGGCGGCGCTCGGCATGCTGGGCGCCGCCCTGGCCGCGCTGGCCCAGGACGACCTCAAACGCGTGCTCGCCTATTCGACGATCAGCCAGCTGTCCTACATGGCCGGCGGCCTGGCCGCGGGCTCCGACCACGCGGCCATCTTCCACCTGCTCACGCACGGGGCGTTCAAGGCGCTGCTGTTCCTGTGCGCGGGCGCGGTCATCCACCACGTCGGCTCCAATCTCATGAGCCAGATGGGCGGCCTGCGCCGTGAGCTCCCGGTCACGTTCGCCGCGACCACGATCGGTTTCGCCGCCCTCATGGGCCTGCCACCGGCCAGCGGATTCTTCAGCAAGGACAGCCTCCTGCTGGCCATGGACGGGGCGGTCAGCGGTGCCACCCTCACCGACGCCGCCGCGCTCCTGCTCTACGCCTGCGCCCTGGCCACCGTCGTCGTCACCGGCGCCTATTCGGCCCGTGCCTGGCTGCGTACGTTCTTCGGACCCGCGCGGACCATCGCCCTGCCCGAGCCGCAGCCCGGCACGGCGCACGTGGTCGACACCCGCGAGGCGCCGCGGACGATGCTGATCCCCATCGTCCTGCTCGCGGTCCCCGCCCTCCTGCTGGGCTTCGCCGGCGGTCTCCACCTCGACGCCGGCGTGGCCACGATCAGCGTGGTGCTGGCGCTGCTCGGCGCAGGAGTCGTCTACGCCTTCTGGCGCGGCGATCCGGTCGCCGACCCCGCGCGCATCCTCGGGCCGTTCCGCGTCCCCTGCGAGCGCGCCTTCTACGTCGATTCCGTCTACGCGGCCCTGTTCGTCCGTCCGATCCTCGCGCTGTCCCGGCTGGTGGTCAGCACCGACGACCGGGTCGTGGACGGCGCGGTGCGCGGCTCCGGCCGCACGGCCCGTGGCCTGTCGGGGGTCCTGCGCCTCGCGCAGAACGGCAACGTGCAGCTCTACGTCAGCGGCGTACTCGCCGGAGTGCTCCTGATCGTCGTCGGGGCGGTGATGTTCGCATGAGCGGGCTCAGCTGGCTGCCTGTCGCACTGCTGGCCGTACCTCTGCTGGGCGCTCTTGCGCTGCTCGCACCCCCGCCGGTGCTGCGGCGGACGCTGCGCCTCTACGGCCTCGCGGTCTCCGGCGCGGTCCTGGTGCTGGCCGCGATCATGGTGGTGACCTTCGAGTACGGCCAGGCCGCCCGCATGCAGTTCACCCTCGACCTGCCGTGGATCCCCGGCCTGGGACTCAGGTTCCATGTGGGAGTCGACGGGATCTCGCTGCCGCTGGTCGCGCTGACCGCCCTGCTGACCTTCCTGTGCTTCGTCTACCTGGGCGTCGGCGACGGCCGCGGCCAGGGCCAGTTGCTACGCCCCAGGGCGGGCGGCGGCCGGCCGAGGGCGCTGGTGTTCACGCTGCTGGTGCTCGAAGTCGGCATGATCGGCACCTTCCTGGCCCTCGACCTGCTGCTGTTCTTCGTGTTCTTCGAGATCGTGCTGATCCCGATGTACTTCCTGATCGCCGTATGGGGCGGCAAGGCCCGCCGGGCGGCGGCGATCAAGTTCATCCTGTACACCCTGCTCGGCTCCGTCGTCATGCTGCTGGGCCTGCTGCTCATCTGGGCGCAGGCGGGCACGCTCGACATGGTGGAGCTGGCCGCCGGGCACGGCGCGGGAATGTCCAGGGCGGTCCAGGTGATCGCGTTCCTGGCGGTCGGCATCGGCCTGGCCGTGAAGACCCCGATGTGGCCTTTGCACACCTGGCTGCCCGACGCCCACACCGAGGCGCCGACCGTCGGCTCGGTGCTGCTGGCCGGCGTCCTCCTCAAGATGGGCACCTACGGCTTCGCCAGAATCGCCATCCCGGTCCTGCCCGAGGGCGCCGCCACCCTGGCGCCGTGGCTGGGCGCGCTGGCCGTGGTCGGCATCATCTACGGTTCCCTGGCCTGCCTGGCCCAGCGTGACCTGAAACGGATGATCGCCTACTCCTCCGTCGGCCACATGGGCTTCGTCCTGCTCGGCTTCGCCACGCTGACCACCGTGGGCATCAACGGCGCCCTGTTCGCCAACGTCGCCCACGGCCTCATCACCGGCCTGCTCTTCTTCCTGGCCGGAGCGATCAAGGAGCGCTACTCCACCGCCGACATGCCCTCGATCACCGGCATGCTCGCCACGCTCCCGCACCTGGGCTCGGTGCTGACGTTCGCCGCCATCGCCTCGCTCGGGCTGCCGGGCCTCGCCGGGTTCTGGGGTGAGATGCTCGCGCTGCTGGGCGCCTTCGACCCGGCCGAGGCGCTGTCCCGGCCGCTGTTCCTGACGTTCATGGTCATCGGCGGCCTCGGCGCGGTGCTGACCGCCGCGTACTTCCTGGTCATGCTCTCCCGCGTGACCCACGGCCTGCCCGGCGGCAGGGCCGCGCCCTCACCCGCACCCGGCCCGTCCGACGAGCTCGCCGACACGCGCCTGGAGAAGTCCGGTGAGCGGATCGGCCTGCTGTCCCGCATGCCCGACATCCGCGGCTACGAGATGGCCGCCTGGGTGCCGCTGATCGTGCTGATCCTGCTGTTCGGCCTCTGGCCCGGCCTCCTGCTCTCGCTCACCACACCCGCCGTCGAGGCGCTGCTGGGGGTCGTGTCGTGATCCAGTCGATCGACTACTTCGCCATCGCGGCCCCGCTGATCCTGGCGCTGGTGGCGGGCCTTGTACTGCTGCTCGACGCCTTCCTGCCCGCGACCCGCCGGGTACGCGCCGCGCTCGGCCTCATCACGCTGACCGGCCTGCTGGCCGCCCTGGCCTTCGTGGTGGCCCAGGCACCGGCGGCGGCCCAGGGGCTGTCCACGTTCTGCGTCCCGGAGACCCTGAACACCGGCCCCACTCCCATGTGCTCCTTCGTCGTCGACCACTTCACCGTGGTCTTCGCCGGTCTGGCCCTGGTGGCCGGGGTCGTCGTGGTGCTGCTGTCGATGACCGAGCTCGCGGGCGGTGGCATCCCGGTCGGCGAGTGGTACTTCCTGCTCCTCTGCACCCTCGTGGGCGCCGTCGCCCTCCCCGCCTCCCGCGACCTGATCATGCTCGTGGTCGCGCTCGAACTGGTCTCCCTGCCGGTCTTCGCCCTGACGGCGCTGAGACGCTACGACGGCCGCGGTTCGGAGGCGGCGGTGAAGCTGTTCGTGGTGTCCGTGGTCTCGACCGCCATCATGCTCTTCGGTGTCTCCCTGCTCTACGGCATCACCGGCACCGTCTACCTCAACCGCCTGGCCGCGACGCTGAGCGGCCAGCTCCCGGCCCCGGGCGCCTCCGGCGCGCTGCCCGCGGTCGTCGCGGTCGGCGTGGTCCTCGTGACGGCGGGCTTCGCGTTCAAGATCGCCGCCGTCCCGTTCCACTCCTGGGCCGCCGACGTCTACCAGGGCGCGCCCATCCCCGTCGCCGCGCTCCTGTCGGTCATCTCGAAGGCCGCCGGGTTCGCCGGCCTCATCCTCGTCCTCGTGGCCGCCCTGCGGGGCCAGGCGGCGACGTGGTCGCCGTTGATCGCCATCCTCTCCGCCCTGACCATGACCGCGGGCAACCTGCTGGCCATGCGCCAGCGCTCCGCCGTACGCCTGCTCGCCTGGTCCTCGGTGGCGCAGTCCGGCTACATCCTCGCCCCGCTGGCCATCGCCGCGGGATCGGGCGCCGCCATCGCGGCGTCGATGGCCTACCTGGTCCTGTACGCCGCCATGAACCTGGGCGCCTTCGCCGTGGTCATGCTCGTCTCCCGGAGCGCCCCGCGCAACGAACTGGACGACTACCGGGGCCTGGCCTTCCGTACCCCGGTCGCGGGCATCGCCCTGGCCTTCTGCCTGATCTGCCTGGCGGGCCTGCCGCCCGGCCTGGCGGGGCTGTTCGCCAAGGTCGTGGTCTTCCGCGAGATCGTCGAGGGCGGCCTGGGCTGGCTGGCGGTGGTCATGGCCGTCAACACGGTCATCGGCCTGTACTACTACGTGGCCTGGACCGCCCGCATCGTCACCCCGGCCGCCGCTCCCGTCCACGAACCCGCCCGGATCCACCCGGCCACCTGGGTCGCCGTCGCCGCCACCCTGGCGGTCGCCGTCCTGTTCTCCGCGGCCCCGCAACTGGTTCTCACCCTGACCACGCTGACGGGCTGACACCCTGGCACAGCGAGCACACGGGGCGAATGGCCGACCGAAACCAAAGGTCGCCGCCTGACAGGTCGACGCTGATGATCACTTCGCGGCCGTCACGTCCCGCCTGCTCAACCTGGTCGCACGGGACCGCTCCATCGCTCACCTGATGAGAAGGCGCACCACGCAGGAAGGTATTTTAGAGCGCGCACCCCTTTTCGGCGGGGTTTACAAATATGGCCGAACGGTTAATGGAAGTTTCAATTTGAATTGAATTTCCTGTGGCGGCGCCTTCGGCCTGAATTTTGTGTCTTTCCAGGTGCTTGCTTGCCTGTTAACTTCTCTGTGGAATCAACGATCGCGGAGGAGAGGCAATGCTCCACATCGAACTCGACGTCTTTTCTGGACGTCCGAATCCGCACTGGAAGCTCACGGCACGCGAAGAACGCGAACTCATCGACCGGCTCAAGGCGAATCGTTCCGGGCTGCGCCCGGTCAACGACGTCGAGTCCAAGCTGGGATATCGCGGAATGGTCGTGACCGCCGATCGGTCAAGCCAGGAACGCCTCACCGCATCCGGCCTGCCACCGAGCTTCCGCCTGAGAGAGGCCACCGGCCTGCGGGTGTCGGACGTCACGGAACGCTGGCTGTTACACACCCCCGGCTCGCAGGCCACCATCTCGCCCGAGGTCGGCGACGTGGCCGACCTGACCATCGGCACCCCGTCGGCACAGCAGGAATCGGGGGCCGCAGGTCAGATCGCGGCCTGCGCGACCTGGTCGTCCACCTGGGCAGACCTCAACACCTTCTGGAACGGCACCCGCCGCCCCACCAACAACTGCTACAACTTCGCCTCCAGTCTCGCCACCGGCACCTTCGCCCAGCCCGGCCGCGGCACCGGCAGCGTCTTCACCGCGCTGACCATCGCCAACATCAAGGCGGCGGTGTTCCGCGACGGCTACACCAGCGCCTGCAACGACGACAGGTTCGTCAGCTATCTCTGCATCTGGCCGGGGGAGGACTTTCACTTCTACCACCGGATCGCCGATTACTCCGGCAGCCTCCAGCGCTGGGCGCACAAACCAGGAAGCACACCGGCGACGAACGTCGACAATTCCGGGCTGGCCATTACCAATCCGGTGACATGCAACCGGGGCCCGTATACAGTGGACGGATCTCCGTACATCTATCCCCGGGTGAATCCGCGGTCCACTATCAACTAGTCAGGGAGTTCCAGTGGCTGTCCGGCTTGTTCTCGCGGTGATCGGAGTTTCGCTGTCCATGTTCGCCTGCGGCAATTCTGATGCCCAGGGCGACTCGCCGAGCGTGGCGACAGTCGAGATTTACTCAGGTCGGCCGAATCCGAGCTGGACCCTCGACAGATCCGCGCGCTCCGCGGTGGTGACGGCGGTGGACGGCCTGCGGGTCGACGAGGGACTCAAGCCACCGGACGAGGGCAGGCTCGGCTTCCGCTGGATCGAGGTGACCGGTCTGGACACCTCGCACGGCCGCGTGGCACGGGCCAAGGTGGCCCCGCGCGTCGTCGCGCTGGAACTGTCGGCCGATCGGCGTATGGTCCTGCTGGCCGACCCCGAATCGAGCACACTCCAGGAACTCCTGCGGCACGCCGCGGGCCATGTTGACGCCGACGTACTCAACCTCATCCGTCAACAGATCCGCTAACGGAGGACACTCATGTCCGAATCAGTCTCACGTCGTACGATCATCGCTGGCATTCTCGTGGGCGGCGCCGCCGCGTTCGCCCTGCAGTCGGAGGCACTCGCGGGAGCCCCCGACGGCACCGTCGAGTCCTGGCTGCTGACCACGGCCAAGTTCTGACCGACAAGCGACACCCAGCGGACGCATGGCCAGGAGGGCGCCACCCGGCGGCAGGCCATGACTCCGCCGACCAAAGCGAAGGGCCCCTGGTGCGCGTAGGCGCAGACCAGAGGCCCTTCGTACTGCGTGTGGCAGGTCCAGGGTTCGAACCTGGGTAGGCTAAGCCGACGGATTTACAGTCCGCTCCCATTGGCCACTCGGGCAACCTGCCTTGTCAGACCCGCTTGCGCGGCGACAGGTAGAAGAATAGCGGACTTTCGAGGTGGACGTGACATCAGAATGTCCTGCTTGTGGTCGCGGGTCAGTGGCGCTTGGCGACGGTGAGGAGGACGGCTGAGTCCTCCACGGCTTCGACCGCGTGTACGGCCTGCGGAATGATCAGCAGGTCCCCGGTCATCCCGTCCCAGGACACTCCGTCGGACAGGAGCCTGACCCGGCCGGACACGACGTACAGGGTGGCTTCGCCGGGATTGTTGTGGTCGTCCATGCGGGATCCGGCAGCCAGGGCGATCATGGTTTGGCGTAGGACCTGTTCGTGCCCGCCGTACAGGGTGGTGGCGGAGCGGCCGCTTGAGGCGACACGCGCGGTTTCGAGCTGGTTGCGGGCCACCGCGGTCAATGACTGCTTGTTCAAAGGTTCCACCTCTCACCATCCTGGTCGTGGGTATTCCCGCAGCTCACCCCCATCTCCCCGGCCAAGGCTCGGGTAAACGACATTTGACCGGCAGAGCGCCGCGCGCGGATGCTGGCTAGGCTTGTCAGGCTTATCAAGGACTATCGGGCCGCGGCGCCCGTGCGGGCTATCGAGAGTGAAGAAGGCCGAGTCCGCCGTGACTTGGCCCGTCTGAGAGGTTTCGGGCATTGGCAGACTCGTCATTCGACATCGTCAGCAAGATCGACCATCAGGAGGTCGACAACGCGCTGAACCAGACAGTCAAGGAGATCGGGCACCGCTTCGACTTCAAGAACACCGGCGCTTCGATCAGCTGGTCCGGCCAGCAGAACATCGAGATCAAGGCGAACAGCGAGGAGCGCGCCAACGCCGCCCTCGACGTGTTCAAGGAGAAGATCATCAAGCGGGGTCTCTCCCTGAAGATCCTTGACTCCGGCGAGCCGAAGCTGTCGGGCAAGGAGTACCGCATGATGATCGCCCTCAAGGAGGGCATCGACCAGGAGAACGCGAAGAAGATCTCCAAGCTGATCCGCGACGAGGGCCCCAAGGGCATCAAGGCGCAGATCCAGGGCGAGGAGCTTCGGGTCAGCTCCAAGAAGAAGGACGACCTGCAGGACGTCATCACCCTGCTCAAGGGCAAGGACCTCGACGTAGCCCTGCAGTTCGTGAACTACCGCTAGCGACGCTCGGGGCACGCCGTGCCCCGAGCCGCTCACCCGCCCCTTCAGGTACGGCGGGCGCCTCCGCCATCTCGCGGGCCCCGGCCACTGCGGGCGACCCAAGCACCACACCTCCCCGAGAAGCCGCGCCGGGCGGAACCCCGCCTGTCATGCGAGCCGCGCCGCTCCGGGCAAGGCCCAGCGCCGCTCCGCCTCGTGCCGTGGCTGGCAGGGCTGTGGGACGTGCCGCTCTGGCCGAAACCTGCGCCGCGCCGCCCCGTGCCTGTCGAGGCCACGGGCTGTGCTCGCTGTGGCCGAAGCTTGTGCCGCTCCGGGATGGATCGCGGCGTGCTGCTCTGGCCAAGGACTGCTTCGGCCGGACTGGACCCCTGTTGACAGGCCCCCTGACCGCATGCCGTACCCCCTGACTGGTTGGTGGGTTTCTGGTTTGTGCAGGTCAGCGTCCTCAATGTCCGGTCAAGTCGGGGAACGGGAGATTTCCGGAACGGCGTGCGGGATGGTGGGGCGGGAACGTTGGGGTGGGGGATGGACGTTGGAGCTGGTGAACCCAGACCACGGAAGGGGGAGCCTTGCGTCGCAATGGTGTGCGCACTGCCGTGCTACTTGGCGGATTGTCGGCAGGGATCCTCGTCGTGGGCACCTGGGTGGGCGGCAGGGTCGGGCTCCAGGTCGCGTTGCTGATGGCGCTGGGAAGTTCCGGGGTCGCGTATTTCTTCTCCGACCGGATCGCGCTGTCGGCCATGCGGGCCCGGCCGGTCGGTGAGGTCGAGCAGCCGACGCTCTACAAGATCGTGCGCGAGCTGTCCACGGAGGCGCGGCAGCCGATGCCGAGGCTGTACATCTCGCCCACGGCCCAGCCGAACGCCTTCGCCACGGGCAGGAGCCCCCGGCGGGCGGCGATCTGCGTGACGTGGGGGCTGACCCGGCTGCTGGACGAGCGGGAGCTGCGCGGGGTCATCGGGCATGAGCTGTCACACGTGTACAACCGCGACATCCTCCTCTCGTCCGTTACGGCGGCGCTGGCCACGATGATCACCTGGGTCAGCTACGTCGCGGTGTTCTTCGGCGGCTCGGACGACGATGAGGGCCCCGGGTTCCTCGGGGCGCTGCTGATGATGGTGCTGGGCCCGGTCGCCGCCGGCATGGTGCAGATGGCGATTTCCCGGACACGCGAGTTCCAGGCGGACGAGTCGGCGGCCCGGCTGACCGGGGACCCGCTGGCTCTGGCCTCGGCGCTGCGGAAGATCGAGATGGGCGCCCGGCGACTGCCGTTGCCCGAGAACAGCAGGCTGACCTCGGCCTCGCACCTGATGATCGCCAACCCGTTCAGCGGATCGGGACTCGGCCGGATGTTCTCCAGCCACCCGCCCACCTCGCAGCGCGTGGCGAGGCTGGAGCGAATGGCGGGATATCGGCGCTGAGGTTCCGGCACCCGGTGGTGCACAATTGGATCATGGGGTTACGTATGCGGCTCAACGCGGCCGAGCAACGTGTCTGGAAGGCCTTCGAGACGGGCGCGTGGACCCAGTTCGCCGACCCCATCACCGGCCCCGGCCGCACCGCCGGCGAAAACGCGCCCACGGACGGCGAGACGTGGGGCCCCGAGCGCACCGTGCGCGGCGAGGTGATCTCGGCCCTGCTCCTCGGCGCCCACGAACCCGCCGCGGGCACCGCCCCCGCCGTACGGCTGCGCGGCGCCCGCATCACCGGCCAGATCGCCCTCAGAGGGGCGAACACCGCATACGAGCTCGCGATCAGCGGCTGCCACCTGGACGAACCGGTCGACTGCGCGGGAGCGACCACCAAGACGATGCGGTTCACCGACTGCCACCTGCCCGGACTGCGTGGCAGCGGCATGCGGGTGGCCGGACACATGAGCTTGTCGGGTTCGATCGTGACCGGCGCGGTCCGGGTGGCGCGGGCGGTGTTCGAGAGCGGTCTCTGGCTCGGTGGCACGAAGATCGTCACCACGGACGAGTGGGCGCTGTGGTCGGGCGCGATGGTGGTCGACGCAGGCCTGTACCTCAACAACGCCGACATCACCGGCGGCCTGCGCCTGGTCGGGGCGCGGCTCAACGGCGGCCTGTTCATGAACAACGCCACCATCCGCAACCCCGGCAAGGACGCGCTGGCCGCCGACAACATCACGGTCGAAGACATCTTCGAGGGCGATTTCCATGCCTTCGGGGTCGTACGGCTGCGCGGCGCCCGGGTCAACGGCACCCTGTCGATCACCGGCGCCATCCACAGCCCCGACACGCCGTACGCGCTGCACGCCAGCCACATGGAGGTCCGCGAACTCGTCCTGAAGCCCGCCGAACCCATCGAGGGCGTCGTCAGCCTCGCCCACTCCCGCGTCGGCACGCTCCGCGACGACCCTGACACCTGGCCGGAGAAACTCCGCCTGAACGGCCTGGTCTACGAAGCGCTGCGCGGCAGCGGCGTCACCAGGCGCATCGACTGGGCCGGCCGGGATCCGGCGGGCTTCCGGCCGCAGCCGTACGAGCAGCTCGCCGCGTGGTGCCTGCGCGACGGGAACGAGCATCTGGCCCGCCGTACCCAGCTGGCCAAGCTGCGGGCGCGCCGCCGTACCTTCCCGCTCAGTGGCCGTATCTGGGGCAATCTCCTCGACATCACCGTCGGGTACGGCTACCGCCCCTGGCTGGCCTCGATCTGGTTCGTCCTGCTGCTGGTCGTGGGCACGGTCGTCTTCGCTCTGAACCCACCCAGAGCGCTCAAGCCCGCGGAAGCGCCCGCGTTCGACGCGTTCGCCTACACCTTCGACCTGCTGTTGCCGATCGCGACCTTCGGGCAACGGGAGTTGTTCGATCCGGCCGGTTGGACCCAGGGGCTGGCGTACGGCCTGATCGTCGCCGGGTGGATCCTGGCCACCGCGCTGATCGCCGGAGCTACCCGGATTCTCCGTCCAGTGTGATCTTGCGAAGGATGGCCGGAAGGTCCGCGGGAAAGTAGGCCTCGTCCGTCGCCTCGAGCTCCTCCACGCTCCACCAGCGGTGTCCCAGCGTGGTGTCCTTCTCGATGTCCTCCATGTGCTCGAACGAGACTTCCGCGCCGGTCACCCGTACCGCGAAGAACGTCTGGTCCTGCGTGATCGCGTACTCGCCGAAGTCGAACGAGATCGTCCCGGTCGTCAGCGGCCCGGTGAACTCGCCGGCGGGCGCCGTGATCCCGGCCTCCTCGTACAGCTCCCGGACCGCCGCGTCCAGCAGCGTCTCGTCGTGCTCGGCCGCGCCGCCGATCGTGAACCAGAACGGCTGCTCCGGCCTGGCCGGATCGAACCCGTGCAGCAACAGGACCCGGCCTTCGTCATTGATGGGGAGTGCGCGTCCGGTGAACCGGCGCAGCGGGATCTTCGTCACGACCGACAGCCTAAGCCGCATTTCCCACGTAAGCCGACCGAGCCTTTCAAGGTCGGCGATGCATCGCGAACCGGACGGGCAACTAGCCTGGCCTGGTGAAGGTCCTCTACGTCATCGTCTGCGCCGCCGCGCCCGCCTCGGACGTCGGCCGCCTGGTCGAACTGGCCCAAGACGCCGGATGGGACGTCCAGATCGTCGCCACCCCGCAGGCCCTGGACTTCATCGACGTGCCCGCGCTGGAACTCCAGACCGGCAGGGCCGTGCGCAGCCGCTACCGCAAACCCCACGAACCCAAGCCGCCCAGACCCGACGCGATCATCGTCGCCCCGGCCACCTTCAACACCGTGAACAAGTTCGCCCAGGGGATGACCGACTCGTACGCGCTCGGCCTGCTCGCCGAGGCGCCCGGTCTGGGGATCCCGGTGGTGGTGCTGACCTTCGTCAACGCGGCCTTGTCGGCGCGGGCGCCGTTCGTGCGGAGCGTGGAGAGCCTGCGGGCCGAGGGTGTCGTGGTGGTGGCGGGATCGGACGGCGAACAGCAGACCCAGCCCTGGGACCTGGCCCTGAGAGAACTCAACCAACCCCTCTGACCCGGTACGGCCCGCCACCCCAGACCGCGCAGCCCGCAGACGAGCGGTTGACCAGCGGAGGGCGACCCAGCGGGCCGTTGGCCCGAGGGGAGCGGGCAGGCGGGGGTCTGGGGCCAGGTGGCGGCTGAGCCGATGGCCTGGGACGCCAGGTGGGTGGTTGGGCGCCTTGGCGCGGGCGCACGAGGGCACAGGTGCGCGGGTGAGTCGTGGCGCGGTGTCCACAGGGGGCCGGGGTGGCGGGGGCAGCGCGGGGTGCTGGAAATGCGACAAACCGGCGCCTCGGTGGAGGTGCCGGTTCGTGCGGTGTGTTGCAGGAGTGTCTGCCCTGCGGAGAACCCGGGCCGCGTGTGGAATCGCGGCTGAGGCGCGGTCGGCCGGATCGGGAGGTGGCCTGGCCGCGGCCGAGTGCTAGCGGGTCTCGCGGTGCGCGCGGTGGGTGCGGCAGTTGGGGCAGTACTTCTTCAGCTCAAGCCGATCCGGGTCGTTGCGCCGGTTCTTCCGCGTGATGTAGTTGCGGTGCTTGCACTCCTGGCAGGCCAGCGTGATCTTCGGCCTAACGTCGGTGGCAGCCACGTGGGAGTGCCTTTCTACGTTCGGGACATGGACATACCCGTGCCCAGGCCAGGTGACCTGAGAAGGGCCGTAGCGGAGGCCGGACTTGAACCGGCGACACAACGATTATGAGCCGTTTGCTCTGCCTGACTGAGCTACTCCGCCTGGAGCCGGGCGAAACAACCCGGACCCGTAGAGGATACCCGACCTCAGGAGCACATACGTACATCACCTGGTCAGGTGGGTTGACCTCATCTATGCCTCACCGCTGAACTCATAACAAAAGCCTCGACCGAAAACTTCCGGTGAGGCCTGGTGAAGCTGGAGCCCCCAAACGGAATCGAACCGTTGACCTTCTCCTTACCATGGAGACGCTCTGCCGACTGAGCTATAGGGGCCTGTCCGCAGGCGCTGTCTGCGTTGCGGACAGGTGTAACCATACACGGCAGTCAGCGATGATGCGAACTGGTTCCAGGCAATCTCAGGGTCACCTCGGCACCCGTGCCCGTGTCGCCGAACTCCAGGTCAGCACCCAGCATCCGGGCTTGCCCGGCGGCGATCGTCAACCCCAATCCGACCCCCGTCCCGCGGGCGCTCGCACCGCTGGCGAACCGCTGAGGACCATGTTCTCGCAGTACGGCCAGCATGTCCGCGGGGAACCCCTGCCCATGATCCTCCACCCGCACCGTCATGCCGTCGACGGTGACCGTGACCGGCGGCCGCCCATGACGCACGGCATTGGCCACAAGATTGGCCAGAACGCGCTCGACCCGCCGCGGATCGGTTTCCACCTCAACATCCCGGACCACCACCAACCGCACCCCGCCCCCGGCGCCATCGCTCACCGGAGAAGCCGCCTCCGTGAGGCCCGGGTGCTCTGAGGACGTGTGGCCGGGTTCGGCAGTTGAGGGGGCGGGCAGGGGGTCGGTGTGGGCGTGGGCGGCGGTGATGGCCCGGCGGGTCAGGGCGCTCAGCAGGCGGCGTTCCAGGGCGGGTCGCTCCGTGTGGGCGTCCAGGCGGGCCACTTCCAGGATGTCTTCGACCAGCCTCCCGAGTACGGCCGCGCGGTCGCGGACCAGCTCGGTGGGCCGCCCGGGAGGCAGCAGCTCGGCGGCGGTCATCAGGCCGGTGACCGGGGTACGCAGCTCGTGCGCGATGTCGGCCGTCACGCGGCGCTCCGCCTCCAGCCTGGCCTGGAGCGCGTCGGCCATCCGGTCCAGCGCCCTGCCCACCGCCACGACCTCGTCCCCCTGCCAAGCGCCCCCAGACGGTCGCACCACAGGCGGGGGCGGGAAGACGCGGGCGGTCAGGTCGCCGGACGCGATGGTGGCGGCGGTTCGGGAGACGTGGCGGATGCGGCGGCTCAAGCCCGTGGCCACCGCGATCCCCGCCAGACACGCCGCCACCGTGGCCAGCGCGCCCGAGGTGAGCAGGGTGCGGTCGAGGGCGGCGAGCTGAGCCTGTTCGGGGTGGTACGGGCGGGCCAGGGAGACGGTCTTGCCGCCCAGGGTGGTGGCGGCCCACAGGGTGCCGCCGTCCAGGTACGTGGCGCGGACGGGGCGGGCGGTGATCTCGCGGGACAGCGGCCCGGGGACGGGCCCGACGGTCAGGCCGGCGTCCTGACCCTCCGCCTGGCGGGCCAGGAGCGACTGGAACTGGGCGTCGAGCGTACGGCGCGCGGTGTCGAGCTGGGTGTCGGCGGTGCGCAGGTGGACGAGGAGTCCGATGGCCGCGGCCACCGCCACCGCGGTGAGAGCCAGCGACAGGGCGATCTTCAGGCGCAGGCTCATGAGCGCCTCAGCTTGTAGCCGAACCCGCGCACGGTCTCGACCCGGTCGTTGCCGATCTTGTAGCGCAGGCGTTGCACGTGTACGTCGACGACGCGGGTGTCGCCGTCCCAGGCGTAGTCCCAGACGTTCTGCAGCAGCGTGTCCCGGGACAGGACGATCCCGGCGTTCGCCGCGAACTCCAGCAGCAGCTTCAGTTCGGTCGGGGTCAGGGACAGGAGGGCGCCGCCCCGCCGTACCTCCATGGACCGGGTGTCGACCGTCAGGTCGCCGAACGTGAGGACGGCGGGGGCGCTCGCGGCGGCGGCGCGGCGCAGGACGGCGCGGATGCGGGCGTGCAGGACGCCCAGTTCGAACGGCTTGGTGACGTAGTCGTCGGCGCCGGCCTCCAGGGCGTTGATCACGTCGATGGCGTCGGACCTGGCCGAGATCATGATGATGGGGACGCCGCCCGCCTGCCTGATGCGCCTGGCCAGGCTGACGCCGTCGAGGTGGGGGAGCATCACGTCGAGCAGGGCCACGTCGGGAGCCTGGCGTTGGAAGGCGGACAGGCCGGACAGACCATCCGATGCCGTGCGTACGGCCAGGCCGTGGCGTTCGAGGGCCAGCTGGGTGGCCTCGCGGATCACGGCGTCGTCCTCGACGAGCAGGACGTCGGTCATCGGGGCGGCACCTCCAGCTTCTGGTCGGTCAGGTCGTCCTTGATCTCGTGGCCGGAGGTGACGGTGAAGCGGGCGTAGTAGCCGGTGCGCTCCAACCGCGTCAGGCGGCTGAGGGTGATCGTGGCGGGGTAGCCCTTGACCTCGCAGCCGGGCAGGCACCAGGTGCCGCTCAGTTCGCCGGTGCCCACGGCGCGCTCGCCGCCCCACGACTGCCAGCGCACGCCGTTCATGCCGCTGAACTCGGTGAGCGCGAAGTCCGACGGGCGTTGCAGGGCGTCGCCCATGTAGGCGACGACGTAGACGGGACCGCGGGACTCCGCCGGCGGCGCCGGGCCCTCGACCCGGACTCCACCGGCGGCGCCACAGGCCGCCGTCAGGGCGAGCGCGAGGAACGTCAGAGCCTGTTTTCGCATGTCAACGAGGGTAAGGCGGAGCCTGTGTCGGTTATCCGGCAGCTTTGTAACAACGGTCCATCGGTAGCGTGATCACTTCGCACAGGTCGGCCAGATCCACATGCCTGGCGACGTCGGCCACGGACAGGCAGTCGGCGATCAGCCAGCCGTTGCGCCGGATCCGGAGCACCTGGCGGCCGGCCCGCGTGGCGGGGACGACCTCGTAGCCGCGGGGGCCCACCCATCGCCTGTCCATAGCGGCACAGAGTAGACCTCAGGACTCTCAATTTTCACGCAGCGACTCATGCCTCCTGGGCATCGTGGGTCAGAACCGGTAGTAGCCGGCGAAGCCCTTCTTGTCGGCGATGTCGTCGATGCGGACCTCGGCGCCGGTCTCGGGGGCGTTCATCATCTTCCCGTTGCCGAGGAAGATCCCGACGTGGTGCGTCTTAATGCGCTTTTTCGTGATTTTTCCGAAGTAGACGAGGTCGCCGGGCTGCGGCTTCTTCACCCGGTACATGCGCCGCACATGGTCGTCGGTGTTGCCGGGACCGAGCACGTCGGAGCCGTGCGCGAGCGCGTACACCCACCTCGTGAACCCCGAGCAGTCCAGCCCCCTGGTCCTGGCGGCGGGACAGGGCCGGATCTTGCCCTTGTAGCCGAGGCAGGTGCCCTTGGACGGGCCCGGCTCGTCGGCGTGCCCGCCGCCCCAGGAGTAGGTGATGTCCTTGCGCTCGATCTCGTAGGCGAGTCTGACGATGTCCGGCGCCACCCACTCCCTGATGGGCGCGGAGGCGGTGGCCAGCAGCAGCACCAGGGCAAGCGCGGGCAGCAGTCCCCGCCGTAGCCGCCCCGACACCCGCCTATGCCTCCGTTTTATAGGGAAAGTCGGGATATATCCTCATGCAAAAGCCGCAAGATCGCGCGGCTCAGCGCGCCTTCAGGTCCAGTTCCACCGTTCCGACCGTGAACCGGATCCCCACGCCTCCCTTGGCCGGCGCCTTGGTGGTGAACGTCAGCCGGACCTTCTGTCCCCGGTTCAGCTTGGCCACGGTGCACTTCACGGCCGTGCCGCTGAACTTGCAGCCGGGGGCCTTGACGATCTTCTGCCCGCCGTACGCCCGACCGGAGATCTTGATCGTGCCCGCGGGGTGCGGGCCGGTGTTGGCGATCGTGAGCGTGTACGAGCGGCGGCTCTTCACCTGGCCGGACACCGTCAGCTCGACCGCCGCGATGGCCAGCTCCCTGAGCTCGGACTCGCTGCCGTTGAAGGAGTTCTGCCCGCCGGCCAGCGTGCCCTTGTCGGCCGACTGCCAGAACGTGTGCCTCTCCCAGCTCTTCGGCAGCTCGCCGGGATCGGCGCCCCAGCGGGCCAGCCAGAGCGGGTTGGCCTTGAATTTGGCGGAGTCGCCGGTGCACGTCTTCCACCAGCTCGTCGTGGTGTAGATGATCGCCTGGCGGCCGGTGCGCTGGTGGTAGCGCTTCGTGAAGTCCTTGACCCACGTGACCATGTCCTTGGGGGACAGGCCGTAGCAGTTGTCCTTGCCGTTGCGGTCCTTGTAGGGGTTGTCCTCCAGGTCGAGCACGCCCGGCAGGGTGATGCCGTCGCCGGTCCAGCGGCCGCCGTTCTGCACGAAGTACTCGGCCTGGGCGGCGCCGTCCGACTCGTGCGGCTGGGCGAAGTGGTAAGCACCGCGGATCAGCCCCGCGTCGGCGGCGCCCTCGAACTGGGCGGAGAACGTGGGGCTGACGAAGTCGCCGCCCTCGCTGGCCATCACGAACGCGAACTTCGCGCCGCCCGACGCGACACTCGCCCAGTCGACCTCGCCGGTCCAGTTGCTCACGTCGACACCCGGCACGCCGTCGACGGCCTGGGCGGGTAACGCGTTCGCGCCGTAACCGACCGCGGCCAGCGCCGCGGCCACCAGAACACGCTTCACGAGGGTCCCCTTTTCACCGATGAGGCCAAGATTTTCGCGGAGTACGGCAGGGCCCGCAACCGCTCTACTGCGGCATAGCCGAAATTTCTTGAAATCCCAGGTCGGAGCGCTATTTCAAATGATGGCTTACATGGCGTTTCCGCAGGTCAGCGCCGTATGTGAATGTAGTGTTCGCGTTTGCCTAAACCCCGCTGACCTGCGCAAGCTTGGGGAAATCCGCCCGCCTCCCAAGCAAGGGGCTGTTTGCCATGCCCATCATCAGCGCCCGGGGACTCACCCGGAGCTTCACCTTGAAACGAAAAGAGACCGTCGACGCCGTACGCGGGATCGACCTCGACATCGAGGACGGCCAGCTGGTCGCCTTCCTGGGTCCGAACGGCGCGGGGAAATCGACCACCCTGCGCATGCTCACCACGCTGCTGCCGCCCACGAAGGGCAGCGCCACGGTGGCCGGGCACGACATCGCCACCGACCCGTCCGGCGTGCGCGCCCGCATCGGCTACGTCGGCCAGAAGAACAGCGCGGGCGAGAACTACCGCGTTCGCGACGAACTCGTCGCGCAGGGCCGCTGCTACGGCCTTCCCATCCCGCAGGCGCGCCGCCGCGCCGACGAGGTGCTCGACATGCTCGACCTCACCCATATGGCCAAGCGCCAGCCGGGCACGCTCTCCGGCGGCCAGCGCCGGCGCCTCGACCTCGCGATCGGCCTGGTGCACGAGCCCAAGCTGCTCTTCCTGGACGAGCCGTCCACCGGCCTCGACCCGACCAGCCGCGCCGAGGTCTGGTCGCACATCCTGCGCCTGCGCGAGGCGATCGGGATGACCATCTTCATGACCACCCACTATCTCGAAGAGGCCGACGCCATGGCCGAGCGGGTGATCATCATCGACAACGGCCGGATCATCGCCGACGGCACCGCCGAGCAGCTCAAGAACGACCTCGCCGGCGACCACATCATCCTGACCACCTCCGACGCCGCCCGCGCCGCGGAGCTGACCGGCGGCGAAGCGGACGGCGGCACCGTGAAGCTGCGCGTCCCCAACGCCCCGGCCGCGCTGCCCGAATGCCTCAGAACCCTCGACGCGCACGAGATCAAGGTCACCGCGGCGGAGACGAAGCGCCCGACCCTCGACGACGTCTTCCTCGCGCTGACCGGAAGGAGCCTGGCCGATGACGACGTTCCTGCGTGACACCGCGACGGTCTTCACCAGGGAGTTCACCCCGTCGCTTCGGCAGCCGACGAACCTGGTCTTCGAGATGTTGCAGCCGCTGCTGTTCCTGTTCCTGTTCGGCTCGCTGCTGAAGGGGGCGACGGACACCTCGTGGCAGTGGTTCGTGCCCGGCATCCTGGTCATGATGTGCCTGACCGGGCCGATGGGCTCCGGCTACAACCTGCTCACCGAGGCGATCGGCGGTTCGCTCGAACGCCTCATGGTCTCGCCGCTGAACCGCACCGCCATGCTGGTCGGCCGGACGCTGAAGGAGATGGCCGTCCTGTTCCTCCAGGCCGTGCTGATCATCTTGCTGGCGCTGCCGCTCGGCTTCGAGCTGCACCTGGCCGGGGTGATCCTGGGGCTCGTGCTGCTGATCGTGCTGGGGGTGGGGCTCGGGTCGCTGTCGTTCGTGCTGGCGCTCAAGTCGGCGCCGGACGGCACGATGTTCTATCTGGTCACGCAGTGGGCGTTGTTCCCGCTGCTCCTTCTGTCGGGAGTGCTGCTGCCCGTGGACTCCGGCCCGACGTGGCTGCGGATCGTCGGATACGTGAACCCCGTCAAATACCTCGTCGACGCACAACGTTCGCTCTTCTCCGGTCAGCTGGGTGATATCTCTGTCTTGTACGGCGCAGCGGCCGCCGGCCTGGTGGCACTGATCGGCCTCTATGCCGGAACCCGGGCGATGCGCAAGGGCATCTAGACCCCGGAAGGGGTGACGACATGTCGAGCGAGCGCGACGACCTCGTCCAGACGCTGGACAAGCACCGCGGGTTCCTCCTCCACACGGTCCAGGGGCTCACCGACGAGCAGGCGGCCCGCACGCCCACGGCCAGCGCGCTGTGCCTGGGCGGCCTCGTCAAGCACGTCGCTAACGTCGAGGAGCGCTGGGCGCGCTTCGCCGTCGGCGGTGCCGAGCACATGGAGAGCGTGCCCGTCGACTGGGAGGGGCAGTTCAGAATGGACGCGGGCGACACGCTCGACGCCCTGCTCAAGCACTACGAGTCGGTGGCTCGGGCCACGAACGAGCTCGCCCGCACGCTCGACCTCGACACCTCGCACGCGCTGCCCACGGCGCCGTGGTTCGAGCAGGGGGCGCGTTGGTCGGTCCGCCGCACGATGCTCCACATCATCGCCGAAACCGCCCAGCACGCCGGCCACGCCGACATCATCCGCGAGTCCATCGACGGCCAGAAGTCGATGGGATAACCCCTCAAGGGCGCGCCATGGGATAACCCCTCAAGGGCGCACCATCCGTTACGGCTCCGCCACCCCACCCCCACCCGCCGCCGTGGGCGGGCGCCGATCGTGGGGATCGCTTCTCACGCCGGACGTGGCGCCCGCCGCAACGGCGCCACGTCACCCGGTCAAGTGGTCAACCCCAGAGACCGGCCAGGTAGGTCAACTCTCAAAGGCCTGGCCAGGTGGGGTCAACCCCTCAAAGACCGCCCAGGTGGTCGGACCTCTGAAGACCGGCCACGTGGTCAAGGGCTGACTGCCAGGAAGTGGTCAAGGGCTGACTGCCAGGAACAGGAATGCGGCGAACAGCACCAGGTGGACGCCGCTCTGCAGCAACGTGGCCCGCCCCGGCACCACGGTGAGGGTGGAGACGCCGACGGTCAGGGCGAGCAGGACCATGTGGGTGCCGCCCAGTCCGAGCACCAGCGGCCCGTCCAGCCAGATGGACGCGAGCGCGATGGCCGGGATCGTCAGGCCGATGCTGGCCATCGCCGAGCCGAGCGACAGGTTGAGGCTGATCTGGAGCTGGTCGCGCCTGGCCGCGCGTACCGCGGCGATGGTCTCGGGCAGCAGGACCAGCAGGGCGATCACCACGCCGACGACGGCGTGCGGCAGCCCGGCATCGGAGACGGCGCTCTCGATGATCGGCGACTCGACCTTGGCCAGGCCGACGACGGCGACGAGGGCGATCAGGAGGAGGCCGAGGCTGACGGTCGCGGTTCTCGTGGTCGGCCTGGGCGCGTGGGCGTCCGGGGGCATGGCCTGGCCGTCGTGGGTGACGGGCAGGAAGTAGTCGCGGTGCCGTACCGTCTGGGTGAGGACGAACAGGCCATAGAGCGCGAGCGAGGCCACGGCGGCGAAGGCGAGCTGGCCGGGGGAGAACTCCGGGCCCTGGGCGCTGGTCGTGAACGTCGGCAGCACGAGGCTGAGTGTCGCGAGCGTGGCCACGGTGGCGAGCGCGCCGCCGGTCCCTTCGGCGTGGAACGCCACGACCCTCCGCCGGAGCGTGGCGCTGAGCAGGGACAGTCCGACGATGCCGTTGCAGGTGATCATGACGGCGGCGAAGACGGTGTCGCGGGCGAGCGTCGCGGTCTTCTCGCCGCCGCTGATCATCAGGCTGACGATCAGCGCGACCTCGATCACGGTGACCGCGACCGCGAGCACCAGTGAGCCGAACGGCTCGCCGACGCGGTGCGCGATGACCTCGGCGTGGTGCACCGCCGCCAGAACCGCCCCGGCCAGCAGCACCGCGACGATGATCACGACGACCATCGGCGGTTCCCGTCCCCACGTCAGAGCCAGCGCCAGAAGTGCGAGGAGAGGGACGGCGGTGGTCCAGTTGAGGAAACGGCGCATGGTATAGATCATGCCCTAAGTGGAGTGTCTGTTCACTTCTGTCCGGTTGGGCGATCGGGCATCATCCGTGCTCAGGGTCATCGTGCGGCAATGCCGGGGCCGTCGTGGGTTCGGGCGGTTCATGATGGAGCCGGGACGGCGACAGCCGAACCTTGTTCTGTTACGGTCGGGTCAAAGCTCAGGAACGCGTGAAGGGGCACGAATGGCCTTGAACCGTGATTTCGTGGGGCGGTCGTATGCGTCCGCCGCGCCGTACGAGGTCAGCCGGGTGAAGATCCGCGAGTTCGCCGCGGCGATCGGCGACCACAACCCGATCTACCGCGACCGGGACGCGGCGCAGGCCGCGGGACATCCGGACGTGGTGGCGCCGCCCACCTTCCCCATCGTGTTCAGCCTGCAGAGCGGCGGTGAGGCGCTGGCCGACCCCGAACTGGGGCTGAACTTCGCGATGGTGGTCCACGGCGAGCAGCGGTTCGAGTACACGCGGCCGATCTACCCCGGCGACGAACTGGTCACCCGGTCGACGATCACCGACATCCGCAGCGCCGGGCGCAACGAGCTGCTCACGATCAGGAGCGAGGTCAGCACCGTCGCCGGCGAACCCGTCTGCACCACCTACAACACCATCGTCGAGCGTGGAGGGGCGGCCTGAGATGACGGCGACGGTCAAGTACGACGAGGTCGAGGTCGGCCAGCAGATCCCCGCGGCCGACTACCCGGTGCGCCGCCTCAACCTGGTCATGTACGCGGGCGCCTCCGGCGACTTCAACCAGATCCACTGGAACGAGCGGTTCGCCAAGACCGTCGGCCTGCCCGACGTCATCGCGCACGGCATGTTCACGATGGCGCAGGCGGGGCGGTTCGTCACCGACTGGGCCGGCGATCCCGGCGCGGTGGTCGACTACGGGGTGCGGTTCTCCTCGATGGTAGTCGTGCCCGACGACGACGCGGGCGCGACGATCACCGTCAGCGGCGTCGTGGAGGAGAAGCTGGAGGACAAGCGGGTCGTCATCGCTCTGGTGGCCAAGTCCGCGGACGCCAACGTGCTGTCCAAGGCGCGTGCGGTGGTTCAGCTGTCCTGATAGAGGTGCCCTGTCCTGGGGTAGGGCGGTCGGTATGAGTGAAGTGCCGCACCACGTCATCGAGCTGGCCGAGCAGCGTGTGAAGGCGAGGGCGGAGCGCGACTACGCGCTCGCCGACGAGCTGCGCGCGCGGATCGAGCGCGAGGGGTGGCTGGTCAAGGACGCCCCCGACGGCTACACGCTGAGCGAGAAGCCGCCCTACACCATCTGGCCGACCGTCCGCTCGATCCCGATCAGCGCCGTCACCGACGCCGGCCCGCCCCGCCACCTCAACCCACGGGCCGTCGCCCCTGCCTCGGGCACCGGCCGCGACACGACCGGCGGCGACACGGGCCCTGAAGCGAGCCCCACAGCGGGCTCCACGGCGGGGACGGCCGGCGCGGGAGCCCAGGAGGACCCCGCCGCCGAACTGGGCTTCTCCGGCGACCCCGGATCGAGCGGGACGCCCGAGGACGACATGCTCCACGCGCAGCGGATCTGGGACGCCAGCCTGGCCGCCAACCGGCTCGACGACGCCGGGGTGAACCAGGAGCGGCAACGCGCCGAGATCGTCGACGTCACCGTCTCGGCGGGCCTGATCGCCGACGGCCGGCCGGACGACGTGCGCGCCTGCGTGGAGGCGCTGCTGGAGCACACCGACGCCGCCGTCCTCGCCCTCGACCTGGGCAACCGGGACGGCGCGGGCGACGTCCTGCACGAGTTCGCCGCCCGGCGGCCCGAGCGGGTGACCGTCTGGCACGTGGCCGAGCTGCCGCACTGGTTCGGGGGGTCGGCCGGGTGGAGCGCCTGCCGTACGGCATTGATGCGGCTGGACACCTCGGACGTGCACGTCCTGATGGAGACCTCCACGATCCTCACGGGCGACGCGCTCACGCCGCTGACGGCGGCGATCCAGCACGGCGCGGTCGCGGCCGGGTGGAAGGGCGCCGACCCCGACGCGGACGGCCACACGTGGCACGAGGCCGGTCCTGGACGGGTCCGCGCGCTCATGGGCTACCTGATGGCGGTACGGCGGGCCGAGGCGCTGGCCGCCATGCCGCAGGACGCCCGCTACTACCGCAACGCGGACCTGGAGCTCTCGCTCGGCCTGGACGGCGAACTGGTGGTGCCGCAGGAGACGCTCCCCGTGCACGGCCTGCGCCACCACGGCTACCACGACGTCGACCAGGACTACCGCGAACGCGAGTCCCGCCGCACCTACGACCGGGTGCTGCGCCTGCTGCGCTCCTCCTGACGCGGGCGCCGGGTGCCGCGCATCGCGGGGGGCTCATAAGCTAGGGCCCCATGGAGATGCTGGCGCCGTACACCACGCTGGGCCTGGGCGGCCCGGCCCGCGAGTTCGTCGAGGCCGGTACGGCGGAGCAGCTCGTCTCCTTCGTGGCCGAGGCCGACCGCGACGGGGTTCCCACGCTGGTGCTGGGCGGCGGCAGCAACCTGGTCGTGCCCGACGAGGGTTTCGACGGGCTGGTGGTCAAGGTCGCCTCGACCGGGGTGCGGGCCGAGCGCGACGGCGGGCAGGTGCTGCTCACGGTCGAGGCGGGCGAGGACTGGGACGCGCTCGTGGCCCGCGCGGTCGCCGAGGGCTGGTCCGGCATCGAGTGCATGTCCGGCGTCCCGGGCCTGGTGGGGTCGACGCCGATCCAGAACGTGGGCGCCTACGGGCAGGACGTGTCGCAGACCGTCCGCTGCGTGCGGGCCTACGACCGCAAGACCCGGCAGGTGGTGGACATCGAGGCCCGGCGGTGCGGGTTCTCCTATCGCGACAGCGCGTTCAAGCGGGACCTGTCGCGGCACGTGGTGCTGGGCGTCACCTATGTCCTGGACATCTCCGAGCTGTCGGGCGAGGTGGCCTACAAGGAGCTGGCGGTGCGCCTCGGGGTGCCGATGGGCGAGCGGGTACGGCTCGCGGACGCCCGCGCGGCCGTCCTGGCCCTGCGCAGGAGCAAGGGCATGGTGCTCGACCCGGAAGACCCCGACACCCGCAGCGCCGGATCGTTCTTCACCAACCCGATCCTGACTCCCGGCCAGGCCGCCGAGCTGGAGCTGCGCGCGCCCGGCCATCCTCGCTGGGACCTGCCCGACGGCACGGTCAAGGTGCCGGCGGCGTGGCTGATCGAGCATGCCGGTTTCCCCAAGGGGTACCGCCGCGGGCCCGCCCGCATCTCCACCAAGCACACGCTCGCTCTCACCAACCCCGACGGCTCGGCCACCGCGGCCGACCTGCTGGCGCTGGCCAGGGAGGTGCGTGACGGGGTCGCGGAGAAGTTCGGGGTGCGGCTGGTCAACGAGCCGGTGATGGTCGGCTGTGAGCTCTGACACCCTCGCCTGAGGAACATTCGGCGGGTTCGGCCTGTTAAAGTGGCCGAGATATTCCGAAGGGGAGTAGTCCCAAATCACGTGATCGACACACTGGCGTCCCGACGCCCGGTCACGTGGGCCTTCACAGGCGGACGAGACCTTCGGCCTGGCTGTCATGCCGGGCCGAAGAGTCGTGCCCCGGCAGGCGCTCCGGTCCGGTTCGTAGGAATGAGGACCGTTGGAAGCGTTCTGGATCAGTCTTGTGGCCATTTTCGTGGCGGAGCTGGGTGACAAGAGCCAGCTGATGGCGATGACGTTCGCCACCCGATTCAAGGCCTGGCCGGTGTTGGTCGGCATCACCATCGCCACGACCGTCGTGCACCTGTTCAGCGTGGCCGTCGGCGGGCTCATCGGCGACGCCCTGCCCACCACCGCGATCTCCGTCGCGGCCGGCATCGCCTTCCTCGGCTTCGCGCTGTGGACGCTGCGCGGCGACGAGCTGACCGACGAAGAGTCGAAGAAGGCCCAGCGCACCACCAGGAACGCGATCATCGCGGTGACGGTCGCGTTCTTCCTGAGCGAGCTGGGCGACAAGACGATGCTGGCCACGATCGTCCTGGCCACGCAGCATGGCTGGCTCGGCACCTGGATCGGCTCCACCGTCGGTATGGTCGCCGCGGACGCCCTGGCCATCGTGGTCGGGCGGATCCTCGGCAAGCACCTGCCGGAGAAGGCCATCCGCTACGGCGCCGCCGCGGCGTTCGCCGTCTTCGGCATCGTCCTGCTGGCCGACGCCATCTGGTAGCTCAGGTCGACAGCAGCGACAGCCGGTACGCGGCGGCGGCGGCCTCGCCCCGGCTGGAGACGCCGAGCTTGGCCAGGATGTTGGAGACGTGCACGCTGACCGTCTTCGCCGAGATGAACAGCTCGGCCGCGATGTCGCGGTTGCTGCGCCCCAGCGCCACCAGCCGGAGAACCTCCAACTCCCGGGGCGTCAGCAGCTCCGACGTCGCCGACGGCGCGGAGGCGCCGCCCACCCGCCGGCTGAGCATCTCGATCTCCTCCACCAGCGGGGTGGCCCGCAGCGCCTCGGCCAGCGGCTGCGCGACCCGCAGCCGCGTGGCGGCGCCCTCGCGGTCGCCCGACTGGGCGGCGATGGTCGCGGCGTGCAGGAGCGCCTTGGCCTGGGCGTGCGGGCGGCGCAGCCGTTCCCACGCGGCCGCGGCGGCGTCGAAGTCGCCGGTGTAGGTCAGGCGGTAGGCCTCGGCGGGCGGGCCCGAGATGCGCAGCGTGGCGGCGACCTCGGCGGCGTGGCCGCGTACGTGCTCGGACAGTGTGGGGTCGAGGGCCTCGGCCTGGTCGCAGACGTGGCTGATGAGGGAGAGCAGCCGCCAGCCGAGCGCCGACTTGCTGGACTGCGACGGCCGCGACAGCACCCGGTGGGCGACCTCCAGCGCCGACTCGGGCTCGCCTTTCAGCAGGTGCCAGCCCATGTGCAGGCGGGAGCTCGAGGTGATGTCCTGGACGAAGTCCTCGGGACGCTCCTTGAGCACGCCCAGCTCGGACAGGTTGCTCTCCAGCGTCGACAGGTCGCCGCGCGACAGCGCGATGTCGGCCTGGACGCGCAGGATGTGGTGGCGGGTGCGCAGGCTGGGGCCGAACCTCAGCGAGCGTTCCGCGGTCTCCAGCGCCTCGTCCCAGCGGCCGAGAAGTTCGAGGGCCTCGGCGCGGTTGTTGAGGATGAAGACGCCTATGGTCCTGATCAGCCCGTACTTCTTGGCCATGCGCTCGCCCTCGTAGGAGAGTTCGAGCGCCTCTTCCGAGCGGCCGAGGTCGTTGAGCGCGTCGATGTTGTTGCCGACGGAGCGCAGGATGAGGCGGGGCGAGTCGATGCGCTCGCCTATCGCGCGGGCGAGCTGGTTGGTCTCGTACTGGGCGATGCTGCCGCCGGCCATGGCCTGGCCGAGGGCGAGGTTCATGAGGAGTTCGCCCTCCAGGTGTTCGTCGCCGACGTCCCTGGCGATGAGCAGGCCCTCCTCGCACCTGGCGGTGCCCTCCTCGACCTCGCCCTGCAGCATCAGGTGCTGGCTGAGCTTCGTCAGCACCTCGGCGCGCGGGTGGCTGTGGTCGGGGACGAGTTCCAGGGCCTTGTGGAAGTCCTCGACGACACCCATCTTGCCTTTGGAGATCTTGAACCCGGCCCAGCGCACCATGAGCATGGCCACGCGGTCGGGCTGGGTGTCCTCGTCGAGGCCGGCGAGCGCCGCCCGCACGAACTTCACGCCGCGATCCACCTCGGCGCTGTTGCCCGCGGCCAGCGCGGCCTTCTCCAGCACGTAGGAGTGGTCGGCGTCGATGCGCCCGGCCGCGCCCGGCACCTTGTCCCAGAGCATGAGCACGCGTTCGAGCAGTGGGATCGCCTCGGCGTAGGCGAAGGCCTTCATCGACTTGCGGGCCGCCTCCCAGGCGGAGATGAGGGCCCATTCGTCGTTGCGCGCGCCGTACCAGTGGTGGGCCAGCTCGACGGCGGCGCGACCGGGCGGGACGAGCTTGCGGTCGCGGGAGATCTCCTCGGCGTAGCGCGCGTGCAGCCGCTGGTGCTCGCCGGGCAGCAGTTCCTCGTGTACGGCTTCGCGGATCAGCGCGTGCCGGAAGACGTAGGCCCGGTTGTCGGCGATCTGCAGCACGTTCCCCGCGATGGCAGGACGCAGGGCGGACTCCAGCTCCAGGTCGGACAGGCCGCTGACGGCGGCGAGCAGGGCGTGGCCGATCCGGATGCCGCCGGCGGCGGCCACCCGAAGGACGCGCTGGGTCTCCTCGGGCAGGCGCTCGACGGCGCTGAGGATGAGGTCCTGCATGGAGTCGGGGAAGGCGCAGTCGCCGTCGGGGTCGTCGAGCAGCGCCTCGACGAACAGCGGGATGCCCTCGCTGCGCTCGAAGACCTTCTCGACCCTGGCGTATTCGGGGGTCCGGCCCAGGATCCCGGTCATCTGCTCGGCCACCTCGTCCTGCGACAGGCGGGGCAGGTCGAGCCTGAGCACACCCCTGACCCGGCTCAGCTCGGCCAGGACGGGGCGCAGCGGGTGCTGGCGGTGCAGGTCGTCGGATCGGTAGGTGAGCACGATCAGGACCTGGGCGGCGGCGAGGTTGCGGCTGAGGAAGGCGATGAGGTCGCGGCTGGAGCGGTCGGCCCAGTGGATGTCCTCGATGAACAGGACCGTGGGGCGGGACTCGGCGAGACGTTCCAGAAGGGTGAGGAACTGCTCGAACAGCCGGGCGCGGCCGGTGTCGGTGTCACCGTCGACGGTGGGCTCGCCGAACTCCGGCAGCAGCCTGGCCAGGTCGCGCTCGGCGCCCTCAGGCAGGAGACGGGCGATCCTGGCGGTGCCCATCTCCCTGACGAGCTGCCTGAGCGCGGCGGTGAACGGCGCGTAGGCGAGGCCGTCGGTGGACAGTTCCACGCAGCCCCCGAAGAGCACGTGGGCGCCGTCCTGGGCGGCCCGATCGGCGAACTTCTGCACCAGCCGGGTCTTGCCCACACCGGCTTCGCCGCCGAGCAGCACGGCCGTGGCGGTGCCCTGCCTGGCCGCGTCCATGGCGTCGGCGAGGTGGGCGAGTTCCGCTTCCCGCCCGACGAAGACGGGACTCACCATACGTCCCAGCATGTCATCCAGCATGTCACGCCTTACCTGTAGCTTTCGCCGCATTTATGGAGGCGCTGACCGGAGGCGCAGGGACCGACCGGAAGGCTTGTGGCCGAAGGCGGCGGGGTTGGGGGGATGTGTCGAGGCGCTTTCCCGCCGGGTCAAGGAGGGTGTGAGGCCCGGCCGCGAGGGAGGTTGCGGCCGGGCACTCTTGTGGGGGTCATGACACGCGGCGCTTGCCGAAGACCGAGCGGCGCTCGGACTTGTTGCGGCGCTCCGCCTCACGTACCCTGCGGTGCTCGGCGGCGGCCCGCCGAAGCTCACCGGCTTGGCTCTTCATCAGCTGGAAGTCGAGCTCGGGGTTCATTTCCTTCTCCTTTGTCGTCTGCACCCCTAACACTCCTCCTAAGGCCCGGCCGGCCACATCGGTCGGATGCCTTATCTCTTGCCGAACCATCGGCTTACCCCTACCTAGGACAGGCCTGCCACCCGCCTAAGGCAGGCCACGATGATGGCCCATGAGACGCATCGCGATCGCCGCGCTGGCGCTGTTCCCGCTGGTGGCGGCGGCGCCCGCCGCGGCCGGGGAAGCGGCCTGGCGGGTCTCCAGGACGGACGGATCCCTGGGCGGCTATCAGGACGTGGGCGCCACCGGCGGCGACGACGCCTGGGTGGTCAGGACCGGGCAACCCCTGCTGCGATGGAACGGCAAAGCCTGGCGGAACTCGGCGGGCGGGGCCGTGCCGTACCTGGTGACGGCGGCGGGGCGGGGGACGGCCTGGCAGTTCGTGCAGAGCCCGGCCCGGGTGGACGCCCGCCAGCTGACCGGCGGCAAGTGGTACGCGCGCCCGATCGAGGCCGAGGGCGCGCACGCGACGGCGGCGCTGGCCACGGGCCCGTCGGAGTGCTGGGCGGCGGGGCTGCGGCTCGGCCCGCGCGGGCTGCGCGACGTGGTGTGGCACTGGACGGGAAGGCGCTGGACGGAGGTGGCCGCCCCGCTGCCCATCACCGACTTCGCCGCCTCCTCCCCGAAGCACGTGTGGGCGCTCAGCAGCCTGGGGGCGGAGTCGCCCGCGCACGCCGCGTCGGTCCTGCGGCTGACGGACTCGGGGTGGCGGCGCTCGCCGGTGCCGTCGATCTCCCTGCCCAGCCGGTCGCGGGTCGGCGACGCCTACGCGGAACTGCACGACATCATGGCGCTCGGGCCGGACGAGGCGTACGCCGTGGGCGGAATCTCCTTCATCATCGGCGAGGAACGGGTCATGCGTGAGGCCCTGGTGCTGCGCTGGAACGGCACCTCCTGGGTACGGCTGGCCCACCGCCCGGCCGGGACCTCCTATACGAAGGTCGCGCCGGACGGAGCCGGAGGGCTGTGGCTGGCCACGCGGCGCCAGGATCTGCCGGACGTCCTCACCCACTACCAGGGCGGACGCTGGACGCGGACCCCGGTCGGCAAGGTCACGCTCAACGGCCTGGCCAACGTGCCGGGAACCAGGACGATGTGGGCCACGGCCGAAACGCGTGAGGCTGGAGTGACGCGCCAGCTGATCCTCGGCTATCGGTGACCTGATCCGGTTTGGAGGTAGCCTGCCCGGTCGGCGATGCTGTGGGGGTGTCATCTACTGTGACTAACTCGCTCGCGGACGTGGCGGCATCCGCCACCACGCTGCGGGCCTTCCTGCACGGCCTGCCCGGTGTCGACCGGGTCGGCGCGGACCAGCGAGCGGCGATGCTCGGCACCCGATCCATCAAGACGACCGCGAAGGCGCAGGCCATCGACCTGGCCATCTCCATGGTCGACCTCACCACGCTGGAAGGCGCGGACACGCACGGCAAGGTGCGGGCGATGTGCACCAAGGCGATGCGTCCTGGTGGCGGCGCGCCTCGTGTCGCGGCGGTCTGCGTCTACCCCGACCTGGTGGCCGTCGCCGCCGAGACCGTCAGGGGCTCGGGGGTGAAGGTCGCCTCGGTGGCCACCGCCTTCCCGAGCGGGCGCTCCTCCCTGGAGGTCAAGGTCAGCGACACCGCGCTGGCCGTGGCGGCGGGCGCCGACGAGATCGACATGGTGATCGACCGCGGCGCCTTCCTGGAGGGCGACTACCTCAAGGTCTTCGAGGAGATCGTCGCGGTGAAGGCCGCCTGCGGCCAGGCGCACCTGAAGGTGATCCTGGAGACGGGCGAGCTGGCGACCTATGACAACGTACGGCGCGCGTCCTGGCTGGCCATGATCGCCGGCGCCGACTTCATCAAGACCTCCACCGGCAAGGTGGCCCCGGCGGCCACGCTCCCGGTGACCCTGATCATGCTGGAGGCCGTGCGCGACTTCCGCGACGCCACCGGCCGCCAGGTGGGCGTGAAGCCCGCCGGCGGGATCCGCACCACGAAGGACGCCGTCAAGAACCTGGTCCTGGTCAACGAAACCGCGGGCGCGGACTGGCTGACGCCCGAGTGGTTCCGGCTGGGCGCCTCCTCGCTGCTCAACGACCTGCTGATGCAGCGAGAGAAGCTGGCCACCGGCCGCTACGCGGGCCCCGACTACTTCACCTTGGACTGACGATGGCCTTCGAATACGCGCCCGCGCCCGAGTCGCGCGATGTCGTCGACATCAAGCCGTCCTACGGGCTGTTCATCAACGGCGAGTTCGCCGAGGGGTCCGGCGCCCCCTTCAAGACGATCAATCCGGCGAGCGAGGAGAAGCTCGCCGAGATCGCCACCGCCACCTCCGACGACGTGGACCGCGCGGTCCAGGCCGCGCGCAAGGCGTTCGGCGTCTGGAGCGCGCTGCCCGGTTCCGAGCGGGCCAAGTACATCTTCCGCATCGCCCGCATCATCCAGGAGCGGGCCCGCGAGCTGGCCGTGCTGGAGTCGCTCGACAACGGCAAGCCCATCCGCGAGTCGCGTGACGTGGACGTGCCGCTGGTCGCGGCGCACTTCTTCTACTACGCGGGCTGGGCCGACAAGCTGGAGCACGCCGGGTTCGGCACCAAGCCGCTGGGCGTGGCCGGTCAGGTCATCCCCTGGAACTTCCCGCTGCTCATGCTGGCGTGGAAGATCGCACCGGCGCTGGCCTGCGGCAACACCGTCGTACTCAAGCCGGCCGAGACCACCCCGCTGACCGCGTTGCTGTTCGCGGAGATCTGCCAGCAGGCCGACCTGCCGCCCGGCGTGGTCAACATCGTCACCGGCGCGGGCGAGACAGGGGCGGCCGTCGTGGCCCACCCCGACGTCAACAAGGTGGCCTTCACCGGCTCCACCGAGGTCGGCCGCATCATCGCCCGCACCGTCGCGGGCACCGACAAGAAGCTCACGCTCGAACTCGGCGGCAAGGCCGCGAACATCGTGTTCGAGGACGCCGCCGTCGACCAGGCCGTCGAGGGCATCGTCAACGGCATCTTCTTCAATCAGGGCCACGTGTGCTGCGCCGGCTCGCGGCTGCTGGTGCAGGAGTCGGTCCAGGACGAGCTGCTGACCGCGCTCAAGCGCCGCCTCGGCACGCTGAGGCTCGGCGACCCGCTCGACAAGAACACCGACATCGGCGCCATCAACTCCGCCGAGCAGCTGGCGAAGATTCGTGAAATGTCGGAAATTGGAGACTCGGAGGGCGCGGAGCGCTGGTCGCCCCCCTGCGACATCCCGGAGAAGGGCTTCTGGTTCCCGCCGACCCTCTTCACCGGCGTCGCCCAGTCCCACCGCATCGCCCGCGAGGAGATCTTCGGGCCGGTGCTGTCCGTGCTCACCTTCCGCACCCCGGCCGAGGCCGTGGAGAAGGCCAACAACACCCCGTACGGGCTGTCGGCCGGCGTCTGGACCGAGAAGGGTTCGCGCATCCTGTGGATGGCCGACCGGCTGCGCGCCGGAGTGGTGTGGGCCAACACCTTCAACAAGTTCGACCCCACCTCGCCGTTCGGCGGGTACAAGGAGTCGGGCTACGGCAGGGAAGGCGGGCTCGCCGGGCTGGAGGCCTACCTCGATGTGTGAGCACAAGCGCGGCAGACGCAGGGCCCGCCGCGGGCAGGCCACTCGGGGACACGCCTTCGCCAGGGCCGGGCGGCCCGGCCGTACCGGGTGGTTCGCGCACCGCTGCGGCGTCAGCAGGTGCGGTCAGATCTTCGCTCCTGTGCAGCTGACCCAGGAGATCACGTGGAGGGGGCGCGGCGATGAGTAGGTTGGCCGTTCGCAAGACCTACAAGCTGTTCATCGGCGGGGCGTTCCCGCGCTCCGAGAGTGGAAGGTCCTACGTCGTGACCTCGGCCAAGGGCGAGTTCGTGGCCAACGCGGCGCGTGCCTCGCGCAAGGACGCCCGTGACGCCGTGGTGGCCGCCCGCAAGGCCTTCCCCGGGTGGTCGGGGGCCACGCCGTACAACCGGGGGCAGATCCTCTACCGCGTCGCGGAGATGCTGGAGGGGCGGCGGGCGCAGTTCGCCGAGGAGCTGGGCGGGCCCAAGAAGGCCGCGGCCGAGCGGGTGGACGCGGCCGTGGACCGGCTGGTCTGGTACGCCGGGTGGTCGGACAAGATCGCCTCGGTGCGCGGGGCGGCGAATCCGGTGGCGGGGCCGTACTTCAACCTCTCGACGCCGGAGCCGACCGGGGTGGTCGCGGTCGTCGCGCCCGCCGACCCGCTGCTCGGGCTGATCTCGGTGATCGCGCCCGTCATCGTCACCGGGAACACGTGCGTGGTGGTGGCCGCGGAGAACGCGCCGCTGCCCGCGATCACGCTGGCCGAGGTGCTGGCCACCTCCGACCTGCCCGGCGGAGTGGTCAACCTCCTCACCGGCCACCAGTCGGAACTGGCCCCGTGGCTGGCAGCGCACATGGACGTCAACGGCCTGGACCTCGGCGGCGTCGAGGATCCTGACCTGGCGCTGAAGTGCGAGCAGGAGGCCGCCGAGAACCTCAAGCGCGTCTTCCGCCCCGCGTCCGAGGACTGGTCCCCGGACCCGGCCCTTTCCCGCATGACCCGCTTCCTCGAAACCAAGACCGTCTGGCACCCGGTGGGGATCTGACCCTCATTTAGGGCTTCTATCCGTTACGGCGAGCCCCCGCCCACGCCACCCGCCGGCGTGGGCGGGCGCCGATCGTGGGGGTCGCCTCTCACGCCGGACGTGGTGCCCGCCGTCACGGCCTTTCGCCGGCCCCCTCTCCCGGCCTACCGGGGTGGGATGTGGTGGGTGTGGCGGAACAGGTCGGCCGGGTCGTAGGTCGTCTTGAGGTCCCTGAGGCGTTCGTATGCTGTCGGCTCGAAGGCCTTCTTCACGTCTTCTTCCGTCGCGTGGGCGGCGAACAGGAAGTTCAGCGCCTTTCCGCCGGTTGACCAGGGGCGTAGGGCGGCTTCGGTCTGGGCGTGCTCTGGGGCTACCTCGCCGCCTCTGGAGACGATGCCGTAGAGGAACGAGGCGTCCCGGTTGCCGATGGCGTTCGGTGTGGCCGGCGGGCGGGACAGGGCTCCGCCCAGGTGGCGGATCTCCACGATGGTGGTGGTCAGGGACCTGGCCGCCTCCACCGCCTGGGGTGGCAGTTCCCGCAGGAGGCTGTGGGAGGACTGGGAGGCCACCGGGTCGGTCGGGTCGTTGTGGATGATGCCCGATCGGGTGTAGGGGATCTCCTCCACCTTGTCCATCAGGCGCGGGCCGTACGCGCGCAGGGGTTCTATGAGGCGCTCGCCCTCCTCCGCCGGGCCCGCGTAGGCGATGCGGACGTGGGTCGCCCGGCGGCCGCGCAGGGGTTCGGGGACGAACGGGACGTCGGGGAACGGGATGACGGCCACGGACGAGGTCATCTTCTCCGGGACGTTCGCCACCCACTCGCGCCACGCGTGCACCGCGTCGAAGCCGTCGAAGAACAGCGCGCCGCCGTACAGGGTCGTCACCGGGAACAGGGCGATTTCCAGGCCCGTGGCCACGCCGAAGTTGCCCCTGCCGCCGAGCAGGGCCCAGAACAGGTCGGGCTCCTTGTCGGGGGTGGCCAGGGCGAGGTCGGCGTCGGCGGTGACCACCTCGATCGCCTTGACGTGGTCGGCGGCGTAACCGTGCTCGCGGGCCATGAGGCCGATGCCGCCGCCGAGGGTGTAGGAGAGCGCGCCCACCGCCGGTGCGGCGCCGGACAGCGGGGCCAGGCCGTGGGCGGCGGCGGCCTCGATCACCTTGGACCACGGGGTCCCCGCCTCGATCCAGGCGGTCCTGGCCGCCGGGTCGATGCGGACGCCGTTCATTCTTCCCGTGGTGACGAGGACGCCGCCGTCACCCGCGACCGCCAGTCCGTGGCCGGTGGCCTGGACGGCCACGGGCAGGTCGTGCGCGGCGGCATGGGACACGGCGGCGCGGACGTCCGCGGCGTTCTCCGCGGCGAAGATCACGTCGGGGCGATGGCTCGCGGAGAGCTGGAAGCCGGTCCGCTCGCTGTCGTACTGGTCGGAGTCTGGGGTGATGGTGTGAGCCATACGGCCATCGTGCCCAGAGGCTTTCCATAAGTCCAAGAGCTGTTTCTGCTCGTAGCTATAATCCACAGTTATGGAACTGCGGCAGCTCGAGTACTTCGTGTCGGTGGTCGAGGAGGGCGGCTTCACCAAGGCCGCGACCAAGCTGCATGTGGCGCAGCCCGGTGTGAGCGCCCAGGTCAAGCAGTTGGAACGGGAGCTGGGGCAGCCGTTGTTCGACCGGTCGGGGCGCAGCGTGACGCTGACCGAGGTGGGGCGGGCGGTGCTGCCCTACGCGCGGGCCGCGCTGTGGGCGGTGACCGGGATGCGCGACGTCGTCGACGAGTTCACCGGGCTGCTGCGGGGGCGGGTGGTCATGGCCGTGGTGACCGCGCCCTGGGCGCTGGACCTGGCCGGGCTCCTGGCGGACTTCCACGCCAAGCATCCGGCCGTGGAGATCACGCTCAACGAGATGGACCCGGTCACGCTCGCCGAGGCGCTGGCGGCAGGGCAGGTGGACCTGGCCCTGCTCGGGCTCGGGGCGCAGCTGCCCGCCGGGGTGGAGACCCAGGTGGTCATCGACCAGGACGTCGTGGCGGCGGTCGGGCACGGGCACGAGCTCGACGGGCGGGACTCGGTCACGGTGTCGGAGCTGCGAGATCATACGCTGATCACGTTGCCGTCGGGGACCGGGTTGCGGTCCATCCTCGAGTCTGCCTGCGCCGGTGCGGACTTCCGGCCTCGGGTGGCGTTCGAGGCCAGCGAGCCGTACTTCCTGGCCAAGCTGGCCGGTCACGGGCTGGGGGTGGCGATCCTGCCGCGGTCGGCGACCGCGCGGCATCACGACCTGCACGTGCTGGAGATCCGGGAGCCCGCCATGCGGGGGCAGATGGGGCTGGCCTGGCGTACCGACCAGCCCGCTGGGCCGGCGGCCCGTGCGCTGGTCGAGCACGCCAGGGCGACGATGGGCGGGCCGGGCTAGCTCCGGGTCAGGTGGTCGCCTGTGCCACCGCCGCCGGTGCGCGGCGGTAGGTGGCCAAGGTGAACAGCAACGCGGCCACGCCCAGTCCGGTGGAGAGGATGATCACGCCGGCTCTGCCGTACCACTCCAAGGCCAGGCCGCCCGTGAGGCCGGCCACGAACAGGCCCGCGTACTGGGCCGACGAGAGCAGTCCCAGTCCGATCGGCACGCTGTCGGGGACCGCGGCGACCGTCCGGTACTGCTGCGCGGGAGCCATCAGCCAGCCCACCGTTCCCCAGAGGAAGGCCCAGACCAGGGCGATCGGAAGGGACAGGTTCGCGACCGGGATCAGGGCGAGGAAGACGGTCGCGGCGACGAGGCTCAGGAAGACCATCCGGCGTGGGCCGTACGCGTCGGTGAGGCGGCCGCCGAGCTGGTTGCCGATGATCCCGCCCAGCCCCCACGCCCACAACACCGCGGGGAGCGGCAGGTCGAAGAGGGAACCGATGTAGGTGTAGGCGGTGAAGCCCGCGGAGAAGATCAGCAACTGGGTCGTCAGCACCGCCACCACACCTCGGTCGGCCAGCGGGGCGAAGCGGTCGCGCAGCCGTCCCGAGGAGGGGATCACCACTTCCGGCACCAGAACGGCCACGCCGATCAGGCCCACGACGCCGAGCGCCACCACCAGCCAGATCGTCGAACGCCAGCCGCCCGCACCGCCGAGCCAGGTGCCCAGCGGCACCCCGATCGCCGAGGAGACGCTGAGCCCGCCCATCACCAGCGCCAGCGCGCGGCCCCGGCGTTCCGGCGAGGTCAGCGCGTTGGCGACGCCGGAGGCGGTCGGCGTGAACATGGCCGCCCCGGCCGCGGCGATCACCCGCGTGGCCAGGATCAAGGGGTAGGTGGGGGCGATGGCGGTCAAGGCGTTGCCCAGGATGAAGACGGCGAGCGCGATCACCAGCAGGCGCTTGCGCGGCAACCTGGCCGTGAGCGCCGCCAGCACGGGCGAGAGAATGGCGTAGGCCAGCGCGAACACCGTCGCCAACTGCCCGGCCGCCGCCACGGAGATCTGCAGGTCACGGGAGATCGGAGGGAGAAGTCCCGCCGTGACGAACATGCCCGTCCCAACAGCGAAATTTCCCACAGCAAGTGGATAAAGCCTGGAATTCACTCCCACTACGCTGGCTTATAGTTGGATGGTTGTCAAACAATAGAACTGAAGTAGAGTGACATCATGCGCCAGCTTCCGCATCCGGACGCGAAGGACATCCAGCTCACGGAGGTGCTGAGGGTTTTGGGGGACCCCGTGCGGCTGGAACTGGTCGTCAAGCTCTCCGACGGCCGCGAGCTGTCGTGCTCCAGCGCCGGAGACGACCTCGACATCCACAAGTCGACGCTGTCGCACCACTACCGCGCGCTGCGCGAGGCCGGCGTCACCAGGACCCGGCTGAACGGTCGTGAACGCATGCTCAGCCTGCGCAGGGACGACCTCGACGCCCGCTTCCCCGGCCTGATCAACTCCATCCTCACCGCCGCCCACCCCGCCTGAACCCGTGCCCACCCCACCCCGAACCCCCTCACCCAACCCCACAACCACCGGCACGCCATCCGGGTCGTCGGGCACACCCGGCTCGCCTCTCGCGGGGCCGCCGGACGCGCTCGATCCGGCCATCGCCGCGCTCGGCCTGGGGGATGGGTTGCCGATCGCTGGGGTGTTGGGGGAGTTGTCGCATGTGCTCGAACGGCATGGCAGCGCGGTGCTCACCGCGCCCCCCGGCACCGGCAAGACCACGGTGGTGCCCCTCGCGCTGGCCGACGAAGGGTTGCGGGTGCTGGTGGCCGAGCCGCGGCGGCTGGCCGTACGGGCGGCCGCGCACAGGATGGGTGTCAGCTACACGATCAGGGGCGAGCGCAAGGTCGGCCGCAACCCCATGGTCGAGGTCGTGACCACAGGCGTGCTGCTGCAGCGCCTCCAGCACGACCAAGAACTCCCCGGCGTGGACGTCGTCATCCTCGACGAGTGCCACGAACGCCACCTCGACGCCGACACCGCCCTCGCCTTCCTGCTCGACGTCCGCGAGACACTCCGCCCGGACCTGCGCCTGCTGGCCACCTCCGCGACCGCCGACGCCGCGCCCCTGGCCCGCCTGCTCGGCGACGCGCCGATCGTGGCCGCCACCGGCGCCCTGCACCCCGTCGAGACCGTGTGGGCGCCGCCGTCCCGCGCGCTCGCGCCGCCGCACGGGCTGCGGGTGGACCCCGCGTTGCTGTCCCACGTCGCCTCGACGGTACGGCGGGCGCTGGCCGAACGGCAGGGCGACGTGCTGTGCTTCCTGCCCGGCGTCGCCGAGATCGGCAAGGTCGCCAGGATGCTCGCCGACGAGGACGTGCAGGTGCTCCAGGTACACGGCCAGGCCCCCGCCCACGTCCAGGACGCCGTGCTCGCCCCCGCCGAGGCCCGCCGGGTCGTTCTGGCCACGTCGGTGGCCGAGTCGAGCCTGACCGTGCCCGGGGTACGCGTGGTCGTGGACTCGGGGCTGGCCCGCGAACCGCGTACCGACCATGCGAGGGGGCTCGGCTCCCTCACCACGGTCCGCGCCTCGAAGGCGGCGGCCGTGCAGCGGGCCGGACGGGCGGGCCGCGAGGCGCCCGGCGCCGTCTACCGCTGCTGGACCGAGGCCGAACACCAGCGCCTGCCCGACCATCCGCAACCTGAGATCGCCTTGGCCGACCTGACCGGTTTCGCCCTCCAGGCCGCCTGCTGGGGCACTCCTGACGCCACCGGCCTGCGCCTCCTGACCTCGCCGCCGCCGGCCGCGATGTCGGCGGCCGCCCGTACCCTCGAAACGCTTGGAGCCCTTGAGCCCGGAACGGCGCGGGTGACCGATCGTGGGCGGCGGATGGCGCAGGTGGGCGTGCACCCGCGACTGGCCAGGGCGCTCCTTGACGCCGGACCGGGCTCCGCCGAGGTGGTCGCGTTGCTGTCCGACCAGCTCCCCAGGGACGCCTCAGACGACCTGGCCGAGGTCTGGCGCTCAGCCCGCCGCGGCGCGCTGCCCCGCTGGCGCAAGGAGGTCGAACGCCTGACCCGGGCCGCCGCGGCGACGGGAGGGCGGCGGGGCACCGTCGACGCGGTGGCCGGGGTGACGGTGGCGCTGGCGTTTCCCGAGCGGGTGGCGCGGCGCAGGGGCGGGGCCTATCTCATGGCGTCCGGTACGCAGGCGCGGCTCGGCGAGGGTTCGCGGCTGGGAGAGGCCGAGTGGCTGGCCATCGCGGTGGCCGACCGGCCGGCGGGTTCCGCGACCGCGCGGATCCGGCAGGCCGTGGTGATCGACGCGGACACGGCCCGGCTGGCCTGCGAGGTCACGGTCGAGGACGAGGTGGCCTGGAAGGTGGCGCCCGGGGAGCGGCGCGGTGACGTGGTGGCGCGGCGGGTCGAGCGGATGGGCGCGATCGAGCTGGGGTCCAAGCCGCTGCGGGGCGCCGAGGTGCGGGAGGCTCTGCTGTACGGCCTGCGTACCGAGGACGTGCTCACGTGGACTCCTGAGGCCGTCGCCCTGCGCGAACGGCTGGCCTTCTGTCATCGGGCGGCCGGCGACCCGTGGCCGGACATGGACGCGTTGCCCGATCTGGCCGAGCAGTGGCTGGAGCCGGAGCTGTCGCGGGCGCGCCGCCGTTCCGACCTGGAACGCATCGACGTGGCCACGGCGCTGCGCAGGCTGATCCCGTGGAGCCGGCGGCTTGAGGAGGTCGCCCCGGAGCGGATCGAGGTGCCGAGCGGGTCGCGGATCCGCGTCGACTACTCGGGCGGGCAGCCGGTGCTGGCGGTCAAGCTGCAGGAGCTGTTCGGCTGGGACGACGCCCCGAAGATCGCCGGGGTGCCGCTGCTCATCCACCTGCTGTCCCCGGCGGGCCGCCCGGCGGCGGTCACGGCGGATCTGGCCTCGTTCTGGCGCGACGGCTACCGGGCGGTACGGGCCGAGCTGCGCGGGCGCTATCCCAAGCATCCCTGGCCGGAGGACCCTTTGACGGCGAAGGCCACCCGCCACACCAATGCCCGGATAATGGGGAAATGACCGACGAGAGGGTGCTGGCGGCGGCGCGCAACAACGCCGAGTGGTGCGACCTGATGTCGCGGGCGCACGGAGTCACCGGGCGCTTCGGCCCCGCGGTGTGGAGCAGCGACCGCAGGACGCCGCCCTACTACCCCGACGCCGTCACCCTCGACCCCGCGGCCACCGCCGCCGACGTGCTGGACGGCATCGACGCGGGCCCGTGGGCCTCGGTGAAGGACAGCTTCGCCGCGCTGGAGCTGGACGGCGGGTTCGAGGTGCTGTTCGAGGCGAGCTGGATCCACCGGGAGCCGCCCGAGGACGTGGCCGTGCCGGGCGAGGTGGGCTGGGAGCGGGTCGAGGACGCCGCCGTCCTGCGCGCATGGGAACGAGCCTGGAGCGGCGGGCACGACAACGAGCTGTTCCTGCCCGCGGTCCTGGACGGGGCCCGGGTGCTGGCCGGACGGGCCGAGGGTGAGATCGTCTGCGGCGCGGTGCTCAGCGGCGACGAGCGGGTGGTGGGCGTCTCGAACGTGTTCGCCGCCGGTCGCGACGTGGACGACGCCTGGGCGGGTGTGCTGGCGATGGCCGCTCGGCTGTTCCCCGGGCGGGCGCTCGTCGGGTACGAGAGTGACGTCGCGGCGGCGGCCCGCCACGGGTTCACCGCGATCGGGCCGCTGCGCGTCTGGCTGCACGAGGGCTCGTAGCGGCCCGCCGTACCGTCAAAGGCACACCGCACCCGCTGAAAGGCGCCCACTAGAGGGCGTCGCGCCAGGTGGGGTCGGCGAGGACCTCTGCCGGGCGCGTGCCCACGCCGAGGTCCTTGAAGCCGCTGGACGTCCCGACGCACACCACAGGCCCGTCGAAGGTACGGCCCAGCGCGCGGTAGGCGGCCAGGCCGGCGGCGCCCGAGAGTTCCTGCCAGACGCCCTGATCGGCCAGCTCCCGCTGGGCGGCGCGCATCGCGTCGTCGCCGACCGGCAGCGCCAGGCCGCCGCTGTCGCGGACCGCGAGCACGCCGCGGTGCCCGCCGACCGCGCACAGGATGGCGTAGGCGTCGGAAGGGCCGGCGTCGACGATCGCGGCGGGTTCGCCGTCGGCCAGCGCCCGCGCGGTCGGGGCGCCGGCGGCCGGTTCGCAGGCGAACATGAGCGGCACGTCCGTCGTCGCGCCCGTGCGGCGCAACTCGGTGAAGCCCTTCCAGACGCCGTAGAGGAGCTCGCCGTAGCCGGTCGGCGTGAACACCGCCGCCGGGACCCGGCCGAGCTGCGCGAACAGCTCGTAGGCGATGGTCTTGTAGCCCTCGGGGCCGTAGGGGTGGCCGGTGTGGGTGACGGTCTGGTTGCTGACCGGGTGGTAGCCGAGTTCGTCGACGATGTCGCGCAGCAGCGGCCAGCGTCTGTCCGCGTCCACGGTCAGGACCTTCGCCCCGTACGCGCGCACGAACGACTGGACGGCGGGCGGCGAGTCGGCGGAGGCGAGCACGACGGCCTTGAGCCCGGCGCGGGCGGCGTAGGCGGCGGCTGAGGCGCCGTGGTTGCCGGATGAGGCGACGACCACGCCGGGGGCGCCCGCGGCGAGCGCGGCGCTGACGGTGACGCGGTTGAGCCGGTCCTTGTGCGACCAGGTGGGGTTGCGGGACTCGTCCTTGAGGTGGACGCCGCCGTCGAGCTCCAGCAGCGGGGTGCCGCCCTCGCCCAGGGTGGGCGCGTGGAGCGGCGGCAGCAGCGGCGACCACCGCGCGATGTCGGGCAGCGGCGCCTGCTCGAACAACCCGGCGGGCACCCGGTCGTAGTCGTAGTCCACGTCGAGCGGGTAGGCCAGGGCGTCGGTGCCGGTCTTGGGACAGCCGCGGGTGAGCGGGGGGACGAGGGGATAGCTGATCGAGGGGTCGCCCAGTGAGCGCTGGGCGACGGCAAGCGATGGAGCGGTCACGCGTTCGAGCCTAGTGGGCTATCATCGTGATATCACTTCGATAGCAAGGAGTCGCGATGGAACGACGTGCCTTCCGCCTCAACGGCTTCCTGGCCCTGATCGTGGCGATCGCGCTGGCCGCGGTGGCGGGGCTGACCCTGCTCAACGGCGGGCTGTCCGGGCTGGTGCTCGCGATCGTCCTCGGGCTGGTCGTGCTGCTCATGCTCACCGGGTTCGCCGTGATCAACCCGAACGAGGCCAATGTCGTGCAGTTCATGGGCCGCTACGTCGGCACGGTCACCGACGCCGGCCTGCAGTGGGTGCTCCCGCTCACCACGAAGCGCAAGGTCACGCTCCGGGTCCGCAACTTCGAGACGGCCAGGCTGAAGGTGAACGACGCCGACGGCAACCCGGTGGAGATCGCCGCCGTCGTCGTCTACAGGGTCACCGACGCCGCGCGGGCCGTGTTCTCCGTCGACGACTACGAGGAGTACGTCTCCATCCAGTCGGAGGCCGCGGTGCGTCACCTGGCCACCACCCATCCGTACGACTCGCACGAGGAGTCCCGCACCAGCCTGCGCGACGGCGCCACCGTCGCCGAGGAGCTCACCACCGAACTGCGGGAGCGCACCGAGCTGGCCGGGGTCGAGGTGCTGGAGGCGCGCATCACCCACCTGGCCTACGCGCCCGAGATCGCCCAGGCGATGCTGGTCCGCCAGCAGGCCGCCCAGGTGGTCGCGGCGCGGACGCGCATCGTCGAGGGCGCGGTGGGGATGGTCCAGCTCGCGCTGAACCGGCTCGCCGCCGAGGGCGTGGTCGACCTCGACGAGGAGCGCAAGGCGCAGATGGTCTCCAACCTGCTGGTCGTGCTGTGCGGCGACCGCGCGACCCAGCCGGTGGTGAACGCCGGCAGCCTCTATGCCTGACAAGAAGAAGCTCCTGCTGCGCCTGGATCCGGCCGTCTACGACGCCATCGCCAAGTGGGCGGCCGACGACCTGCGCAGCGTGAACGGGCAAATCGAGTTCGCGTTGCGCCTGGCCCTGAAGGAAGCAGGTCGGGAGCCTCGCACCGAACGCTAGAAACCTGCAGACTCTATGCATGTTGTGGGCAGGAAGGTCCGCCGTGGAGATCGCGGCAGCCGTACGGCATGGGGACGTCGCGCCGGAGACCGTCGTCGAGGAGCATCTCCAGGTGATCGCCGAGCGTGATCCACGGCTCGGGGCCTTCCGCCTGGTCAGGGGGCGCGCGGTCGAGGAGGCGCGGGCGGTGCGCAAGCGCCGCGACCTGGCCGACCTGCCGCTGGCGGGCGTGCCCGTGGCGGTCAAGGACAACCTGGAGGTCGCGGGCGAGGCGTGCCGCCACGGCTCGGCCGCCACGTCCGCCGCTCCCGCGCGTGAGGACCATCCCGCCGTCGCCCGCCTGCGCGCGGCGGGCGCGGTCGTGGTGGGCCTGACCAACCTGCCCGAGCTGGGCCTGGTGGGCTTCGGCGACAGTGCCTACGGCACCGTCAGAAACCCCTGGGACCTCTCCCGTACGGCCGGCGGCTCCTCGTCCGGCGCGGCCGCGGCGGTGTCGGCGGGCATGGTCCCGATCGCCCTCGGCAACGACGGCATGGGCTCGCTGCGCATCCCCGCGGCCTGCTGCGGGGTGATGGCGCTGAAGCCGGGTCCGGGCGTGGTCCCGCCGCCGGTCAACGACTGGCGGGGCCTGACCGAGAACGGGCCGCTGGCGTGGAGCGTGGCCGACCTGTCGCTGACGTTGTCGGTGCTGGCCGCCGACCCGGGCCTGGCCGAGTCGTGGCGGACCGGCTCGCGGACGGAGCCGACGCGCCCGATGCTCCGCTCGGTCTGGGCCGACGACGGTGACGACCAGACCTGGGAGCACCGTCCGATCCGGCCGGACGCGAACGGACCGTTCGACCTGCGCGTGGCCTACGCGCCGCAGCCGCTACCCGCGGGCCTGTCCATGGACCGGGAGTTCCGGGCGGCGGTGGAGGCGGCCGCCGAGACGCTGCGCGTGGCCGGGCACACGATCGTGGAGCACGAGGAGCGCCTGCCCGCCTGGCTCGGTCCCGCCACGATCGCCGCCTGGCTGGCCCGCTCGGGCGAGGCCGCCGACGGCCTGGACCGCGCCCGCCTGGAGCGCCGCAGCCGCGCCCTCGGCCGGGCCGGACGGGTGCTGGCCAGGCTCTCCCTCGACGGCACGAAGGGCAGGGAACGCTGGAGCGGCTACGGCGCCGACCGCTGGTTCGGCGACGCGGACGTGCTCATCACCCCGACGCTGGCCGCGGTGCCGCCCCGGGCCGACGGGTGGGCACAGCGGGGCCTGTTCAGCAACGTGCTGGCCAACGCCAGGTACGCGCCGGCGACGGGCCCGTGGAACATGTGCGGCTGGCCGGCGCTGTCGGTGCCGATCGCCACCCACTCGACGGGCCTGCCGATCGCCGTGCAGCTCATCGCGCCGCCCGGCGGCGAACCCCACCTGCTCGGCCTCGCCGCCCAGCTGACCACCGCGCATCCGGCGGTGCGCCCGCCGGGCTACTCGCTCTAGCCGGGCAGGGGCGAGATCCAGCCCAGCGCGATGCACAGGAAGATGAACGCCCCGAGCGCGATCCGGTAGATGACGAAGCCGGTGAAGCGGTGGGTGCTGATGTAGCGCAGGAACCAGGCCACGGCCGCGTAGCCGACCACGAACGAGATGATCGTGGCCAGGATCGTCGGGCCCCACGCGGGCGCCTGGCCCTCGCCGATCTCGGTCAGCTCCAGCAGGCCCGACGACAGCACCGCCGGGATGGCCAGCAGGAAGGAGTACTTGGCCGCGTCCTCGCGCCGGTAGTCGAGCAGGAGGCCGGCGGTGATGGTGCCGCCGGAGCGGGAGACCCCGGGGATCAGGGCCAGCGACTGGGCGAAGCCGTACACGATGGCGTGGGTGAAGCTGAGGTGCTTCTCCAGCGTGAGCTTGTTGCGGGCGGTGCGGTCGGCGAACCACAGGATGATCGCGAAGACGATGAGCGTGGTGGCGATGATGCGCAGGTCGCGGAAGACGGTCTCGATCTCGGTCTTGAACAGCAGGCCGAGCATGCCGATGGGGAGCGAGCCGACGATGATGAACCAGCCCATCCTGGCGTGGAACGCGCCGCGCAGGGCGGGTGTCCACAGGGAGCGGGTCCAGGTGGAGACGATCTCCCAGATCTCCTTGCGGAAGTAGATCAGGACCGCCGTCTCGGTGCCGAGCTGGATCACCGCGGTGAAGGCGGCGCCCGGGTCGTCCCAGCCGACGAGTTCGGAGACGACGCGGATGTGTGCGCTGGAGGAGATCGGGAGGAACTCCGTCAGGCCCTGGATCAGGCCCAGGACCACAGCTTCGAGCCAGCCGATCACGCGTATACCCTCCCACGCCCGTCTCTTTGACGAAGCGAGGTTATCGGTCGTTGGGGTTGGGTGGTGACAGCGTTGCTCTCGGGGAGCGGGATGGGTCCGGAAATTTCTGGAAACGGGTGTCGTCCGGTTGGGCGGTCCAGACCGTAGTACCGGTGATGGACACTTTCGCCGAGTACGTGATGACGCGGTCAGCGCGGCTGCGCCGTACCGCCTATGTGCTCACCGGCGACTGGGACACCGCGGACGACCTCGTCCAGACCGCTCTGGCCAAGGCGTGGACGGCCTGGCGGCGGATCGACGGCGACCCGGATCCCTACGTCTACCGCATCCTCACCCACACCCACGCCTCCTGGTGGCGGCGGAGGTGGCGGGGCGAGGTGCCGACCGAGCGGCTGCCCGAGATCCCGGGCGGCGACTTCTCGGCCGAGGCGGAGGAGAAGGCCGCGGTGTGGTCGGCGATCCGGGAGCTGTCGGGGCGGCAGCGCGCGGTGATCGTCCTGCACTACTTCGAGGAGTTGACGCTCCCGCAGTGCGCCCATGTGCTGGGTTGTTCGCTCGGCACCGTGAAGACGCAGCTCGGCAGGGCGCTGGCCAAGCTGCGCGTACATCCGGGCATCCGGTCCGAGGAGGCGGCGCGATGACGTTCACCGAGGACGACCTGCGGGCGCTGCTGGACGAGCGCACCGCACCCGCACCCGAAAGGGCGACAGACGTGACCCAGATCGTACGGCGGGGCCGCAGGATGCTGATGATCCGGTGGGGGATGAGCGCGGTGCTGGCGGGGGCCGCCGCGCTGGTCGCGTTCCTGCTGATCCCCGGGCAGAGCCCGAACCCGGATCCGGTCCCGGTGGCCGCCGCGACCCCCTCGGTGACGCCGTCGCGGACGGTCGAGCGGGAGCCTTCCCTCACTCTCGGCGGCAAGGACCGCTCCGACGGTCTCTACTCCGACAAGTCGGCCGTCGGCCACGACCTGAAACTCACCCCCAAGTCCTCCACCCTTGTGGTGCGGTGCGAGGAACCGGGCGCCTGGGTGGTGCTGTCGTTCAAGGGCGGGGCCGACAGGGACGGGGCCACGGCCCCGTGCGCCGGCCACGGGACCCGGTTCGAGGTGGCGGGGAAGGCCACGAGCGTGCGCGTCTGGGTGTTCCCGGCCAACGCCCCCGTGGTGGACCGGCCGCTCAAGGACTGCGTGCTGGCCGACAAGGAGAAGGGGCTCTGCGACGGCAGGTACGCCGCCGCCGAGCTCATCCGGTACGACGTCGCCCTCTCGCTCGCCGCCGACCTGGGCGTACAGGCCGGGGCCTGGTCGGCCGGGGTCTACGACCGGCCCTAGACCTTCCACGCCGGAGCCGCCTGCTCGGCGTACTCGGCGAAGTCGCGGGCCGGTCGGCCGAGGGCCTGCCGTACCCCGTCGGCGAGGTTTTCGTTACGGCCGTCGAGGACCTCGGCGAACAGCGCGTTGAGACCGTGGGCCTCGTCCTCGGGCACGCCGGCCGCGATGGCGCCGGCGGCGAACTCCTCCGGCGTGACCGAGACGTAGGTGACCTCGCGCCCGGTCGCGGCGCTGATCGTGGCGGCGGCCTCGGCGAAGCTGATCAGGCGGGGGCCGGTCAGCTCGTAGACCTTGCCGGCGTGGCCGTCCTGGGTCAGTGCCGCGGTGGCGACGTCCGCGATGTCCTCCACGTCGACGAAGGGCTCGGTGACCGCGCCGGCGGGCAGCGCGATGGTGCCGCTCAGCACCGGGTCCAGGAGCCAGCCCTCGTCGAAGTTCTGCATGAACCACGAGCAGCGCACGACCGTCGCCTCGACGCCGGCGCCGAGGACGACCTGCTCGGCCTCCTGGGCGAGTTCCTCGTTGCGGCCGGACAGCAGGACCAGCCTGCGCACGCCCGCCGTGACGGCGATCTCGGTGAAGGTGCGGATCCGGTCGAGCGCGCCGGGGAAGGCGAGGTCGGGGTAGTAGGTGATGTAGACGGCGTGGACGTCGCGGACGATGGGCGCCCAGGTGGAGTCGTCTTCCCAGTCGAACGCCGGGCGAGAGCCCTTGCGCACGTCGAGGCCCATCGCCTCAAGCCGCTCGACCACGCGGCGGCCGGTCTTGCCGTTGGAACCGAGAACCAGTGTCGTGTTGTTCGTCATGCCTCATAGTTAAGCGGCTGTGAATGAGACTGGACATGGTTGAAACGCGCCATTCCATATGCGATCGTCTCAACCATGGACCAGCTTGCCGCACTCCTCGACGGGCCACGTGCCCGGGGCGCTTTTCTGCTGCGTGCCCTCCTGGATCCGCCCTGGTCGATGCGGGTGGAGGACCAGGCGCCGCTCACCGTGGTGGGGGTGGTCAAGGGGCAGGCGTGGGTGGTGCCTGTCGGCGGCGGGCCCGTCCGGATCAGCCCCGGTGAGGTGGCGATCGTGCGCGGGCCGGACGAGTACGTCGTGGCCGATCAGCCGGACACCACACCCCAGATCATCATCGGGGCCGACCAGCACTGCACCACGCTGGACGGCGAATCGCTCTACCAGTCCATGGATCTGGGCGTGCGTACCTGGGGAAACAGCGCCGACGGCGACACCATCATGATCGTCGGGACCTACGCCATGGAGACCGAGGTCGGCAGACGGCTGCTGGAGGCGCTGCCGAAGCTCCTCGTGCTCCCGGGCGGGCCGCTGATCGGCCTGCTCGGCGCCGAGATGGTCCGCGACGAACCCGGCCAGGAAGCCGTGCTCGACCGGCTGCTCGACCTGCTGCTGATCTCCACGCTGCGCTCCTGGTTCGCCGACCACGAGGCGCCCGCCTGGTACCGCGCCCAGAGCGACCCGATCGTCGGCAAGGCCATGCGCATGCTCCACAACAACCCCGCCCACCCCTGGACCGTCGCCTCCCTGGCCGCCGAGGTCGGCGTCTCGCGGGCCTCGCTGGCCAGGCGCTTCACCGAACTCGTGGGCGAGCCGCCGATGGCCTTCCTCACCGACTGGCGCCTCGCCCTCGCCGCCGACCTGCTGCGCGAGCCCGGCGCCACCATCGGCTCCGTCGCCAGGAAGGTCGGCTACGGCAGCCCGTTCGCCCTCAGCACCGCCTTCAAACGGGTACGGGGCGTCAGTCCCCAGGAATACAAGGTCGGATGAAACCCCTGGTGCTCGTCGACATCGACGGCGTGCTCAACCCGCTCGGCCGGCCGTCCGCGGACTTCCGGCGCTACCGGTGCGTGCTCGAAGGCGAGACCTACACGGTCCACCTCAACCCGCGGCACGGCACCTGGCTGCTCGAACTGGCCGTGCGGGCCGGCGCCGAACTCGTGTGGGCGACCACCTGGGAACACCACGCCAACGAATGGATCGCCCCCCGCCTCGGGCTGCCCACCTTGCCGGTCATCCGGGTGGCCCAGGATCGTCCGAGCGAGGTGGGGGAGATGTTCAAGACGCCGCACGTGGCCGCGTACGTGCGGGGGCGGCCGTTCGTGTGGTTCGACGACCTGCTGTTCTCCGCCGACGAGCACTATCTCAGGGACCACCCGGACGTCGGCGACTTCTTCCTCGTCCAGGTCGACCCGAAAAGGGGACTGACCAGGCAACATTTCGACCTCGCCGCCGAATGGCTCACCCTGTCAGGGTTTTCTCAGGGTCCATAGTGGAACGCGAATCACCTGGTTGTCCGTTTTACCGGGTGAGTTCGCAACCAACGGAGGAGCGAGATGTACCGCTCGAAGGAGCACAGGATTCTGGCCGGCGTCTGCGGTGGCATCGCGGACAAGCTCGGCTGGTCGCCCACTGTCGTGAGGGCGCTGTGGCTGCTGCTGTCGCTGCTGCCCGGCCCCATGTGGGTGCTTTACATCATTCTCTGGATCGTCCTGCCCAACGGCCCGCGGAGCTACGCTCACTAGTATGAAGTCGCGCCCGCTCACGCTCATCCAGGACGATCTCGTCGGCTACGACGAGGCCATGGACCGCATGACCGACCTGGTCGGTCAACGGCAGAGAGACGAGCGGCGCGACACGCTGTGGTTGCTGAGCCACCCGATGGTCTTCACCGTCGGGCGGCGCACACCGCTGGAGCACCTGCCCGACCCCGCCCGCGGGGTGCCGGTCGTGGAGACCGGCCGTGGCGGCCAGCTGACCTACCACGGCCCCGGCCAGCTCGTCGGCTACGTGATCGTCAAGCTTGGTGAGGACGAGGGCATCGTCGACTACGTCCGCGAGGTGGAGCTCCGCCTCGTCGAGGCGCTGGGCAAGCTCGGCCTGCCCGCCGAGCGCCGCGACACCCCGCCCGGCCACGAGCTCCTGACCGGCGTCTGGACCAGTGAGACCAGCCGCAAGATCGCGTCGATCGGGATGCGGCAGAGCCGCGGCGTCACCAGCCACGGCTTCGCGCTCAACGTCGACGGCGACCTCGAACCCTGGCACTGGGCGGTGGCGTGCGGCATGCCGGACGTCGACATGACCTCGGTCAAGCGCGAGCTGGACGCCGCCACCATGACCGAGGTCCGCGAGATCGTCGCGACCGCCTTCGAGGCCTCCGCCTAGGGAGTGGGGACCTCGTCTCTTAAGGCGTGGGCACCTCGTCCACGGTACGGCGGGGCCCGGTGAACCAGCGCTTGGCCGACAACGTCCACCACAGGGCGATGCCCGCCAGCACCACGCCCACCGCGAGCGGCGCGTAGTTGACCGCCGTCCAGGTGAACTCGGCGTTGCCCGGGACCCCCTTCGGCGAGACCGGCATGATGAAGTAGATCGAGATCACGATGATCTCGATGATGGCGATCCAGTTCAGGACCTTGTACTTCGAGCCCAGCGTCCACGGTCCCGGCACGAACGCGGCGCCCTGCTTCAGCCGCAGCCAGATCGGGATCAGGAAGGCCAGGTAGAGGCCGATGACCGCGATCGAAACCACCGCGAGGAAAGCGACCGGCGCGGCCGTACCGGGAGGGGCCCACAGGGCCGGGAGCGTGATCAGCAGCGCCACGCCGCAGCCGGCGAGGATGGCGTTGACCGGGGTGCGGTTGTCGTTCACGCGTGACCACAGCCGCCAGCCGGGCACCGCGCCGTCCCGCGAGAACGCGTAGGTCATCCGCGACATCGAGGTCACGCAGCTCATCCCGCAGAAGAACTGGCCGAGCGTCGAGATCGCCAGGATCAGCGTCGCCGGAGCCCAGTCGAGCGCGGTCGTGAAGATCGTCGCCACCGCGCCGCCGCTCTCGTTGATCGCGTCCACGTCCGTGGCCGCGAACAGGAACGCCAGCAGTACGATCCAGCCGCCGATCGCCGAGTAGAAGATCGACTTCCAGAGCCCCTTGGCCGCCGACGTGGCCGCGCCGTGGGTCTCCTCCGAGACGTGCGCGCACGCGTCGAACCCGGTGATCGTGTACTGCGTCAGCAGGAAGCCCAGCGGCAGCACGTAGAACCAGAACGGCAGGCCGCCCGTCCCGTCGCCGAAGCCGGAGTTGTTGATCGTCTCGGTGAACACGAACGAGACCGACTGGTGCTGCTGCGGCAGGAACACCAGAAGCCCGACGACGACCGCGGCCCCCGCCACGTGCCACCAGACGGAGACGTTCTGCAGCACCGAGATCAGGCGATGGCTGTAGATGTTGATCAGCGCGTGGAGAATGAGGATCACCGCGAAGAAGCCGAACACCCTGGCCAGGCTCGGTTCCCAGGTGGGGAAGAACTGCGTGAGCGTGAGGTCGAGGAAGGTGGCGCAGCCGTAGTCGACCGAGGCGGTGACCGCGATCAGGCCCACCAGGTTCAGCCAGCCGGTGAACCAGCCGTGGATGGGTTTGCCCAGCTTGGTCGCCCACCAGTAGATGCCGCCCGCCGTCGGATAGGCGGAGACGAGCTCAGACATGCAGAAGCCGATGATCAGGATGAAAATCGAGATCAGAGGCCAGCCCCAGGAGATGGCGACCGGGCCGCCGTTGTTCCAGGCTTGGTAGAAGGTGGTGAAGCAGCCGGCGAGGATGGAGATGATCGAGAAGGAGATGGCGAAATTGGAGAAACCGCTCCAGGTTCGTGCGAGTTCCTGCTTGTAACCCAGCTCGGCGAGTCGTTTGGAATCCTCATCCACAGTCATGTGGTCTCCTCGGGGGGTTCTTTGGTCTACCTCTAGACCAATTCGTTCCTCCGATCAAGCGGTTACACGAGAGTTTCAAGGTAGTAAGAGATCCTCTTGGTATTTCGCCCCCATACGAGGCTCTCCAAAGGTGCTCCGCTGCGCTCCGTACGTCCTGCCCGTCTCCACCCGACAGGCTCGGTCCAGCCGTGGTGCGCGCTTCGCGCGGTGGGGCAAGGCTGTGTTGTCCAGTCGAGCCGAGCCTCAACCTCCGGAGTCGAAGCCCATGCCCGGAGGTCGCCCCGTTGGGCGCCAGGGCGGGGTCACCCGGTCCGTCGCGGCGCGCCGACGTACCTGGTCAGAGTTCAGGGGAGAGGGGCCCCGGTCTTCCCGGTCACGAGTTCGCCGTCCCGCAGAGAGGCCGGTTCGAGGGCGTCGTCCTCGTAGAAGCGCAGGTGCAGGGAGAGGTCGAACGCCGACTCGCGCACCCTCCGGTCAAGCCATCGGATGAATTGCGTCGCCAGGTCGAAGTCGTCCGCGTGGATCTCCTGGCGCGAGGTCAACGCCCATCCGGGGCGTCGTTCCTCGGGGCCGCGACGCTCGAGCGCCGAGAAGAGCACTCCGCGGATCCTGGCGGCGGCCCCGCGCTGGGCCAGCGCGGGGAGTCGTACCGCCGCCCAATAACCTTCCCCGCTCGCCGCGACCCGGGGATCGTCAGGGTCGCCGACGAACTCGGCGGGGAAATCGGTCACGATGGTGAACGCCTCAGGCTCCGGCCCGAGCCCAAGGTGCCATCGGAGTTCGGCCACTTCGGTTTCTGAGAGGTCATCGGGAAGATCGGCTGTCACCAGCAGTTCGTACAAGTCCGCCATGGCTGGACATCTTCACATATGCGGCTCCGACGGGAGGCGGTGATCTAGCATCCGGGCATGCTCGTCGTCCTCGTGAACGGCCTGCCCGGCTCGGGCAAGACCACGTTGGCCCAAGCGCTGGCCGGTGCTCTCGCGCTGCCTCTTCTCAGCAAGGACCGGGTGAAGGAGACGCTGGCCGACGTGCTCGGCGCCGCCCCGCCCGGCTCATCCCGAGCCGAGTGGAGTCGCAGGCTCGGTAAGGCCGCCGGTGAGACCCTCTGGACTCTGCTGGCCGATGCGTGCGGCGGTGCCGTACTGGAGAGTCCTTGGTTGCGGGATCTTCGTCCGGTGGTCGTGGACGGGTTGCGGCGGGCGGGTGTGGCGGCTTCTCAGGAGGTCTGGTGTGACGTTCCCCCGGATCTTGCCCTGCGCCGGTATCGGGCGCGTGCCGGGCGGCACCCGATTCATCTTGACTCCCGGGTGGACGATGAGCTCTGGCGTCATTGGGTACGGCAGGCGGAACCGCTCGCGCTCGGGCCTGTGCATCGGGTGGACACCACGGGTCCGGTTGACGTCGCGGCTCTGGCTGGCCGGGTGACGGCGGCCCGCGTCAGGTGATCGCGTCCACCAGGGCGTGGCAGAACGCCTTGAGGTCGTCGGGTTTGCGGCTGGTGATGAGGGTGCTCGGGGCGTCGGTGTCCACCACGATCTCCTTGTCGACCCAGGTGGCTCCGGCGTTGCGCAGGTCTGTTCGCAGGCTGGGCCAGGAGGTGAGGGTGCGGTCGCGGACCACGCCGGCTTCTATGAGGGTCCATGGCGCGTGGCAGATGGCCGCCACCGGCTTGCCGCTGTCGAAGAAGCCGCGGACGAAGTCGACGGCCCGCGGGACCGTGCGCAGGAGGTCGGGGTTGGCCACGCCGCCGGGGAGTACGAGGGCGTCGAAGTCGGCGGCGCTCACCTCGTCGACGGTGGCGTCCACGGCGAAGACGTCGCCCTTGTCGAGGTGGTTGAAGCCCTGGATGGAGCCGGAGGTGGTGGAGATCAGGCGCGGGGTGCCGCCGGCTTGCTTGACGGCCTTCCAGGGGTCGAGCAGTTCGATCTGCTCTACGCCTTCAGGGGCTGCGAGGAATGCGATCATCTTTCCCTGCATGGTGACTTCTCCCTTTTTGGGCCCCCTTTCCGGGTGTGGTGGAGATATGCGTGAGGGCGATCAGCGCGTACCCGGCAGTGAGGAACACGGCGCTGAATCCCAGCCCCGCCAGCACATAGTCGAAGAAGCCGATCTCGGTCAGGCGCAGATGGCGGCGGGCCATTCTGACCGGTAGATCCGGGGCGGTGAGCAACACCAGCACCGCGTATCCCAGGGGGAAGGCCAGCCACTTGAACGGGTCGGCCCAGCCGGGGCGGCGGGTGTGCGTGAAGGCGGTCCAGTCGACCAGGACCATCAGCGGCGTGACCCCGTGGAGCAGCAGGTTACGGGCGGACTGGGGCAGGGGGAGGGCGAAGAAGGCGACGACTCCGGTCACGACCAGATAGAGGGTGACCGCGCCGCGGACGGAGGGGCCGCCTTCGCGGCGGGCGGCCAGGAGCCACAGGTAGTAGGCGGCCAGCACGGTGTTGCTCTGCACCGTGAACGTCACCCAGGGATCGCGTAGTTCGACGAGTGCGAGTGCGACTCCGGTGAGTGCGGCGGCCACCAGCAGGATTCGCCATAAGGTACGCATGAACACCGGCCTTAGCGTCGCGCAATTCGGCGGATCGGTACAACCAATGGCCCGGCACTCACGCGTCGGCCCCGCCTCCTGAAGGCGCGCGGCGGAGGATGAGGTGATGGGCCGCCGCGGCCAGGGTGGCGCCGGCGGCGTACCAGAAGAGGTCGGGTGGGTTGAAGGTGCTGCCGAGGAGCGGGCGCAGGAGCGCGGGGATGCCGGCGAGCTGGGTGAACTCGATGACCCAGCTCACCCCGCAGGCCAGCAGGCTGGCGATCCACGGGCGCACGTGCGGGCGGATGAAGACGATCACCAGGTAGATCAGCACGGTGTAGAGGGCGTCGCCGGAGTACTTGGCGAAGGGGCCGGAGAACAGCGCGCGTACGCCCAGTCCCGCGGCCACGGTGACGGCGGCGAGTACTGCGGTGGGCAGGCGGGACATTCCCCAGAGCCTAAATGGCTTCGACCGGGGCGCGCCCGGCTGGCTAGCATCAATGCACGTGAGCGCGACGATGGTAGTGAAGAACCTGGCCGCCGGGCACGGGGAGCGGGTGTTGTTCTCCGGGCTCGACCTGGTGGCGGGTCCTGGTGACGTGATCGGGCTGGTCGGCGCCAACGGCGCGGGCAAGTCGACGTTGCTGCGGATGCTCGCCGGGATCGACGCGCCGGAGGAGGGCGAGATACGGCTGAGCCCGGCCACGGCCGTCGTCGGCCACCTGCCGCAGGAGCCGGAGCGCCGGCCGGGGGAGACGGTCAGGGCGTTCCTGGCCAGGCGTACGGGCGTGACCAAGGCGCAGAAGGACCTCGACGAGGCCACTCAGGCCATCGTCGAGGAGGCCGCGGGTGCCGACGACCTCTACAGCGTCGCCCTGGAGCGCTGGTTGTCGCTGGGCGGCGCGGATCTGGACGAGCGGGCCGAGGAAGTGGCCGCCGAGCTGGGGCTGAAGGTCGATCTGGATCAGCCCATGACGACGCTGTCCGGCGGGCAGGCGGCTCGGGCCGGGCTGGCGTCCCTGCTGCTCAGCCGGTATGACCTGTTCCTGCTCGACGAGCCCACCAACGACCTCGACCTCGACGGGCTCGACCGGCTGGAGACGTTCGTGCGGGGGCTGCGGGCGGGCACCGTGGTGGTCTCGCACGACCGTGAGTTCCTGGCCAGGACCGTGACGAAGGTGCTGGAGCTGGACCTGGCCCAGCAGCAGGTCAACCTGTACGGGGGCGGCTACCAGGCCTATCTGGACGAGCGCGAGGTGGCCCGCAGGCATGCGCGCGAGCAGTACGAGGAGTATGCCGACACCCGCGCCGGGCTGGAGGCCCGCGCGCGCACGCAGCGGGCGTGGATGGAGAAGGGCGTCAAGAACGCCCGCCGCAAGATGCCCGACAACGACAAGATCGGACGCAACGCCCGCATCGAGACCACGGAGAAGCAGGCGGCGAAGGCCAAGCAGACCGAGAAGATGATCGAGCGCCTGGACGTCGTGGAGGAGCCGCGCAAGGAGTGGGAGCTGCGGATGGAGATCGCCGTCGCTCCCCGCGCGGGCGCCGTCGTGGCCACGGTACGCCAGGGCGTGGTCCGGCGGGGCGGCTTCACCCTGGGCCCGGTCGACCTGGAGATCGGCTGGGCGGAGCGCGTGGCGATCACCGGGGCCAACGGCTCGGGCAAGACCACGTTGCTCGGCGCGCTGCTCGGCCGTGTTCCCCTGGACGAGGGTCACGCGGCGCTGGGTCCCGGCGTCGTGGTCGGTGAGGTGGACCAGGCCAGAGGGCTGTTCGTGGGTGAGGAACCGCTGATCGACGCCTTCACCCGCGAGGCCGGGCTGGTTCCGGGTGAGGCGCGTACGCTGCTGGCCAAGTTCGGGCTGCGGGCGGGGCATGTTCCGCGCGCCGCCGCGACGCTCTCACCCGGCGAGCGGACCCGCGCGGCGCTGGCGCTTCTGCAGGCCAGGGGCGTCAACCTGCTGGTGCTCGACGAGCCCACGAACCACCTCGACCTGCCGGCGATCGAGCAGCTGGAGTCGGCGCTGGCGAGCTACCCCGGCACACTGCTGCTGGTGACCCATGACCGGCGCATGCTGGAGGCCGTGCAGGTGGATCGCCATCTCAAGGTCGACGCCGGGCAGGTCTTTGAAAATTAACACCGCTCCAGGAAACGAGAATGAAACAATTTTCCGCCACTCGTTGACACGCGACTACGGGATGGTGTGCCTTTCTCTACACAGGGAACCCCCCGCCTGAAGGTGAGGCACACATGAAGAGATGGCTCGCGCGCCTGTCGGCGCTGAGCGTGGCACTTGTCATAGCAGGTCAGGGTCAAATGGCCCTCGCTCAGGAACCGGCGGCGGGGAAGAAGATCGTCCGCGTTGGCGCGACCCAGGCCGTCGACTCGATGAATCCCTTTCTCGCGGTCCGGCTGATCTCGACCTCGGTTCACCGCTGGATGTTCGGCTTCCTCACGGTCCCCGACTCCAAGACCTTGAAGCCCAGCCCCGACCTGGCCGAATCGTGGACGTCGTCGCCGGACGGCCTCACCTGGACGTTCAAGATCCGGCAGGCGAAGTGGTCGGACGGCAAGCCGGTCACCGCCGACGACGCCGCCTGGACCTTCAACAAGATCATGACGGACGAGGCGGCCAAGACCGCCAACGGCCCGGCCGTCGAGAACTTCGAGAGCGTCACCGCCTCGGGCCAGGACCTCACCATCAAGCTCAAGGCCCCGCAGGCCTCGATGCTGGAGAACCCCATCCCGATCATGCCGAAGCATGTGTGGGAGAAGGTCACCGACATCGCCAAGTTCGAGGCCGACCAGTATCCGGCCGTCAGCAGCGGGCCGTACATCGCGACGGAACACAAGAAGGACCAGTACGTCAAGCTGAAGGCCAACCCCGACTACTGGCGCGGCAAGCCCAAGATCGACGAGCTGCAGGTCATCTTCTATGACAACCCGGCCGCCGCGATCGTCGGGCTGAAGAAGGGCGACATCGACCTCATCGGCCGCCTCGCCCCCTCCGACTTCGAGGCGCTCGCCGGTGACGCCAACATCGAGCAGTGGAACAAGCAGGGCAGGCGCTCGGCGTACCTGCAGATCAACCACGGCGCCACCACCACCGACGACAAGCCCGTCGGTGACGGCCACCCGGCGCTGAAGGACCCGAAGGTCCGCACCGCGCTGCACCACGCGATCGACAAGGCCAAGCTCGTCGCCGAGGTGCAGAACGGCCTGGCCAAGCCGGCCGACGGCTCGATCGTGCCGCCGATGTACACGGACTTCTTCTGGGAGGCCGCCGGCGCGGAGAAGATCTCCTACGACGTGGCCGCGGCCAACAAGATCCTCGACGAGGCCGGCTACAAGAAGGGCGCCGACGGCGTCCGCACGATGCCCGACGGCAAGAAGAAGCTCGAGTTCCGCTTCAGCATCCACACCGACACTCCCGTCGAGGACAAGCTGGCCGAGTACCTGACCGGGTTCTTCAAGGAGGTCGGCATCACGCTGACCACGAACCGGCTCGACTCCAGCAAGTTCACCGAGGAGACCGGCGTCACCGGCCTGTTCGACATCGCGATCAGCGGCTGGTCGGTCAACCCCGACCCCGAAGAGGTCCTGGCCACGCACCTGTGCAGCCGGCGGCCGAACGCGGCCGGCGAGGGCGGCGGCACCGAGTCCTTCTACTGCAACCCCGACTTCGAGAAGCTCTACCAGGATCAGCTGAAGGAGCTCGACCGCCCCAAGCGCGCCGAGATCATCAAGCAGATGCAGAAGAAGCTCTACACCGACGCTCCGGTGATCGCCATCTACTACCCGAACGACCTTGAGGGCTACCGCAAGAACACGATCACCAGCGTCACCTCGATCCCCGAGGGTGACGGCATCATCTACGGCGGCAGCAGCTTCTGGCCCTTCTACACGCTGGACGCCAAGGCCACCGCGGCCGGCGCCTCCGGCTCGGGCGCCGGCGGCTCCAACACCGGCCTGATCATCGGCATCGTGGCCGCGGTCATCGTGGTCGGCGGCGCCGGATTCTTCCTGGTCAGGCGGCGCAAGGGCGTCGCGGACGAACGCGAATGACAGCTCCGCTCGAAGCCATCGAACCCGCCGCCGAGCAGGCGGCGGGTCCCGGTGACGAGCGCCCCGCCTACCGGGGAACGCTGCGCTACGCGGCGGTCAAGGCGGGCGGGGCTCTGCTCAGCATCGGCATGGTGATCATCGGTACGTTCTTCCTGTTCCGCATGCTGCCGGGCGACCCGGTGCGGGCCCTGGCCCAGGGCAGGAACATGACACCGGCCCAGCTCGACCTCGAACGCCGCCGGCTCGGGCTCGACAAGCCGCTGTTCGACCAGTTCCTCGACTTCCTGACCGGCACGCTCCGGCTGGATCTGGGCACCTCCTACGAGTACAAGCGCCCGGTCCTCGACCTGATCTGGGACCGTCTGCCGGCCACGATCCTTCTGGCGGGCACGGCCCTGGTGGTCGCCGTCGGCCTCGGCGTCTGGCAGGGCACCAAGGCGGGCTGGCGGCGCGGCAGCCGCTTCGACCGCTTCTCCACCAGCACCTCGCTGATCTTCTGGTCGGTGCCGACGTTCTGGCTCGGGCTGCTGCTGCTCATGGCGCTGGGCAACGGGATCGGCCCGATCCCGGGCATCTTCCCCACCCGCGGCATCGAGAGCGTGGACGCCCCGGACGGCTTCGCGTACGTCCTGGACGTCGGCATGCACATGGTGCTGCCCGTGCTCACCATGGTCGGCGTCGTCTACGCCCAGTACCTGCTGGTCATGCGCTCGTCGCTGCTGGACGAGGTCGGTCAGGACTACATCACGACCGCACGGGCCAAGGGCCTGCGCGACGACGAGGTACGGCGCCGCCACGCCGTGCCCAACGCCCTGCTGCCGACCGTGACGCTGGTCTTCATGCGCATCGGCTTCGTCGTGGGCGGCGCGGTCACGGTGGAGGCCATCTTCACCTGGCCGGGACTCGGGCAGCTGTTCTACCGGGCGATCAAGGTGCCGGACTTCACGCTGATGCAGGGCACGTTCATGCTGCTGTGCGTCTCGGTGATCCTCATGAACACGCTGGCCGACGTGGTCTACCACGTTCTCGACCCGAGGGTGAGGTCGGCATGACCGCGCTCACGTGGACGCGCAGGAAGATGGCGTTCAGCCGGTTCTGGACCACGTTCCGCCGCCAGCCCGCCGGTGTCGTCGGGCTGGCCATCCTGCTGGTCGCCGTCGTGCTGGCGCTGATCGCGCCGCTGTTCATCGACGAAAGCGTGACCGGCGTGGTCTCGGACACCGGGAAGAGGTTCGGCGCGCCCGGCACGGACAGCGCCCTGGGCAACGACGAGTCCGGGCGCTCCATCCTGGAGCTGATCTGGTGGGGCTCGCGGACCTCGTTGCTCATCGGGTTCCTGGCCGCCGTGCTCGCCATGGTGATCGGCACCGTGATCGGGATCGCCGCCGGGCACTTCCGCGGCTGGATCGGCGCCGCGCTGATGCGGGTCACCGACTGGTTCCTGGTGCTGCCGTCGCTGGTGACCGCGCTGGTGCTGGCCGCCATCCTGGGCGGCAGCATGACGACGATCATCGTGGCGATCGGGGTCACGGCGTGGCCGTCCACGGCGCGGCTGATCAGGGCGCAGACGCTGGCCGTGGAGGCGCGGCCGTACATCGAGCGCTCGAAGGCACTCGGCGCGGGGCACTGGCACATCATGACCAGGCACGTGCTGCCGAACGTGGCGCCGCTGCTGCTGGCCAGCACCACGCTGGAGGTGGCCAGCGCGATCGTCACCGAGTCCACGCTGGCCTTCCTCGGCGTGAGCTCCAACAGGACGTCGTGGGGGACCATGCTGCGCGGCTCCTACGACTGGAACGCCGCCTCCAACGGCGCCTGGTGGTACATCGTCATCCCCGGCCTGTGCATCGTCGCCGTCGTGATGGCGTTCACGCTGGTCGGCCGGGCCCTGGAAGCCGTGCTGAACCCGAGGTTGCGATGAGCCTGCTCGAACTGGACGACCTCCACGTCACCTACCGGATCGCCTCGGGCGAGGTTCCGGCGGTACGCGGGGTCTCGCTGAAGCTGGCGGCGGGCGCGGCGCTGGGCGTCGCGGGCGAGTCGGGATCGGGCAAGTCGACGCTGGCCATGTCGCTGCTGCGGCTGCTGCCCGCCGACGCCCGCGTCACCGGCAAGATCCTGCTCGACGGCGAGGACGTGCTGACCATGAAGTGGGGCCGCCTGCGGGCGGTCCGCTGGGCGGAGGCGTCGATCGTCTTCCAGGGCGCGCAGCACGGCCTCAATCCGGTACGCCGCATCGGCGACCAGATCGCCGAGCCGCTGCTGGTGCACGGCCTGGCCAAGCCGGAGGGCGCGCGCAAGCGGGTCGCCGAACTGCTCGACCAGGTGGGTCTGCCGTCCTGGCGGGCGCGCAGCTACCCGCACGAGCTGTCCGGCGGGCAGCGGCAGCGGATCATGATCGCGATGGCGCTGGCCTGCGAGCCCCGGCTGATCATCGCAGACGAGCCGACGACCGCGCTCGACGTGATGGTCCAGGCTCAGGTGCTGACGTTGATCAAGGAGCTGGTGGCTTCCCAGGACATCTCCCTGATCATGATTTCTCACGATTTGTCGGTCCTGGCGGATGTGTGCGGGGAGCTGGCCGTCATGTACGCCGGCCGCATCGTCGAGAACGGCCCCTCCCACGAGGTCTTCCACGACGCCAAGCACCCCTACAGCAAGGCACTGGCCGCCGCCTTCCCGACCGTCGGAGACCCGGTCTCCCGCATGGCGCCCAAAGGCCTCGGCGGCGACCCGCCCGATCCGATGCAACTGCCCGGCGGCTGCTCGTTCCATCCCCGGTGCCCGGTGGCGGTCGAGGCCTGCCCGACCCTGGACACCGAGCTCTGGTCCGCCGGCGCCGGCCGTTCCGCTGCCTGCGTGCACGTGAAGGAGGCGTCATGACCGAGACCGAGACGCCCGTGGAGCGGACGGCCGCCACCCGCACCACCCTGCTGGAGGCGCAGGACCTGCACGTGGACTTCGCCTCGCGCGGGCGGCGCGCCCGCGCCGTCGACGGCGTGAACCTGGCCATCGGCGAGGGCGAGATCGTCGCGCTGGTCGGCGAGTCCGGCTGCGGCAAGACCACGCTCGCGCGCACGCTGCTCGGCCTGGAGCGTCCCAGCTCCGGCACCGTCCGATACGGCGGCGCGTCCCTGTCCTACGACTCCCGCTCGCTCAAGGCCTACCGGCGCGAGGTGCAACTCGTCCTGCAGGACCCGACCGGCTCGCTCAACCCCCGCCACACCGTGTACGAGGCGGTCGCCGAGGGTCCGCGCATCCACGGCCTGCCCGACGAGGAGAAGGTCGTCGCCGAGGCGCTGTCACGGGCCGGGCTCCGGCCGCCGGAGCGCTTCTTCCTGCGCTACCCGCACGAGCTGTCCGGCGGCCAGCGTCAGCGCGTCGTCATCGCCGGGGCGCTCGCGCTCAACCCGCGCGTCCTGGTGGCCGACGAGCCGGTCGCCTCGCTGGACGCCTCCGTACGCGGCGAGATCCTCGCCCTCATGCTCAGGCTCCGCGCCGACCTCGGCCTGTCGGCCCTGGTCGTCACCCACGACCTGGGCCTCGCGTGGAACATCGCCGACCGGGTGGCGGTCATGTACCTGGGCCGCATCGTCGAGTCCGGCCCGGTCGAGCAGGTCCTGACCGCGCCGCGCCACCCGTACACGCAGGCGCTGATGTCGGTGCTGCCCGAGTCGCCGGAACGCGTCATCCTGACCGGTGAGCCCCCGGACCCGACCCGCATCCCGGGCGGCTGCCGCTTCCACGCGCGCTGCCAGGTGCTGGCCTTGGGCAAGGCGGAGGAGGCCGGGGTGGCGGCCAGGTGCAGGACCGAGACGCTGGAGATCCTGCCCGCCGTGCCCAGCGCACAGCAGGCCTGCCACTACGCGGCTCTGACCACCTGATACGAGGTCAGCCCAGGTCGGCGTCGTGGACGAGGACGGCGGCCTGGACGCGGTTGGCGAGGCCGAGTTTGGCCAGGACGCGGCTGACGTGCGCCTTGACCGTGGCTTCCATCAGGTGGAGTTCGCGGCCGATCTCGGCGTTGGACAGGCCGCGGGCCAGGCAGCGGATGACGTCCTCCTCCCGGCCGGTGAGCAGGGCGAGCCGCTCGCGGGCCCGGTCCGCGCGTGAGGGAGCCCGGTCGGCGAAGGCGGAGATCAGGCGTCTGGTCACCGTGGGCGAGAGCATGGCCTGTCCCGCGGCCACGGTGCGGACGGCAGCGGCGAGCTCTCTGGGCGGCGTGTCCTTCAGGAGGAAGCCGACCGCGCCCAGCCGGAGCGCCTCGTGGACGTACTCGTCCAGGTCGAACGTCGTCAGCATGACCACCTTCGGTGCCCGCTCCCCGGCCAGGACGCGGGCGGCGGCGGCCAGGCCGTCGGTGCCGGGCATCCGCACGTCCATGAGCACCACCTCGGGACGCAGCCTGGCCGCCGCGGTGACGGCCTCGTCGCCGGCGCGGGCCTCGCCGACGACCGAGATGCCGCCCGCCGCCTCCAGGATCATCCGCAGGCCGGACCTGACCAGTTCCTCGTCGTCGACGACCAGGACGCGGATCATGCCGGGATCCTGGCGCGTACCCGGAAGCCGCCGTCGGGTGCGGCGCCGGCCGCGAGCGTGCCGCCGATCAGCTCCACCCGCTCCCGCAGCCCGACCAGGCCCCACCCCGACGGCGCCGGCGCCGTCGCCGGCGCGGTCGGGGCCGGGCGGGCGTTGTGTACCTCTATCTCCAGGTCCGCGCCCTCGAAGCGGAGGGTCACGGCCGTCGGGGCGCCGCCGCTGTGTTTGTGCACGTTGGTGAGGGCCTCCTGGACGATCCGGTACGCCGTCCGCTCCACCGCGTCACGCAGGGGACGGCGTTCGCCCTCGTCCCGGCGGGTCACCTCGATACCCAGCTCGCGGGACTGGTCGAGCAGCCGGTCGAGGTCGGCGAGCGTGGGCTGGGGGTCGCGGGAGGTGTCGTGCCGCAGGACGCCGAGCACGTCGCGGAGGTTGGTCAGCGCCTCCCTGCCGATGCCGCCGATCAGCGCGGCGGCCCGCGCCGTACCGTCGTCGGGGGCGCGCATCTCCAGCGCGCCGGCGTGCAGCACCATCAGCGAGACGCGGTGCGCGACGACGTCGTGCATCTCACGGGCGATGCGCGCGCGTTCGTGCGCGCGGGCCCGCTCGGCGCGCATGACCTGCTCCTGCTCCAGGCGTTCCGCGCGCTCGCGGGCGGCGGCGCGTACCTCGGCCCGCGCCCGTATCCACAGCCCGGCCAGCAGCGGCACGACGATCGTGAGCAGGGCCATGAAGAGCGCGTTGACCGGCGTGGCCGTCACCATCTCCCGCTCGCCGCCGACCGCCCGGCCGATCGCGACCGACAGAGCCACGACGAGCGCGGCGGCGCCCAGGTAGGCGGCGACGTCACGGCCGCGCCGCAGGGTGGCGCCCGCGTAGTAGGAGGCCAGCATGATCGGCGGCCAGATCCCCAGCCCCGCGTACGCCGCCGCGCCCACGACGGCCAGCGGCCACCACGCGCGCGGGGCGTGCCAGGCGGCGACGGCCGCGACGCCGGCGATCGCGAGCAGCACAGGCAACGGCAGCCCGGAGGCCACGCCGAGCTGACCGGTGGCGGGCCCGAGCGAGAGCGCGAACATCGCGAGGCCGAGGAGGACACGGGGCATGCTTCGAGGGTATGGCCGGTTGACCTGCGCGTATGACGACGAAAGTAGGGGGTGCCGATCGACGTTCGCAGCGGGCGTGAGCGGGCGGGTCACCGCGAGTCTGGGGCCATGAAACGCACCCTGACCCTCGTGACCGCCGCCGCGCTGACCCTCGCGAACGGCACCGCAGCCCAGGCCGCCACCACGCCTGAGCTGCCGCGGCCCACCGGCGAGGCCCCCGTGGGCCTGTCGACCCTGCATCTCGTGGACTCCTCCCGGCCCGATCCGTGGAACCCCGCGGCCAAGAGCCGCGAGCTGCTGGTCTCGGTCTGGTACCCGGCCAGGAAGGCGGGCGGGAAGCCGGTGCGCTACGTCAGCCCGGAGGAGTCGGCGCTGATCCTGAAGCAGTTCCCCGAGGTCCCGCCGGAGATCCTCTCGCGGACGAAGACGCATGCCACCACCGACGCCGTGCCGCGCAGGGGGCGGCTGCCGCTGGTGCTGATGTCGCCGGGGTTCAGCTGGCCGAGGGCGACGATGACCACGCTGGCGGAGGACTTCGCCAGCCGCGGCTATCTCGTGGCCGCGGTCGAGCACACCTACGAGGCCGTCGCGACCTTCCCCGACGGCCGGACCACGACCTGCCTGGCCTGCGTCAAGGGCCAGGACCTGGCGAAGGTGGCCGCGAGCCGGGTTAAGGACGTCCGGTTCGTGCTGGACGAGGTGAAGAAGCGGTGGCGGGTGGGCGGCGTTGCGATGGTGGGCATGTCGGCCGGCGGCAACACCACCGCGCACGCGATGCTCGCCGACCGGCGGATCAGGGCGGGCGTCAACCTGGACGGCACGTTCAACCCGGTTCCCGGGCGGCTCGCGCGGCCGTTCCTGCTGCTCGGCAACCCCGCCTCGCACGAGCCGGCCGGCAAGGACACGACCTGGGGCCAGGCGTTCGCGAACATGACGGGCTGGAAGCGCTGGCTGACGATCGACGGCAGCGTGCACGCGAGCTTCACCGACTACGGCGTCCTGCAGCCGCAGATCGGCCTGCCCGACTCCGAGATCGGCGGCACCCGCGGACTCTTGCTGACCCGGACATACGTAGGAGCCTTCCTGGACAGGCACCTGCGCGGCGAGAAGGCGCCGCTGCTGGACCGGCCGGAAGACTCCGTGGTGAAGCGCTGGAAGTAGGTGAGCGGGGGCTCTCCGCGGAGAGCCCCCGGCGGCTCAGAAAGCGGCCGCGTTCTCCTGCGCCCACTGGGCGAAGGAACGCGCCGGGCGGCCGGTGACGCGCTCGACGGTGTCGACCACGGTGTAGCCGATCTCGGGGGTGTTGCCGAGGGCGTCGACCAGGAACTCGATCAGCTCCGGGCCCATGCCCTTGGCGGCCCACATCTCGCGGGCCCCGGCCTCGGTCAGCTCCTCGAAGGCGACCTCCTTGCCGATCGCCGCGCCGAGCTGGCGGGCCTTCTCCTCGGTCGTGACCGCCTCGGGGCCGGTCAGCACGAGCTCCTGGCCGTCGTAGCCGCCGTCGACGAGGACCTTGGCCGCCACCGCGGCGATGTCGCGCTCGTGCACCATCGCGCTGAGCCGCCCGCCGAACGGCTCCTTGATGACCTCGCCGGCGCGGACCGTCTCGGCCCACCACTGCTTGGTGTTGGACATGAACTCGACCGGGCTGAGCAGCGTCCACTGCAGCTCGCTTCCGGTCAGCGCCTGCTCCAGGGGGCCGTCGGCGCGGCCGCCGAGGACGGTGGCCCGCCGTACGCCGTGCTTCTCGGCCAGCTTGACGATCAGGTCGCCGTTCTCCAGAGGCTCGTAGTTGTCGCCGGCGAAGTTGATCAGGTGGACGGCGGTGACGCCGGCGAAGGCGGCGTCGAGGGTCTCGGGCTGCGCGAGGTCGCCGGCGACGACCTCGACGCCCTCGGGCAGCCCGGCCTTCTCGGGGTTCCTGGTCAGCGCCCGCACCTGGTGGCCGGCCTCAAGCAGCTCGGCGACGACGTTGCGGCCGACCGTACCGGTGGCGCCGGTGACGAGGAAAGTCATGGGAAGCTCCTTCTGAAGAGTGTGGAACGGAACGTTCTGATATCACTCTAACAGAACGGAACGCTTTATTCCACATATTTCTTCAGCGAGATGGCGTTGGCCGCCCGGCCGATGCCGCCCGCGATGCGGTCGATCATCGCGTCCTTCCAGGGCAGGCGGGGGAGCAGCTTGATCATCTTGAGCTGGAACCAGATCATGCCGGCCGACGCCAGGACGATGCCCTTGATGTTCGTCGGGCCGAGCTTCTGGTTCTCCTCGACGAAGTGCCGCATCTCGCGCTCGTAGCCCTCCAGCGAGCCGCCTGCCAGCTCGCCCGCCAGGACGTACGCGCCGACCAGCGCCAGGCTGGTCCCCTGGCCGGAGGCGGGCGAGGCGCAGTAACCGGCGTCGCCGACCAGCACCACGCGCCCCTTCGACCAGGAGTCCATGTGGATCTGGGTGAGCGTGTCGCGGTAGAAGTCGTCCGACCGCCGCACCGCCTCCAGCAGTCTGGGCACCTCCCAGCCGACCCCGGCGAAGGCCTCGTGGACGTCCTGCTCGCCCGACCACATGAACAGCGCCTTGGCGTCGCCGTCCTGCTTGGTGCTGTAGACGTTGGCGGTACGGCCCGGCGCCAGGTGCACCGCCTCCTCGCGATCCAGGCCCAGGTGGTTGGGCACGGTGGCGATCGCGATCTGGTAGCCGAGGTCGCGGGCGAACCGCTTCTCCTCGCCGAAGGCCAGCCCGCGGACGTTGGAGTGCACGCCGTCGGCGCCCACGACGTAGTCGAAGCGGCGCGGGGCCGAGCGCTCGAAGGCGACGGTCCCGTCCTCGTCGATGGCGGTGATGGAGTCGTCGAACACGTACTCCACCTCGTCGCGGGTCAGCTCGTAGAGCAGTTCGGTGAGGTCGCCGCGCATGATCTCGGCGTCGTCCTTCTGTCGGCCGCCGAACAGGTCGGCGTCCATGGTGGCCATGACCCGGCCGCGGGCGTCGTAGTTGGTCGCGATCGTCATCTCGGTGCTGTGCGCCCGGACGGCCTCCAGCAGTCCCATCCGCTCGATCACGGTGAGCGCGGCGCCCCGGATGTCGACCTTGTAGCCGCCCTTGCGGATCTCGGTGGCCCGCTCGACGACGGTGACGGTGAAGCCGTGGCGGCGCAGCCAGTAGGCGGTCGCGGTGCCGGCGACGCTGGCGCCGGAGATCAGGATGTTCGTCATGTCCTGAACGGTACACTTGTCTTAGACGCTTGTGCAAGACGTTTGTGCTAATCTTCTGCCATGGGAAATCGCGAGGAACTGCTGGCCGGTGCCAAGAGCTGTCTGCTGGAGAAGGGCTACTCGCGCACGACGGCGCGCGACATCGCCAACGCCTCGGGTGTGAGCCTGGCCGCGATCGGCTACCACTTCGGCTCGAAGGACACACTCATGAACGAGGCGTTGTTCGACGTCATGCGCGAATGGGGCGACGAGCTCGGGGCCACGCTCACCGCCGACCTCAAGCCGGACGTCACCCCGCTCGAACGTTTCGAGAGCGCCTGGGACCGGGTCGTGGAATCGTTCGAGCGGATGCGGCCGCTCTGGGTCACGCAGTTCGACCTGCTCGGGCAGATCGACCATCTGCCGGAGGTGCGCGCCCAGCTGATCGGCGTCATGGGCGAGGCGCGTACGGGGCTGGCGGAGTTGTTCCAGGGCATCGACCCGGCCGCCGAGCCGGAGCGCGCCCGCCTGGTCGGCACGTTCTACCAGGCCATGCTGACCGGGCTGCTGGGCCAGTGGCTGCTCGACCCCGCGAGCGCGATGAAGGGCCGCGACGTCGTCACGGCCCTTCGCTCGATCGTGTCCTAGGGATGCGCCGTCTCATGGGCTGCCGTCGGCTTTGACGGGCGCAGGACTCCGGCTCAGTCCCGCCGAGCTCGCGGCGTACCGTGCGGCGCGCTGAGATCAGGGGGCGGACCTGCGACGATACCGGTCGTGATTTCCTCGATCATCGCCGTTGGCGCCACACTCGTCGTCTGGTCCCTGATGGCCGGGAAGTTCGAGCAATGGCGGCTCACCGCGCCCGTTGTCGCGGTGGTGGCGGGGGCGCTCGTGGGACTGACGGTTCGCGACAGCATCGGGGAGACGCTCAACACGCACGCGGCGTTGCGGGCGGCGGAGATCATTCTGGCGGTGCTGTTGTTCATCGACGCGGCCGACGTCCAGGACGGGATGTTGGGCCGCAGTCCCGGGGCGGCGCTACGGGTTCTGCTGATCGCGCTGCCCTTGAGCCTGGCGCTCACCGTGGCGATGGGGTGGTGGTTGCTGCCGGAGGTGGCGTGGCCCGTGCTGCTGGTGATCGCGTGTGTGGTGATGCCCACCGACTACGCGCCCGCGCAGGCGATTCTGCGGGATCCGCGGTTGCCGGCGCGGGTGAAAGACGTGCTCAACGTGGAGGGCGGATACAACGACGGGGTCGTGTCGCCGATCATCCTCTTCGCGTTGGTCCTGGCGGGAGACGGCACGAAGACACAGACGCCGGGGGACGCACTGGGCTCGGCCTGGCCTTCGGCGGCGAAGGCGATCCTGGTGGGCCTCGCGCTGGGGGCGCTGCTGGGCTTCTTGGTGAGCCGCGCCGGACGGGCGGGATTCATGAGCACCCAGTCGAAGCGGCTGGTCGTGGTCGCGGCGCCGTTGCTGACGTACGGCACCGCGGTGGCCATCGGCGGCAACGGGTTCGTCGCGTCGTTCGTGTGCGGGTTCGTCTTCCATGCCGTACGGCAGAGCGAAGAGACGCGCCGGGAGATGGAACTGATCGACGACATCGGCTTTTTGCTCGGTGTCGTCATGTGGTTCGTCTTCGGGACGGCGGCCTTGTTCGCGCTGTGGGGAGGTGTGGACTGGAGGCTGCTGGTGTTCTGCGTGGCAGCGCTGACAGTGGTGCGGATCGCGCCGGTGATGTTGTCGCTCATCGGGTCCGGAGTGCCTGCCAAGGAAGGGCTGCTCATCGGGTCGCTCGGGCCGCGTGGGACGACGTCGATCGTGTTCGGGCTCCTGGCCTTCAACGAACTGCACGACGACGTTGCCATTCTCGTGCTGACGGCACTGGTGATCACTGTGCTCGGCAGCGTCGTCCTGCACGGGCTGGGCTCGCCCGTCGCCGCCCGGAGGTATCGGCCCTAGCTCAGCCGCGCCGTAGATCGGTCCATAGATCGGTCCATAGGCGAAAAATCAAAATCCGTCCTAGCATCCTCCGGGACAACGGAACCGCCGCGAACGCGGGCACGGGCGCGGCGGTTCCTCGGCAACCTTCAGGTAACCGCAGGGGAGTCTACGTGACGCTGTTGGTAACAGGTTCGAGCGGAAAAGTCGGCAGGAGGGTGGTCGCCGGGCTGGTCGGCGCCGGTCAGCGCGTACGCGCGATGGCCCGTGACCCGCAGGCCGCCGCGGCTCTGCTTCCGGCAGGGACCGAGGTGGTCCAGGGGGACTTCGAACGGCCGGAGACATGGGCGGCCGCGCTTGACGGGGTGGAGCGGGTGCATCTGTTCCCGTTCGCCGGCGGGAGCTTCGTCGAGGCGGCGGTCGCGGCGGGGACACGCAGGTTCGTGGTCCACTCGGCGGTGGCCGCCGGCTTCGACCCGGCCCCGGGGCAGGGGCCCGGCCAACCGCATGGGTCCGCGCTGCGGCGCCACCTCGACGAGGAGCGCGACGGGCATCGCATGGTCGAACTGGCCGTCGAGGCCAGTGGGGCCGAGTGGACGCATGTCCGCCCCGGTCTGCTGGCCAGTGGCGCGCTCGACTGGGCCGAGGAGATCCGCGGCACCGGTGCGGTGCGCGCGCCGTACCCGAAATCGGGCAGTGCGCTCGTGCACGAGGCCGACGTGGCGGAGATCGCGGTCGCCGCGCTGCTCACCGACGAGCACCTCGGGGCCGCGTACACCATCACGGGGCCGGAGAAGGTCACCCAGCTGGAGCAGGTGCGGCTCGTCGGCGAGGCGATCGGGGAGGAGGTCCGCTTCGTGGAGCTGACGCCTGAGCAGGCGCGAGCGGAGTGGTACGACCCCGAGCAGGGCGTCGACCACGAGCTCCTGGACTGGGTGCTGGAGTTGCGGGCGGCCCTGGCCGACGAGCCGGACCTCATACCCGCCACCGACACCTATGAACGCCTCACCGGACGGCCGCCCCGCACGTTCGCGCAGTGGGCGCGCGACCACAGGGCGGACTTCCAGGTGAGCGGCAGGGAGGGCCGGCGATGACGGTACTGGTGACGGGAGCGACCGGCAGGGTCGGGCGCGGCGTCGTGGCCGAACTGCTGCGGGCGGGCGTACGCGTGCGGGCGCTGACGCGCCGGCCGGAGAGCGCCGGGCTGCCGGAGGGGGCGGAGGTGGTACGCGGAGACCTGGAGAACCCCGAGTCCCTGGCGGAGGCGCTCAAGGGCGTCGAGCGCATGTACCTGTTCCCGGTGGCGGAGACGGCCAGGGAGGTGGTCGCGATGGCCAGGCGGGCCGGGGTGCGGCGCATCGTCGTCCTGTCCGGAGCGCTGGCCGAGGAGGAGGCCGACGACGAGGAGGGCGGCTACCGCGCGGTGGAGGTCGCGGTCCAGGAGTCCGGTCTGGAGTGGACACTCGCACGGCCCAGCGAGTTCGCCGCCAACTGGCTCGACTACGCCGCAGACATCCGGGACAAGCGCGAGGTGCGACGGCCATTCGGCGAGGCGGTCACCAGGCCGACGCATGAGGCCGACATCGCTCTGGTGGCCGCTCGCGCCCTGGTCGAAGAGGGGCATGCCGGGCAGATCTACGTCCTTGCCGGTCCCGAGGCTCTGACGGTGGCCGAGCAGGTGCGGCTCATCGGCGAGGCGATCGGGGAGGAGGTCCGCTTCGTGGAGCTGACGCCTGAGCAGGCGCGAGCGGAGTGGTACGACCCCGAGCAGGGTGTCGACCACGAGGTCATCGACTGGCTGCTGGACCTTTACGGCACGTCGGCCGGAGGGAGCGGCAGGGTCCCCGGCTCTGACACCTTCGAACGCCTCACGGGCCGTCCGCCCACCTCGTTCGCCCGATGGGCGGCCGACCACGCTCACGACTTCCGCTGATCCGCACCGGCTCATCAACCAGATGAGCCGGTGACTCCTGGGCAGGGCTAGAAGGCGCTGATGGTGGCGGGCGCCCGCTCGGCCCTGCTCAGCGTGCGGATGACCGCCGTGGCCCCATGCCGGTGTACGGCCAGCCGCGCCAGCAGGTCGACGACCGGATCGATCACCGAGTCCGGCAGCTCGGGCGTCTCAAGCCCCACGCTGGCCGCCAGGTCGTCGGAGTGCACGACGATCTCCATGAGCCGCGTGAGCAGGAAGTCGTCCAGCCGCAGTGACCAGCCGTTCCAGTCGAGGTGCACGACCCGGTCGGCAGGTTCGGCGGGCAGCGCCGCGGTGAGGTGGGCGAGCACCTCGGCCATCCGGCCGGCCAGCACGCCGGGACCGCAGGCGGCGATCGACTCGCCGCCCTGCCGGATGGTCAGGTTGCTCTCGTGGTCGAGCCCGGCCTCGACCCAGGGCGAACTGATGTAGTGCTCGATGAGCGCGATGGGCGGCTGGAGGGCCGGTCGCGGCAGGACCTCGTCCACTCTGACCAGTTGGTGACCCAGATGTCCGGCCAGCCCGCGGACGCTGAACTCGGTCAGCGCGCTCGGCTTCTCCCACGCGGCGGCGACCGCGGGGTGGCCGAGCAGCGCGACCGCCGAGCCGGCGGCGATCAGGTAGGACTCCCGAATCTCACCCATGCGCATGCCTTTCGGAGGGGTCAGGTCGTTACTCGCGCCAACACTATCCCGCCGACTATCAGCGCCAGCGCCGCCATCCTGCCCACGGACACCGGGTCGTCGTTGAGCACGATGCCGAGGACGATCGCGCCCACGGCGCCGATGCCGGTGAAGACCGCGTAGGCGGTGCCGACGGGCAGCGTGTTCATGGCCAGTGACAGCAGGAACACCGCCGCCGCCATCAGCAGCAGGCTGACCAGGGTGGGGATGGGCCGGGTGAAGTTCTGGGTGGGCTTGATGCTCTGCGACCAGGCGACTTCGACCAGGCCGGCCAGGGCGAGAATGAGCCAGTTCACTTGGACGCCTCCTTGAGGGCGGCACGGCGCGACTCCTCGTGCTGCTCGCGCAGGTGCGACAGCCGGGGGTCGATCAGGGCGTTGGCCAGTTCGGTGCTGATGAAGGAGACGTCCTCCACGTCGAAGTGGCCCTTGAAGAAGTCGCGCAGGTAGCGCTCCTGGTAGTCCATGGGCTCGCGGACGGTCCCCGGGCCGTAGGCGCCGCCGCGGGCGGAGGTCACCACGAAGCGGCGGCCGCGCAGCGACATCTTCGGGAAGGTGATCTGGTCGAGCCAGGCCTTCAGCGACGACGGGATCGAGTAGTTGTACATCGGGGTCCCGATCAGCACGACGTCGGCGGCGACCACCTCGTCGAGCAGCGGCTTGAGCGTCTGCCAGGCCTCGCTCTGGGCGGGGGTGGAGACGGCCTCGCCGTACCGGGAGATGTCGGTGATCTCGTGCCGGAGCACGTGGTCGCACAGCTCGGTCCAGGCCTCGGTGATGTGCGGGACCGGGTCGGCGGCCAGGTCGCGGTAGAGGTATCCGGCACCGGGGTGGGCGGCGCGCCAGGCGTCGGCGTAGGCGCGCGACAGCTCACGGGAGAAGGAGGCACGGCGGGCGCTGGCGTCCAGGTGAAGCAGCATGGGTCTCTCCGGAGTTAAGTGGACGGACTGTCCGCTTAAACGGACGCACTGTCCGGATATATTCCTGGGTATGGAAAGAGCCGATGCCGCCCGCAACCGGGCCAAGATTCTGCGGGCGGCGGCGGAGTTGTTCGCCGGCCGGCCGCCGCAGGACGTCACCATGGACGAGATCGCCAAGGCGGCGGGCGTCGGGCGGGGCACCCTGTACCGCCGCTATCCCGACCGGGCCGCCATCGCCGTCGCGCTTCTGGACGAGCACGAGCGGGCGCTGCAGGAGCGGCTCATGCAGGGCCCGCCGCCGCTGGGCCCCGGCGCGCCGCCCGCCGAGCGGCTGGCCGCCTTCTACGCGGCGATGTGCGACCTGCTGGAGGACCACGCCCACCTGGTGCTGGGGACCGAGGTGGGCAGGCAGCGCTTCGAGACCGGGGCCTACGGCTTCTGGCGCGTGCACGTGCGCTCGCTGCTGGCCGCCGCCGGCACGCCGGGTCCCGACGCGCTGGTGGACGTACTGCTCGCGCCGCTGGCCCCGGAGGTCTACACCTACCAGCGGCGCGAGCGCGGCCTGACCAAGAAGCAGATCGCCGACGCCCTGGCCAGGCTGACCACCGCCCTTTAGGCGGTGGCCGCCACTCTCCACGCGGCCTCTAGGCGTCCTTGGCCAGGGTGCGGTGGATCGTGGCGCGGATGAACGAGCGGGCCAGCATCGCCCGGCGGGCGCGGCCGAGCTTGGGGCCGGGCGAGCCGTAGCGGCGGGCCCTGACGTCGGCCACCACCCGCTCCGGCGCGCCCAGCTCGGCCAGCACGTCGAACGCCTCCCGCTTGGTGATCAGGCGGTTGTCCCTGAGCGTGACCGTCGCCCTGGCCACCGTGATCAGGCCGAGGTCGACCCAGATGTCCTGCAGCCAGCGCTTGAAGCCGTCGGTCTTCAGCAGCCAGAAATCGGCCAGGTCGGCGCGGATGAACGCGTGCAGTTCGGCGTCGCTGACCTCGGGAAGCAGGTCGGGGACGGCGGCGCCGTACAGCTCGACGGGGCTGGAGTGCAGCTCGCGGCGGGTCACGGCCGTGACGGGGCGGTGGAACAGCTCGCCGTGCGCGGCGGTGAGGTGCCGCGCGGTCAGGTCGGGCAGTTCGTCGCGGACGATGTAGGAGCAGTGGAGCAGCTCGGGGAAGTCGCCGTGGATCTCCTCCAGCCGCGTCGGGTCGGTGACCGGGGACTCGACGACGGCGATCAGGTCGAGGTCGCTGCGGCCCGGCTGGTAGTCACCGGCGCCGAGCGAGCCGTGCGCCCACAGGGCGAGCAGCGGGACCTCCTGCCTGATCTCGCCGAGGAAGCGCGTGAGCAGCAGGTCCGTCTCGGTGTGCATGTCAGGCGCCGAACAGGGCGCTGACGGACTCGCCCTCGTGGATGCGGCGCATCGCCTCGGCCAGGGCGGGCGCGATGGACAGGACGGTCAGCTTGCCGCCGGACTTGTGACCGGGCACGGTGTTGGTGCAGACGATCTCCTCGACCTCGGGCCGGTCGCTGAGCCGTTCGATCGCCCCGCTGGAGAACAGGCCGTGGGTGCAGGCCACGCGGACGCTGCTGACGCCGCGCTCCTTGAGCCGGTCGAGCAGTTCGATCATGGTGGTGCCCTTGGCGATCTCGTCGTCGAGCACGATCACGTCCTTGCCCGCCACGTCGCCGATCACCGAGCTGATCACCACGCGGTCGTCGCTGAAACGCTGCTTGGCGCCCATCGCGACGCCGGCGCCGAGCCGCCGGGCGAAGGCCGCCGCCTCCTTGGCGTTGCCCAGGTCGGGGGAGACCACGACCGTGTTGGACAGGTCGTACTGCCGGAAGTGGTCGGCCAGCTCCCGCAGCGCGTGCAGGTGGTCGACCGGCACGCTGAAGAAGCCGTGTACCTGCGGCGAGTGGAGCGTCATCGTCAGCACGCGGCTCGCTCCCGCGGCCACCATGAGATCGGCCACGAGCCGGGCGCCGATGGAGATGCGCGGGGCGTCCTTCTTGTCGGAGCGGGCGTAGGCGTAGTGGGGGAGGACGACCGTGATCCTGGCGGCCGAGGCGCCGCGCGCGGCGTCCAGCATGAGCAGGAGCTCCACCAGGTGTTCCTGCGTGGGCGGGACCAGGGGCTGGATCAGATACACGTCGCGCTCGCGGCAGTTGGCCGGCAACTGTACTTCCAGGACGTCGTTGGCGAACCGTTTCACGCCGGCCGGGTGCAAGGGCGTGCCCAGATGGGCGCAGATCTCCTCGGCCAGTTCGGGGTGGGCACTTCCGCTGAAGACAGTGATGTCGCGCACGCCACGCAGGATAGTGGTCGGCGCGTTGACCACGCTTCGCGGTCGTGAGCTGCCATAACGTAGCGGCCATGCAACTGTCCCGTGGCCTGCGCCTGCTGATCGGCACCGCCGCCGCCGTCATCGCGCTCGCCGGGATCAAGCACATGAGCCAGATCATCGGGCCCGCCTTCCTCGCGCTCACGCTGACCATCGCGGTCAGCCCGCTGCGCAGGTGGCTGGCGCGCAAGGGCGCGCCCGGCTGGGTCACCGTGTTCGTGCCGCTGGCCACGGTCATCGTCGTCATGGGCGCCCTGGCGCTCTCCCTGGTGGTGGCGCTCGCCCAGCTCGCCACGCTGGTGCCGACCTACGCCGCCAAGTACCAGGAGCTGCTGGCGTCGCTGACAGCCGAGCTCGGGCGGCTCGGGATCACCTCGGAGCAGGCCAAGACGATCTTCAGCGGACTGGACATGGGTCAGCTCGTCAGGGCCGCTCAGGGCATCCTGACCGGGCTGCTCGGCGTGATGTCGGCCGTGGTGCTGATCGTGCTGCTGTTGTTCGGGATGAGCCTGGACGCGAGGTTCATGCACGGGGCGATCCAACGGCTGTCGCCGTCGCCACTGGTCTCGGCGCTGGCCGGGTTCGCCAAGGGCACCTGCAACTACCTGGTCGTCTCGACGTTGTTCGGGCTGGTCGTGGCCGTGCTGGACACGGTGGCGCTGGCGATCCTCGGGGTTCCGCTGCCGCTGCTGTGGGGACTGCTGGCCTTCATCACCAACTACATCCCCAACGTCGGCTTCATCATCGGGCTGGTGCCGCCGGCGCTCCTGGCGCTGCTGGCGTCGGGCCCGGCCACCATGCTGTGGGTCATCGCCGTCTACTGCGTGCTCAACTTCGTGATCCAGTCGGTCATCCAGCCCAAGTACGCCGGAGCCTCGGCCGGGCTGTCGACCACGCTGACCATGCTGTCGCTGCTGGTGTGGGCCTACGTGCTGGGCGCGCTGGGCGCGATCCTGGCCGTGCCGCTCAGCGCGTTCGTCCGGGCCGTGCTGCTCGACGCCGATCCGGCGACCCGGTGGGCCACGCCCCTGGTCGCCGGGCGGGAGATCACTCCCCGTCCATGAGGCCGAGCTGCTCCAGCAGGTCGGCCGGGTCCCAGTACTGGCGGAAGTCGGCGATCTTGCCGTCCGTCAGCTCGGCGAAGATCGCGCCGCGCAGTTCGAGGCGGCGGCCGGTGGGCTCGATCTCCAGGTCGTCGTCGAGCCTGAGCGGTCCGGTGTGCAGGGCGGTCATCGTCCACTCCGCCACCACCGGGCCGCCGGGGAACTCGACCGGCACCGCCCGCACCTGGATCTCCGACAGGGCGTCGCTCCTGCCGACGGCCTCGGCGATGAGGTCCTCGATCGAGGCGATGTCCTCGCCCGCGCTCCAGCCCACCACGTCGGGCGAGTAGAACTTCCGGATCGCCGAGGCGTCGCCGGTGGCCGACGCGTTGAGCGCGCCGAGCAGGATGTTCGTAGCTTGTGCCATAAGTGGGTTCTTATCCGGAAACGGGGCAAGGACCGCTCAAGTCCGGGTCATGGCATGACGTAATGGTGCATCACGGCCGGTTGGCCGGCGTTGTTCAGCCAGGTGGCCCGGGTGGTGGCGACCCGCCGCCAGCCGGTGCGCTCGTACAGGGCGATCGCGGCCATCCCCTCGTCGGAGACCTCCAGCGCGAGCGGGCCGTCCGCCTGCCCGCGTACGGTCGCCATCAGCTTCTCCGCCAGACCCCTGCCCCGCCCGCCCGGCGTCACGAAGAGCCTGGCGACGGTCAGCGCCCGCGCGCTGCCGACGATCTCGGCCACGGCGGGGTCCAGATCCTCGGGCACCAGCCCCACGTGGCCGACGACCGCTCCGGGTTCCACGGCGATCCACGCCCGGACCATGGACGGCGGAGCCAGCCAGCCCCGCGGATCCGCCGGCCACGAGACCGGGTAGCCGTCGGCCTTCTGAACCTCGGCCAGCGCCTCGACGCAGGCGCCCAGGTCCGCCTCAAGCCTGGGCCTGATCATCCGGCCACCGCCGCGGGCGTCAAGACGTCACCGCGGCCGGCGTCAGGGCTTCCAGGTCCGGCAGCACCTTCCAGGCCAGCGCCAGCGCGTCGGCGGCGGGCGGGTAGACCGGGTGCGGGATGGCGAGCACCCGCATGCCGGCGGCGTGCGCCGAGCGCAGGCCGTTGCTGGAGTCCTCCACGGCCACGCACCGCTCGGGCGCCACGCCCAGGTCGCGGGCGGCGGCCAGGTAGCCGTCGGGGGCGGGCTTGCCGCGCTCGACCTCCTCGGTGGAGACGGTCGCCGCGAAGTGCGCGCCGAGCCCGGTCTCCGCCAGCACGGTGTCGATCAGCGCGCGGGGCGAGGAACTGGCCAGGCCCAGCGGCACGGCCGCGGCCATCCGCGCCACCGCCTCGACGGCGCCGGGCAGCAGGGGGACGCCCCTGTCGTGGTAGCGGGCCTTCATACGATCGACCACGCCGCGGGCGATCTCGTCGGGCGGGCGCCGTACACCGAGTTCGTGCAGGTAGGCGGCCCATTCGCCGGTGCTCATGCCCATCAGCCTGGACTGGGTGTCGGGTTGCCAGACGCCGCCGTGCTCGGCGACGAAGGCGCGCCGTACCTCCTCCCAGACGGGTTCGGAGTCGACGAGCACGCCATCAAGGTCGAATACACAGGCTTCCACCACCTCAGGGTACGAGCAGGCCCCAGTACACCCCCCACGGGATGAAGACGAGGCCGGCGACGGCGGCCAGCCGTACGCGGAAGGAGGAGGCGCGCCACTGCGTGAGGCAGGTGAGCGCGGCCACCGCGGCAACGGCGGCGAGCAGCTGCGCGGCGAGCCAGGTCAGCGGGCGGCCCATGAGCAGCGGCCCGGCCTGCACGCCGCGCGAGGTCGAGGACAGCGGCAGCGAGACCAGCGTGTACGCGAACGCCACCAGCGACAGCGACCCGGAGACGGCGACCAGGCGGGCGGGCCAGTTGCCGGGGCCGAGCCGCCGGACGGTGGAGGCGAGGAACGCCAGCGACAGCAGGGCCATGGTCCCGATCTGCGGCTGCCACGACTCCCACCAGGCCGAGGGCGGCGTGTCCACGCTGCGCGGCTGGGCGGGCAGCGGCTCGGTGACGGCCGCCGGGACCCTGCCCGCGGCGACCTCGCGCACCCAGGAGCCCACGGCGTCGGCGTAGCCGGGGGTGAGCGCGCCCGAGCTCTGGTGCAGGGAGTGGCCGGCCCCGGCGAAGAACCTGACGGTGAGCCCGGAGGGGATGTTCGCCTGGAAACGTTCCGCGCTCTCGGCGGGCGGCACCTGGTTGTCGTCGGCGCCCCACAACGCCAGCACGGGCTGCTTGATCCGGCGCAGCTCGGGGGCCGGGTCGTGATAGGCAGAGGCGAACAGCCCGGCGTCGGCGGCCAGGCGGTGGAAGGTCCGGGCGTACGCGCTGCGCAGCGAGCCCTGGATCCCGGCGCGGTCGAGCTTGCCGGCCGCGTTCCACGACTGGGTGCGCAGCGGGCTGAGCCCGGGGCCGCCCACGGTGACCAGGAACTCCACGGACGTGCTCCGGTTGGCGGCGATCGGCGCGACCCAGCCGCCCTCGCTGACGCCCCACAGCCCGGCCCGGCCGACCGAGGGGTGCCGCTTCAGCGCCGCGAAGGCGGCGAGGGCGTCGCCGGCCAGCTCGTGGTAGTCGCGGCGGGTCGAGCTGTAGCCCGCCGCGCGCTTGTCGGGTGCCAGGACCACCAGGCCCTGGCGGGCGAACGCGTCCGCCTCCGTCTCCAGGTCGCGCCAGCTGTTGCCGCCGCCGGAGCCGTGCACGAGCACCAGCCCCGGCCGCTTGCCCGCGGTTCCGGCGGGCTCGAAGATGCGGCCGCCGAGCTTCTGGCCGTCCCGTGTGGTGAAGGTGATGTCGGTGGTCTTCACCTCCGCCTGCGCGGCCGGAGTGTGCAGGAACAGGGTCAGCAGCGCCGTGGCGACGAGTTTCATGAAGTCCAAGTCTCGAAAAATCGGGCTTTGAGGGCATCGCCGGTGCGGGCGATCTCCGTCCTCGGTCGCGCGGGGGATTTCGGCGCCCGTCCACAAGGGGATACTGAGGCCTTGTGTCCGAAATGTTCCGTAGCTGGGAGCGGCGGGCCGCCGCCTGGCTACGCGGGCTGCCGCCCCTCGTCGTCGACTTCGCCATCGCCCTGCTGGTGCTGGTCGGGCAGAGCGTGCCCTTCTTCTACACCACGCGGAAGCTCGGCCCGGAGCCGTGGAGCATGGTCGAGTACTGGCCGGTCCTGCTCGGGGTGGTGCCGTTGCTGGTGCGCCGCCGGTACCCGCTGACCGTGCTGACCCTGTGCGTCGCCTCCGCCGCCATCTACTCCCTGCGCGACCCCGACCTGCCGGCCCAGCCCATCTGGTACGGCTGGCTGGTCGCGCTCTACACCGTCGCCGCGCTGTCACCCCGCTGGAAACGTTCGCTGGCGATCCTGCTCAGCATCGCGCCGGCCATCGGCGTCTCGCCGGTGACCTTCATCCGCGGCGTGCTCAGCGCGCTGGGCGCCTACGCGCTGGGCCGGGCCACGGTGCACTACCGCGAGCGCGCGGCGCTACTGGAGGAGCGGGCCGTCGAACGGGAACGGGCCAGGATCGCCCGCGACATGCACGACATCCTGGCCCACGGGATCAGCATCATGATCGTGCAGGCGGAGGCGGGGCCGCTCGCCGTACGGGCCGCTCCCGAACGCGCGGAGAAGGCCTTCGAGGCGATCGGCGCGGCCGGGCGCGACGCGCAGGCGCAGTTGCGGCGGATGCTCAACCTCCTGAAGGAGGAGGAAGGGCCGCGCGCCCCGCAGCCCACGCTCGCCGGCCTGGCCGGCCTGGTCGCGCGGGTCTCGGAAGCCGGCCCCACGGTACGGCTGGCCGTCACGGGCACCCCGTCCCCGCTCCCGGCCGACGCCGAGGTGGCCGTCTACCGGATCGTGCAGGAGGCGCTGACGAACATGGTCAAACACGCGCAGGCCACCAGCGGCGTGGTCCGGCTCGACTGGAAGGACGACGAGCTGCTGATCACGGTCGCCGACGATGGCCGCGGTTCGTCGCCGGGGAAGGGCGGCGGCCACGGGCTGATGGGCATGCGCGAGCGGGCCGCCGCGTACGGCGGCGCGGTGGCCGTGACGCCGGATATTTCGGGATTTGAGGTTGTCGTGAACTTGCCGATCGGAGACCAGCAGTGACCATCACCGTCGTCGTCGCGGACGACCAGGAACTCGTCAGGAGCGGGTTCGCGCTCATCGTGGACTCCCAGCCCGACATGTCCGTGGTGGCGGAGGCGGCCAACGGACGCGAGGCCGTCGAGGCCGTCCGCGCGCACGCCCCCGACGTGGCCCTCCTCGACATCCGCATGCCCGAACTCGACGGCATCGAGGCCGCCCGGATCATCTGCGCGCAGACGCCGGCCAAGGTCATCATGCTCACCACCTTCGACCAGGACGACTACGTCTACGACGCCCTCCAGGCCGGCGCGAGCGGCTTCCTGCTGAAGGACGTGCGCAGGGACGACCTGGTCCACGCCGTACGCGTGGCCGCCAGCGGCGAGGCCCTGCTCGCGCCCGCCGTCACCCGCCGCCTCATCGACGACATGGTCCGGCGCAACGCCCGCCCCGGCCCGCCGCCGCGCTCGCTCGACCCGCTCACCGACCGCGAACGCGAGACGCTCACCCTGCTCGGCCGCGGCCTGTCCAACGCCGAGATCGCCGCCACGCTCGTGGTCAGCGAGCACACCGTGAAGACGCACGTCAGCAACGTGCTGAGCAAGCTCGGCCTGCGCGACCGGGTCCAGGCCGTCATCGCCGCCTACGAGAGCGGCCTGCTGCGCCCCGGCACGTCAGGGGTGCAGTGACAGGCCCTTGAGCAGCTTGTCCACCAGGTTGCGCGGACCGTAGACGGCCAGCCCGACCAGCGCCAGGTCGTCGGCCGCGACGGCGCGGACCGCCGCCCGGTTGTCCGCGTCGTGCCCGGTCTTGAACATCTCCTCGATGAACACGGCCGTCCCCACACCCTTGGCCACGGCCTTCTCCCTGACCGGCCGCAGGTCGTCGGCGGCGTAGACGAGCACCGGCTGCCGGAACAGGGCCAGATAGCCGTTGTCCGAGGCGTCGGCGTAGGGCTCGCCGATCGTCTCCGGGTACGCGCCGGCGACCGCCCCCGCCAGGAACGCGGTCACGTTGAGCTTCTGCCAGGTGGCCAGGTCGGGGCGGACCACGATGGCTATCTTTGTATCGAAACGCATGCTCGTGAGCATGGCCCCGCCGTACCGGAGACGTCTTGAAGGCTCGTGCGCAGGACTGGTCGAGCTACTGGCGTGCGCCCGATCGCCCGCTGGAGGCGATGCACGCGCACTTCGTCGAGCACGTCTACCACCGCCACAGCCACGACAGCTACTCCTTCGGCGTGACCGAGGACGGCGCGCAGTCCTTCAGCTGCCGCGGCGCCGCCCACACCAGCGCCGCCGGCATGATCATGGCCTTCAACCCCGACGAGCCCCACGACGGGCACTCCACCACGGAACTGGGCTTCACCTACCGCATGGTGCACATCGGGCCGAGCCTGGTCGAAGGCGCCCTCGCCGACCTCGCCGGGGACCGCGCGGGCCTGCCGCTGTTCGCGGCGCCGGTGGTCGCCGACCCCGTGCTCGCGGGCGCGCTGCGCCGTCTGCACACCGCACTGCTCGACGACCGCGCGAGCGCCCTGCGCCGCGACGAACTGCTCGCCGTCACGCTCGCCTCCCTGGTACGGCGGGCCGCCACCACCCCTCCCCGCCTCATCGCCGCGGGAGCCGACGACCAGGTCGCCACGCTCGTCCGCGACCGCCTGCACGAGGCGTTCCTCGACGACCTGACCGCCGACGACCTGGCCGGGGCCGCCGGCCGCAGCCGGTTCGCCGTCTACCGGGCCTTCCACGCCAAGTACGGCATGCCGCCCAGCGACTACCAGCGCCAGCTTCGCCTGCGCGAGGCCCGCCGCCTGATCGCCGGCGGCCTGCCCATCAGCGACGCCGCGGCCGCGGCCGGCTTCTCTGACCAGAGCCACCTGACCAGGTGGTTCACCCGCGTCTACGGGCTGACCCCGGGCGCGTACCAGCTGTCAAGCACTCTGGCATAACGTGATGCTGGGACCAGATGTTATGGTCCGGCCACCCGCGTTCACCGGATCTTCAATCATGCGCTTCACCTGCGGAAACGCTGATTCTCCCGTGCTGCCATAACGCGCCGTTCCTAACAGGTTGATATGCCCGGAAAGGCGGCTTTCCCACTTACGTTGACGGCGCGCCCCCCAATTCGAGGAGAGAAACCCCATGCTCCGCAGGCACGTCGTGGGGATGAGCGTCGCGCTCGCCCTCACCCTGGCAGTCGTCCCGGTGGTGGCCTTCGCCGCCTCCGCCGGCGAACCCCCCAACCCCTACGCACAGGCGCGCGAACAGGCCGCCGTCGTCGCCAACCCCGACCCCAAGGTCGTCGCCGCGCTCCAGCGCGACCTCGGTCTGACCGCTGACCAGGCGCTCGCGCGGCTGGTCAACGAAGCCGCCGCCGCCCAGGTGGAAGCGGACTACTCCGCCCGGCTGGGCACGAACTTCGGCGGTCTCTGGGTGACCGGGCCGACCGCCGAACTGGTCCTGGCCACCACCCAGTCCGCCGGCTTCTCGCAGATCACCGAGCTGGGCGCCAAACCGGTGCTGGTGTCCCACTCGGTCAACGATCTGAAGGCCGTCACCGCCCGCTTCGACAAGCTGGCCCGCCGCATGCCCGCCGGCGTGCACGTCTGGTACGCCGACATCACCGCCAACAAGGTCGTGCTCCAGGCCAAGGACCTCGTCGCCGCGCAGAAGTTCGTCGAGTCGAGCGGCGTCAACGCCGCGCTGGTCCAGCTGCAGAAGTCGGAAGAGCAGCCCAGGCCCTTCTACGACGTACGCGGCGGCGACGCCTACTACATCGGCAGCGGCAGCCGCTGCTCGGTGGGCTTCGCCGTGAACCGGCCGGGCAGCCAGGGCGGCTTCGTCACCGCCGGCCACTGCGGCAACACCGGCGCCACCACGACCGGCTTCAACCGCGTCGCGCAGGGCACCTTCCGCGGCTCCTCCTTCCCGGGCAACGACTACGCCTGGGTCGAGGTCAACAGCCAGTGGACGCCCACCAACCGGGTCAACGGCTACAGCCAGGGCAACATCACCATCACCGGATCGACGCAGGCCGCGGTCGGCGCCTCGATCTGCCGCTCCGGCTCGACCACCCAGTACCACTGCGGGACGATCGGCGCGCACAACACCAGCGTCACCTACCCGCAGGGCACGATCACCGGCGTCACCCGCACCTCGGTCTGCGCCGAGCCCGGCGACTCCGGCGGCTCCTTCTTCTCCGGCAACCAGGCGCAGGGCGTCACCTCCGGTGGCTCCGGCAACTGCTCCAGCGGCGGAACGACCTTCCACCAGCCGGTGAACGAGATCCTGCAGACGTACGGGCTCACGCTGCCCGGCGGCACCGGAACTCCCACCTCCACCCCGACCTCGACCCCCACCGGGACACCCCCCGGCGGGACGTGGGCACCGTGGACCGCGTACGCGGCGGGCGCCACCGTCACCTATGACGGCGCCTCCTACCGCTGCCTGCAGTCCCACACCTCCCAGCCTGGCTGGACACCGCCGGCCGTCCCTGCCCTCTGGCAGCGGATCTAGTCCGGTAGGCGAGCGCCCCCGGAGCGGCGGCTCCTGGGGGCGCTCGATCATTGTTTGGCCAGGGTGACAGTTGCCATGCTCACCCCGTCAGGGCTGGCAACTTCCCCATCTAGGCCATATCCCACCTGCGAATTAGGCTCCGCATTTGGCATGTCACCCGCGGGGCGGGGCGTCGAGGTGACACACCTCCCGGCGGGTACTCACGCAGCCCTTCAGGGAGGTTTCTCAGTGCCGAGCAATCCCCGTTTATCCGTCGCCGGACGCTTAGCCGTGGGCACCGCCGCCCTCGCACTCGTCCTCACCGCGGCGCCGCCCGCCATCGCGGGCCCGACACCCACCCCGGTGGACAAGTGGCGCGTCACGCCGCTCACCGGCGGCCAGCTCGTCGACGGCGACAAGTCCGCCACCGGCAAGCTCGCCAAGAACGACGCCGCGCTGCTCAGCGCCACCAGCGCCGGTGAAGTGAACGTGATGGTCAAGCTCGACTACGACGCGCTCGCGGCGTACCGGGGCGGGCTCAAGGGCCTGCCCGGCACCAGCCCGTCGGTCACCGGCAAGTCGCTCGATGTGGGCAGCACCGATGCCAAGAAGTACGAGACGCACATCACGAAGATCGAGAACGACTTCCTCGCCGCCCTCGGCAAGACCGTCCCCGCCGCCAAGGCAGGACAAAAGCTGCGGGTCGTGTACGGCGGCATCGCCCTGCGCCTGCCCGCCAACCAGGCCAAGAACCTGGTCAAGCTGCCCGGCGTCGCCGCGGTCCAGTCCGACGCGCCCGAGCAACTGCTCACCGACTCCAGCCCCGCCTTCATCGGCGCCCCCGCCATCTACAACAAGCTCGGCGGCGCGCCCAGCTCCGGCAAGGGCGTCAACGTCGGCATCCTCGACTCCGGCGCCTGGCCGGAGCACCCGTCCTTCGCCGACCCCGGCACCCTGCCGGCGCCCGGCCCCACCAAGGACGGCACGCCGCGCATCTGCGACTTCGGCGACAACCCGCTCACGCCGGCTCCCGACGTGTTCGCCTGCAACAACAAGCTGATCGGCGGCGGGCCGTTCCTGGACACCTACAACGCCGTCATCGGCGGCGAGGTGTACGGGGACTCCGCGCGTGACTCCAACGGCCACGGCACCCACACCGCCACCACCTCCGCCGGCGGTCCCGTCGCCGACGCCAACCCGCTCGGCATCAGCCGCGGCCCCATCCACGGGATCGCGCCCGCCGCGCAGGTGTCGGTCTACAAGGTCTGCGGCGCCGAGGGCTGCTTCCCCTCCGACTCCGCGCAGGCCGTCGGCCGGGCCATCCTCGACGGCGTCCGGGTGATCAACTTCTCGATCTCCGGTGGCACCGACCCCTACAGCGACCCGGTCGAGCTGGCCTTCCTCGACGCGTACGCCGCCGGTGTGCTGGTGTCGGCCTCGGCCGGCAACGACGGACCCGGCGCCGCCACCGTCAACCACGTCAGCCCGTGGGTGACCACCGTCGCCGCCTCCACGCAGACCCGGACGTTCCGCTCCACGGTCACGCTCAAGGGTTCCGGCACCAACACCGCCACGGTCTCCGGGTCCACGGTCACCGCTGGTGTCGCCACTCCGGCGCAGGTGGTGCTCGCCTCGGCGCCGCCGTACTCGAACGCGCTGTGCACCACTCCGGCCCCGGCCGGACTGTTCACCGGGAAGATCGTCGCGTGTGAGCGCGGGCCGAACCGCGTGCTCAAGGGCTTCAACGTCCGGCAGGGCGGCGCCGCGGGCATGCTGCTCTACAACTCCACGCCGCTCGACATCATGACCGACAACCACTGGCTGCCGACCGTCCACCTGGACAAGCCCGACGGTGACGCGCTGCTGGCGTTCCTCGCGGCCAACCCCGGCACCACCGCAACGTTCGCGCAGGGCACGAAGACCACGTGGCAGGGCGACGCCATCACCACGTTCTCCTCGCGCGGCCCCGGCGGCGACTTCCTCAAGCCCGACGTCACCGCGCCCGGCCTGCACATCCTCGCCGGAACGACGCCGACGCCGGAGAGCCCGCTCGAAGGCCCGCCCGGCAACCTGTACCAGAGCATCGCCGGCACCTCGATGTCCTCGCCGCACGTGGCCGGCTCCGCCGCGCTCGTCTTCGCCCTCAACCCCGGCTGGACGCCCGGCCAGGTCAAGTCGGCGCTGGAGAGCACCGCGACCACCAAGGTCACCAAGCAGGACCGGACCACCCCGGCCGACCCGTTCGACACCGGCGGCGGGCGCATCGACCTCACCAAGGCCGGCGACCCCGGTCTGACCATGGACGAGAGCGCCGCCAACTTCGTGGCCGCCGAGACCGACACCCTCAACCGCATCGACCTCAACCTGCCGTCGGTGAACGCGCCCACCATGCCCGGTGTCATCACCGCCAAGCGCACGCTCACCAACGTCACCAACAAGACGCTCACCTTCACCGCCACCGGCACGACCGTGAACGGCGCGCACATCGCCGTCCTGCCGCCGCTCGTGGTGGTCAAGCCGGGCAAGAGCGCCAAGATCGAAGTCGTGATCGCCGCGCCGGAACTGCCCGACGGCCAGTACTTCGGCCAGGTCAACCTCAAGCAGGTCGGCGGCTCGCGCAACCTGCACCTGCCGGTCGCGTTCTTCCGCAAGGAAGGCGCCGTCCCGATCGACCAGACCTGCGCCCCGGCCGCCATCCCGCGCGACACCGGCGAGTCGGTCTGCACGGTCTCCGTCCAGAACAACACCCTGAAGGACGCCGAGGTCACCGCGCTCAGCACGCTCGACGGCAAGCTGCGCCTCAACTCGGTCACCGGCGCCACCAAGGTGGGCAGCCAGATCGCCACCACCAAGCAGACCCTGGCCGCCCGTCAGCCCGACAGGCCCGGCATCGCCCCCGGCACCAGCCCGGCGGGTTACCTGCCGTTGTCCGACTTCGGCATCACACCCGTCCCCATCGGTGACGAGCAGGCGCTCAACTTCACCGTCCCGCCGTACGTCTACGCGGGCAAGACGTACAACCGCATCGGCATCGTCTCCAACGGCTACAGCGTGGCCGGTGGCACGAACGGCAGCGAGGACATCTCCTTCACGCCGCAGACCCTGCCCGATCCGGCCCGTCCGAACAACGTCCTGGCCCCGTACTGGACCGACCTCGACGGCACCGGCGCCCCGGGCATCTACGCCGCGACCCTCACCGACGGCGTCAGCACGTGGCTCGTGCTCGAATGGCGGGTCAACCTCTTCGGCACCACGGCGCAGAAGGTCTTCCAGCAGTGGATCGGCGTCAACGGCACCGAGGACATCAGCTTCACCTTCGACCCGGCCAACCTGCCCGGTGACCCGCCGGCCGGCTTCGGCCTGACGGTCGGCGCGGAGAACGACGAGGGTACGGCCGGCGGCCAGATCACCGGTCCGCCCACCATCGACCTCCGCGTCACCAGCACGCCCGGCGCGCCCGGCGGGACCCTCACCTACACCATGAAGGTGAAGGGCGTGGTCAAGGGAGTCGGCTCGGTCACCACGGCCACCTCGACCCCGCAGGTGAAGGGCATCACCGTGGAGGTGGACAAGATAACCGTCCAGTAATCCGCCTGATTCGCTAGGAGGGGCCCGGCCGTGCGCCGGGCCCCTCATCCATGTGCCGGGGCTTGTCCTCGCGGACCCACACCACCCCCGGCAGCGCGCCCACCGCCACCTTCGGCCCGTCGGCCACCACGACGACCTGGCCGGGACGGAGCTCCCTGAGCACCCTCAGCCCGGGAACCTCGGCGACGACCACCCGGAACTCCGCCGGAGAGCAGTCGATCCCCACGACGTACGCGACCTTGGCCATCTCCCCACGCTACTTGCGGAGCGCTTCGCTCCGCTTTAGAGTTCTTATCGGAGCGAAGCGCTCCGATTTGAGAGGATGTTTGTGATGGAAGACGCGATCCGTCAGCTGGTGGCCGACGCCTCCCGCCACCAGAACGACCCCGAGCCGTTCCTGGCCCTGCACGCCGACAACACGAGCCTCGTGAACTTCGGCGGACGCCGCGTGGTGGGCAAGGACGCCGTCGAGAAGGCCATGAGGGCCGCGTTGGCGACACCGCTGGCCAAGGTGGTGACGAGTGCGGAGGTGGCCGACATCCGGTTCGTACGTCCCGACGTGGCGATCGTCGGTGTGCTCAAGCGGGTCTCCGACGAGCGGGACGGCGGCGACGACCCGCTGCACGCGACCGAGGGCTGGCTGACCTACGTGCTCGTGGAGAACGACGGGAGGTGGCAGATCGCCTCCGCCCAGACCACCCCGATCCTCAAGCCTTAGTCTCGCGGTCGTTCTGCATGTTGAGCAGGATGAAGGCGGCCAGCGGCACCGCGGTGACGGCGGCCAGGGCGAGCACCGTCGTCACCGCCTCCGTCCCGTCGATGGCCGAGATCAGCACGTACACCGTCGAGATCCCGAAGATCACCGCCATGGTCCCCTGAAGCAGGATCGCGCCCCGGCGGCTCTTTCCCCGATGGACACGGACGGCGATGACGATCGTGAACCCGAGCAGCCCGAGATAGAACAGGCCGGTCAACCAGCCGGTGAGTGAGGGCGTACCACCCAGTTGCTCTCCGAGAAACGCCAGGGCGGCGATCGCGAAGAAGACGACCTGCACCCAGTGCAACGCCACGGCACCCTTCAACAGCCTGGACATACGCCTATCTCCCTGGACCGGTTGGGCACCGCCTCCATGCGCTGCCGCCTGCGCCCAAGGCTGCCGCCCCGACCTTGCCGCCCCATCTCACCGACGTTTCACCGACACAAGCGAGAAGAACCCCATGATCCGCGCCACGCCCGCCATCACCCCGCACCACTCGGCGACGATCGCGAACAACGCGCCTGTCAGGCTTCCGAACACCCTCGACCCCGGAACCCGCGTAGGCGTCCACCGGCTCGCCAAGCCCTCACGAAGCCGAAGAAGACGTTTCGATGCGGACGGCTCTCCCGGTCGAGCCCGACCGGCACCTCAACCCCGCCCACCCCAAGACCCCGCCCTTTGGTCCGGGTGTCATCCGCCGGGCCGGATCAGGCCGCTCTCGTAGGCCAGGATGACCAGCTGGACCCGGTCACGCACGTTCAGCTTGGTGATGGCCCTGGTGATGTGGGTCTTGGCGGTGAGCGGGCTGATGACGAGGCGTTCGGCGATCTGGTGGTTGGAAAGGCCGAGCGCCACAAGTTCGACCGTTTCCCGTTCGCGGGAGGTGAGGGCGGCCAGCCGTTCCCCCGCGCTGGGGGTGAGGTCGTGCCGGTGGGCGAACTGCTCGATGACGCGGCGGGTCACGCCCGGAGACAGGAGCGCGTCGCCGGCGGCGACGGCGGCGACCGCCCGGCGCAGGTCGGCGGGTTCGACCTCTTTGGTGAGGAAGCCGCTGGCTCCGGCGCGCAGGGCGGCGAAGACGTGTTCGTCGGTGTCGAACGTGGTGAGGATGATGACGCGGCAGCTCTGAGTGGCCGGGTTGGTGACGATGCGGCGCGTGGCGGTGATCCCGTCGGTGCCCGGCATGCGGATGTCCATGAGGATCACGTCGGGACGGGTGCTCGCGGCCAGCCGTACTGCTTCGTCGCCGTCCTGGGCTTCGCCGACGACCATGATGTCCCGGGAGCGAGCCAGCAGGCTGCGGAATCCGGCTCGCACGAGGGCCTGGTCGTCGGCGAGGAGCACCTTGATCGTCATGCGGCCGAGCCTGCCACAGGGATGTCGGCCCGCACGGCGAAGCCGCCGCCGGAGTTCGGCCCCGCGGTGAGCGCGCCCCCGAGTGCGCTCACCCGTTCGCGCATGCCGGCCAGGCCATGGCCTTCGGTGACCTCGGCGCCGCCCAGGGCGCCGCGGCCGTTGTCGGTGATCACGACGGTGATCGAGTGCGGCTGGTACCCGATCGTCACCTCGGCCTTGCTCGCCTGCGCGTGCTTGAGCGTGTTGGCGAGCGACTCCTGGACGACGCGGTAAAGGGCAACGGCTGGTGCGGCGGGTACGGCCGCGGCGTCGCCGTGCTCGTCGAGGGTCACCTCAAGCCCGGCGGCGCGAGCGTCGGCGATGAGCGTGCCCAGGGAGGCCAGATCGGGTTGGGGTGCGGTGTCGCGCAGGGTCGTGAGGAGAGAGCGAAGATCGGTCATCGCCCGGTTCCTGACGTCCTTGGCCAGACGTAGCGCGGCGGCGGCCGCGGCCGGGTCCTCCTGGAGGGTGTCGGCGGCGACGTTGAGCTGAACGCCGACGACGGCCAGCGTGTGCGCGATGATGTCGTGCACCTCGTGGGAGACGCGCAGGCGCTCCTCCGCGGCGCGAGCGCGACTGTCGGTCTCGCGCAGCCGCTCGCGCCAGCGCATCGCGGCGGCGTAGCTGAGGCCCGCGGCGATGAGGACCGCCAGGAGCAGTCCTTCCCCCGCGACGTGGAACAGGAAGCGGGTCGGATTGCTGTCCAGGACGTGGCGGATGTCGGCCGCCGAGTAGAGCAGCTGGGCCAGGCCGATGACGGCCACCCAGCGCACTCGGGGAGTGGCGGCGGCCGTGAAGTAGGCGACCGCGGCCGGCCAGATCCAGCCTGCGGGAGACCAATGTCCGGTGAGGCGATAGACGAAGATCCCGCCGATCGACAGCAGCAGCACGGCCATCGGCCGGCGCCGTCTGACCAGCAGGAGCGCCCCGAGCAGCAGACCGAGGGGAATCACGGCCCGCCAGGGGGACTGCACCCCGGTGGCGAGCGCCACGGTGACGAAGAAGACCAGGGTGAGAACGGCGAGCGCGACGTCGACGATCCGGGCGAGGTGCCGGACAAGAACAGGTTCGCGTCGTGGGGGCGCTTCGGCCACAGGGAGGCCCTTTCTCGACGGGTGATCCCAAGGCTCAGACGTGGGTGACCAGGAGAGTCACGCCCGCCTCGCCGCCACAGTCGACGAAAACGGGACCGACGCCGTTACCGATCGTGGCGCGGAGGGTCGCCTTCGCCACGAATCCCTGGGGATTGTCGTCGATGATGCGGATGTTCTCCAGCACCGGCCGCTTCCTGTCGATCCCGGCGAACACGGCCCTGAGCCCCTTGCCGCCGCCGCAGTGACCGGTGATCGTCACCTCCTGCCCGCGCTTGGTGGTGGGGTTGGGGCCGACCCGAACCACCGCCCTGGCGCCCTTCGGCGGCTTCGGCGCGGCCATCGTGGCGGCGGTCTCACCGACCCGGGCACCAGCCGGTACGCCCGCCGATCCCAGCAACCCGGCCGTCAAGCCCAGCCCGGCGATCGCAGTGATCACTGTCTTGCTCATGGCGACTCCTTCGTTTCTCATCGGCCATCTCGACGAGAAACGCTAGGCCGGGCCGCGGCGGGAGCGCGTCGTCCGTTGGACGTCACCTGACCGTGCACCGTTCGCCGTACGCACTACACCAGACGAAGCAGACCTCAGAGGTTGCGGGAGATCACCAGGCGCTGGATCTGGTTGGTGCCTTCGAAGATCTGCATGATCTTGGCTTCTCGCATGTAGCGCTCGACCGGGAAGTCCCGGGTGTATCCGTAGCCCCCGAACACCTGTACGGCGTCCGTCGTCACCTTCATGGCGGCGTCCGTGGCGACCAGTTTGGCCACTGATGCCTGCCGGCTGTACGGGAGGTCGGCGTCGCGGCGGCGGGCGGCGTCGAGGTAGGTGGCGCGGGCGGCGTCCACCGCGGCGGCCATGTCGGCCAGGACGAAGGCGAGCCCCTGGTGGTCGATGATTTTGCGGCCGAAGGTGGTGCGTTCCTTCGCGTACGCCACCGCCGCGTCCAATGCCGCCTGGGCGAGGCCTGTCGCGCATGCGGCGATGCCCAGTCTGCCCGAGTCCAGGGCGCTGAAGGCGATCTGCAGGCCCTGGCCTTCGGTGCCGAGGAGGCGGTCGGGTTCCAGGACGGCGCCGTCCCAGTGGGCCGTGGTGGTGGGGATGGCGTGCAGGCCCATCTTCTCCTCGGGGCGGCCGAAGGTGAGGCCGTCCACGGCGCCGGGGGCCAGGAAGCAGGAGATGCCCCGGTTGCCCTCGCCGGTCCGGGCGAACAGGGCGTAGAAGTCGGCTATGCCGCCGTGGGTGATCCAGGCTTTGGTGCCGGTGATTCGGTAGCCGTTCTCCACCTTCTCGGCTTTGCAGGTCAGGGCTCCGGCGTCGGATCCGGCCTGGGGCTCGGACAGGCTGTAGCCGCCGATCTGGCGTCCGGCCAGCATGTCGGGCAGCCACCGGTCGATCTGTTCCGGCGTGCCGTACTGCTTCAGGGGGAAGCAGGCGAGCGTGTGGACGCTGACGGCGACCGCCACGGCGGCCCAGCGGGCCGCCAACTCCTCCAGAACCTGCAGATAGACCTCGTACGGCTGGCCGCCACCCCCCAGCTCCTCGGGATAGGCCAGCCCAAGCAGCCCGACTTCCCCCAATTTCGTGAAGAGGCCGGTTGGGTAGGTCTCGGCCCGTTCGTGTTCGTCCACGCGGGTCGCGAGCTCCTTGTCGGCCAGCGTGCGCGTGAGGTCGAGCAGGTCGTGCGCGTCCTGGTTGGGGAGGAGGCGGGATACGGCCACGTGTCTGTCTCCGATCTCAGAGTCCGGCCAGGGCCGTGCGGGCGCGCTCGCGGAATTCCGCGACCCGGGCGAGCTTGATGTCCTCGTATCCGCGGATCATGTCAGGCAGCGCGGCGATCTCGGCGACCGCCTCTGCGCTCGTACCCGCTGAGAGGGCCTCACGCACCAGGGTGCGGTATTCGTGGATGAGCTCGCGCTCCACTCGGCGCACGTGAGCGTAGCCGAAGGGGTCGAGGGCGGTGCCGCGCAGGAAGCGCGCGGCCCGCAATGTGCGGAACACCGGCTTCGCGGTACGGCGCAGCTTGATCTTCCGCTTCATGCCCAGGGCGCGCAGGATCGGCGGGTGGAGCATGACCGCGACCTTGTCCTCGGGGGCGAACTCGGTCTCGAGGTGGAGCCGGGCGACCTCGTACTCGTCCTTGTAGGCCATGAGTTTGTACAGGCCCTTGGCGTAGGCGATGGCGACATCGTCGTCGTCGGCGAGTTCGGCGATCTGCTGGACGTCGTCGGAGTAGGTGCGGGCGTAGTCGGCGTTCTGGTAGCCGGTGAGGTCGTCGGTCCTGATCGCGAGGATCTCGGCGAACGACTGCGTCTTCTCCTCGCTCGGCCGCTGGAGCGCGGCGGCCCGGCCGTGGGCGAAGGCGGCGAGGTTCTTCTCGACGGCCGCGCCGTTCATGCGGATCGCGCCCTCGATGGCCGTGGCGCTGATCGGCAGGCAGCCGTGCTGGTACGCGGCCCCGACGAGCAGCATGTTCGCCGGCATGTGGTCACCGAACAGTTCCTCGGCCAGCGCCTGCGCGTCGAGGTAGAGGTTGGCCTCGGAGCGGGTCGCGGAGTCGATGCGTTCGACCGCTGTCTGCGCGCCGGGCACCACGGCCCGGCCGGTGACCATCTCGGCCGTCGGCACCACCGCCGTGTTGATCACCGCGACGGTGTGGTCCTTGGCGAGCACGCCCAGGTTGCCTTCCGCCGCGGCGCCGAGCACGTCGAAGCCGATGAGGACATCCGCTTTCGTGGCCTTGACCGAGCCGGTGATCGGCTCCGGCGAGACGCGTACGTCGCTGATGACCGGGCCGCCCTTCTGCGCCAGCCCGGTCTGCTCGAGACCGGCGGCGTGCAGGCCGTCGAGGTGCGCGGCCATCTGCAGGATCTGCGAGACGGTCACGACGCCGGTGCCGCCGATGCCGGGCATGCGCAGCGTGACCGCGCCGGTGAAGCGGGGCGTGGGCTCGGGCAGGCCGGCGGGCGGCGGCGGGAGCGGCTTGCTCTTGCGCGGACCCGGCTCGACCAGCAGGAACGACGGGCAGTCGCCCTTCAGGCAGGTGAGGTCGGAGTTACACGAAGGCTGGTGAATGCGGGTCTTGCGCCCGAACTCGGTCTCCACCGGCTGAACAGACAGGCATGTGGACTTCTCCCCGCAGTCGCCGCAGCCTTCGCAGACCCGCTCGTTGATGACGACCAGTTCGGCCGGGGTGGGCAGTTTGCCGCGCTTGCGCAGCCGGCGTTCCTCTGCGGCGCACCGGTCGTCGTGGATGAGCACGGTGACGCCGTCCACCTTGGCGAGCTCGCGTTCGGTGTCGGCGAAGTCGTCGCGGTGCCGTACCGTCGCGACCGGATCGAGCCGCACTCCGCGATAGGAGGAGGGGTCCGCGGTCGTGATCACCACGCGGCGCACGCCCTCGATGGCCAGCCACCGCGTGAGCTCGGGGATGGCGAGCCGGCCCTCGGCGCGCTGGCCGCCGGTCATGGCGACCGCGTCGTTGTAGAGCAGCTTGTACGTCATGGACACTCCGGCGGCCACCGCGGCCCTGATCGCCAGCGAGCCGGAGTGGTGGAAGGTGCCGTCTCCCAGGTTCTGCACGAAATGCCGGTCCTCGGTAAACGGCGCCAGCCCGATCCACTGCGCGCCCTCGCCGCCCATCTGGGTCAGTCCGAGCTGGGTGCCGCGGCCGTCGCCGTCCAGCGCGATCATGGCGTGGCAGCCGATGCCGACGCCGACCAGCGTGCTGTCGTCGGTGCGGGTGGAGAGGTTGTGCGGGCAGCCCGAGCAGAAGTACGGCGTGCGGGCGGCGACCACCGGTAGCATCCGCGACTTCCGGGCGCCCCTACCCGATCCGAGTCCAAGCGCCTTGGCCACGTCGGCCGCGCCGACCGTCCCGCGCAGCGGCAGCAGCCCGCGCACCTTGGGCGCGTGGGCACTGCCGTAAAGCACCGCCTTGAGGTGGTCCTCCAGGAACGGCACCTTGTCCTCGACGACCAGCACCTCCTCCAGGCCGTCGAGCATGCCGAGCAGGTCGTCGCGATCCAGCGGGTACGGCATGCCGATCCGGATCAGCCGGATGCCCAGTTCCTCCAGGTCCGCTCCGGCGTCGGCCAGGGCGCGCTGGGCGGCGGCGAGAGCCGTACCGGAGGCGACGATGCCCAGTTTGGCCTGGCGCGCGCTGAACAGCACGCGGTTGACGCCCGCGGCGCGCGCATAGGCGCGGGCGAGGTCGAGGCGGCGGGTGAGCAGGTCGTACTCGGCGTCCAGCGCGGCGGGTCCCACCAGCGTCGGCGGCTTGGTCTCGGCGCGGTCGTGGGCGGGCAGCTCGGGGCGGAGCGTGTCCAGGTCGACGGTGGCGGAGGCGTCGGCCACGTCCGCGACGATCTTCAGCCCGACCCAGAGGCCGCTCGCCCGCGACATCGCCACCGCGTGCAGCCCGAACTCGACGATCTCCGCGACCGAGCCGGGCACCAGCAGCGGCATGCACATGCTCTGGCACATCGGCTCGCACGAACTGGGCACCGTCGAGGACTTGCAACCCGGGTCGTCGCCGATCCACGCGACCGCGCCGCCCTTGGCCGCGGTGCCGGCGATGTTGGCGTGCCGGATGGCGTCGGCGGCACGGTCGAGGCCGGGGTTCTTGCCGTACCAGAAACCGGTGATGCCGTCGTGCTTGCGCCCGGGTGCCAGGCCGAGGAGTTGGGTGCCGGCGACGGCCGTGGCCGCGAGCTCTTCGTTGAGCCCTGGCCTGAACACGACGCCGGCAGGATCGAGGTGCCTGGCGGCGCGGGCCATCTCCAGGTCGACACCGCCCAAGGGCGAGCCCTGGTAGCCGGAGACGAAGACGCGCGTGTCGAGCCCGCGCTCCTCGTCGATGCGGCGCTGTTCCAGCGTGAGCCGTACCAGAGCCTGGATGCCCGAGAGCAGCACGCGCCCGTCGAGAGCCGTGTACTTGTCTTCCAACGCCACCATGCGCCAAGTGGAGCAATCCTGGTGGTCCTTGCACAAGTATCAGAGGACATAATGCGATAAAGACGCAAATTGTTTGCGAGGCCTGGCTCGTCGTGTGGCTTGGTTTGCGTGAGGAGCGAGCGTGAGCGAGATCGACGAAATAGACCACCGGCTGCTACGGCTGCTGCGCGAGGACGGCCGCCGGACCTTCTCCGAGATGGCCACCGAGGTGGGCCTGTCCGTCGCGGCCGTCAAGCGGCGGGTGGACCGCCTGCGCGAGGCCGGCGTGATCACCGGCTTCACCGTGCAGGTGGACTACGCCAAGCTCGGCTGGGGCATCGAGGCCTTCACCGAGGTCCGCTACTCCGGCGCCACCCCGGTCAGCGAGATCCTCCGCTCGACCACCGCCGTACCCGAGATCCAGGCCGTCTTCACGATCGCCGGCGACCCCGACGCCCTCATCCACCTGCGGGTACGCGACCTCGACCACCTGCAGCAGATCATCGACGGCCTGCGCAGAACCGGCAACGTCACGGGCACCAAGACCCTGATGGTGCTCGGCTCCTGGACCCGCGACGCGCTGCGCACCCCCCGCCGGGGCGGCTAGAGCAGCCGCCTGATCTCGCCGTAGGCCCGGTAGAAGCCGCCGCGGCCGGCCGACCGCACGCCGTCGACCATGTACCGGGCGCCCGCCTCGCGGACCGTCTTGGGGAACTGCACGTTCCACGACTCGTAGCCCGGAGTGACCACCCGCACCCGCAGCCGCTCGCCCTCCTGGACGCACTCCACCACGACGCCGTCGCCCGCCCCGGTCTCCAGCACGGTCTCCAGCACCGCCGACGGCTCGACCACCTCCAGCGACGCCGCCGCCTTCACGTCCACCGGCTGCGGCACGTCGCCCGCGCGGGCCGCCGCGATGGCCGCCTCGCCGGCGTCGATGCAGGCCAGCGAGCCGTCCGTGGTCACGATGTAGAGGCGGTCGTCCAGGAACTGCATCGAGAACGCCGAACCGCACCCGGTCGCGAGCTTCCACAACCGCTCGCCGGAGGCGTCGAAGCAGTAGACGGAGGAGTGGTTGTCACCGGCGAACACATGGCGGCCGCCCGGCGAGGTGGCGCAGGAGTAGACCGCGCCGTCGCACTGGTAGACCGCCTCCACCCGGCCGTCGCCCTTGGCCAGGCGGTGGACGGTGCGGCGGGCCGTACCGGCGTAGACCGAGTGCTCCTCCTGCCAGCCGAACAGCACGTCGCCGGCCACCTTGTTCTCCCAGACGAGCGTGCCGTCCGCGGTGTCGTAGCGGGCGACGCCGTTGGAGTGGCCGTGGTAGACGGCGTCCTCGTCACACCTGACCATCCAGGCCGAGTCGCCGCTGCCGGAGCGGGCCCACTGGAACTCGTCCTCGTAGTCGATCGTGGTGATCCGGCCCGCCCGGTCGGAGACGCCGAGCACGCCGTCGTTGATGTCCAGCCAGTAGATGTCCACGTCAGCGGCGATCTCGTAGGCCGACCTGGGCACCTTGCCGCTCAGGTCGTAGACGCGGCCGTCGTCGCAGCCGGCGTAGATCCAGAAGTCGTCGGCCACGATGCACTTGACGCCGTCGGGCAGCCGGAAGCGGCCGGTCACGGTGCCGGAGTGGGTGACGGTGTAGACGTCGCCGCGCTGGTTGCCGACCCAGCAGCGCTCGCCGTCCACGAAGATCCCGAACGCGGCCGCGCCGCTGTCGAACCGCCACAGCACCGGGGCCTGCTGGGCGGTCGAGCGGGTGCTGGCCATGGCCCTGCGCGTGATGGCCCGGCGCTGACGCACTCCGCGTACGGCGGCGGCGTACCCCTTCCGGGTCTTCTCCCCGATCTTCTTGGCCGCCGCGGCCTGGGCCTTGGCCTCGCTGGGGAAGGCGGTGACCTTGGTCTGACCTGACTCGCCGATGCGCCCGTAGGTGATGGTGACCTGCGTGCCCGCGACGGTCACCTCGTAGTACTTGTGCGCTCCGCCGCCGTCTTCAGACAGCTCCAGATAGGTCATGTGCGCTTCTCCAGTTTTGCCAGGACTTGATCCATTTGTCGGGAGACTAGAGCAAGCAGGCGACAGATTCCGCTAGATCAAGTAGGCGAGGCCGGTGTAGAGGACGATGCTGAACGCGACCAGGCCGAGAACGAAGGCGAACACCCAATCGGTGAAGCGCCAGCTCGCCCCGGAGAGCCGGGCGTAGACCTCAAGCCCGATCGGAATGACGACCACCTGGACCAGCGACACCACCAGCCCCAGGTGCAGCAGGGTTACTTCCCAAGAGGGCACGGACTTTCCCTGGGCGGCGGCCAGGGCCACGATTTCGCCGCGCCCCAGCCAAATCATGCAGGTGCCGTTGAAAATGATGAAACCCAGCGCGTCCACGGGTCCCAGGCCGGTCTTTTCTCTGCCGGCCGTCTTGTGGACGGGGCGGGACCATCTGACGACGGCCGCGGACCTGTTGGTCCAGGTGCGGCGCTTCCGCCGGGGAATGTAGGTGCGCGGGCTGAGCACCGCCCGGAAAAGGGAGAGGAGCCGGAACTTCTCCGGTATGCCAAACCTGACCCATTCTTCGCGGGCGACGGTCAGAATCGCCCGCGTCTCCAGAAGAAGCGCAAGAAGAAGGACAGGTACGACCTGCGCGACTAACGAGGCGTACTCCTTGGTCATCGCCCCAAGGTAGCGTGGCCCGCCTGGGCTTCCGCGACGGCCGGGCGGATCATCCACCGGTCGATGGGGTCCTCGGCGTAGGCGGTGAAGCCGTGGCGTTCGTACAGGCGCTGGGCCGGGCTGTCGCGCAGCACGATCAGCCGGAACACCTTCTCGTCCGTCAGCACCTTGTGGAGGATGGCGGTGCCCACGCCGCGTCCCTGTGTTGCAGGGGAGAGGTAGAAGTGCTCCAGCCAGACTCCGTCCTCAGCCGGTCGCAGGGCGATGCTGCCGGCGAAGGCGCCGTTCACCTCGACGATCGAGGTGTGCTCGGGGAGGAAGGCGTCCTTGAAGCGCTGTCTGACCCGGTTCGGGTCGAAGCGGCCGAGCCGTTCCAGGTCCGGGCGGAGCACGACGGCGCGGAGCTCGGCGATCGGGTCCCCGTCCGCCGGTACGGCAGGGCGTAGCGACCAGCCGTGCTCAGAGGTCAACGGAGAACTCCACCTGGATCAGCGGCCGGCCGTCGCCGAAGTCGTGGTCGCGTGTCGCGCCCGTCTCCGCGAAGCCGCTCTTGGTGTAGAAGCGGCGCGATCGCGGGGTGTCGCGCAGGGTCCACAGATGGGCGCGGGTGAAGCCGTCGTCCTTCAGCTGGGCGAGGGTGGCGGTCATCAGGGCGGGGGCGACGCCGGTGCCCCAGCCGTCGGGGTGGGCGTAGAAGCCGTGGACCTCGGCGATGCCGCTCACGGTCTGGGAGGGGCCGAACCAGGACAGCGCCAGCGGGCGGCCGTCGCCCTCGGCGATGGAGATCGTGTCCTTGAGCGGGGAGAGCCGGGCGTGCCAGCGGGTACGGCGGCTGCTCACCTGGTCGGCGGCGAAGGCCGGGTCGAAGAACGGCGCGTAGGCGACGGCCCAGGAGTCGGCATGGATCTCGCCGAGGACGTCCCCGTCTTCGATCGTCGCGTGTCTGATGGTGATGACCACTGTGCAACTCTAGCCAAATGCGGACAATTCTCATCATTGGCACCGTGGGTGCGGGCAAGACGTCGGCGGCCGAGGAGGTCGGCGAGCTGCTGGCGGCCGCCGGTACTCCGCACGGCGTCATCGATCTGGACGCGCTGTCGCGCGGGTGGCCGCCGCCCGCGGGGGACCGGTTCAACTTCGAGCTGACGGTGCGGAACCTGCGGAGCCTGGCGGCGAACTTCCGTGACACCGGCGCCGAGCGGCTGGTGCTCGCGGGGGTGGCCGAGAACGGCGAGCACCGCAGGAAGATCGCGGAGGCGGTGGGCGGCGAGCTCACGGTCTGCAGGTTGCGGGTCGACCTGGCCACCGTACGGGAACGGCTGGCCGGACGGCACGTGGACGACCCGGAAGGGCTCGGCTGGCACCTCAAGCGCTCCGTCGAACTCGACCGGATCCTGCGCGAAGCCCAGGTCGAGGACGTCGTCGTGGACGGCTCCGGCCCCGTGACCCAGGTGGCGAAAGAGATCCTGAGAACGATCGGCTAATCCCACAGCGGCAGGCGGGTGCCCGCGGCCCTCGCGACCGCCGCGCGATACAGGGCCTCCGCGGCGGCGACGTCCTGGATGGCGGTGCCCGTCGAGTCGAAGACGATGATCTCGTCGGCCGACAGCCGGCCGGGCCGGGCACCGGTGATCACTTCGCCGAGCTCGGCCCGGACCGGGGTGTCCGGGCGGTGGTGGAGTTCGCCCACCTCGGCGCACTGGTGGGTGACGTCGGTGACGAGGGCGGCCCCGGCCAGCAGATCGGCGTGGAGCTCGCGTTTGGCCGGAGCGTCGGAGCCGATCGCGGCCACGAGACTGCCGGGCCGTACGTCGGCCAGGGAGAGATACGGCGTGGTCGACGGCGTCAGGGTGACGACCACGTCGGCGGCGCGGGCGGCGGCGCCGGGGGAGGGCGCGGCGGTGAGGTCGTGCGCGGCGGCTAAGCGCGCGGTCTTGTCCGGGTCGCGGCCCCACACGAGCACGCGGGAGATGTCGCGGACGGCGCGGATGGCCGCGACGTGGCTGGCGGCCTGCGCGCCGGTGCCGAGCACGGCGAGCGTGGCGGCGTCGGGGCGGGCCAGGTGCCGTACGGCCACCGCCGTGGCGGCGGCCGTACGCAGCCGGGTGACGGTGGCCGATTCGAGGAGGAGGACGGGCTGCCCGGTGCCGCCGTCGAACAGCGCGATGACGCCGACGATGCTGGGCTGCCCCAGCGTGGCGGGCCGGTCGTAGAAGCAGGCGCCGATCTTCACGCCCACGACGCCGCCGTGACCACTGGCCTTGATGTGGAACTCGCCCGGCGGGCTGTCCAGGTGGGCCAGCCGGCTGGGCAGGGTCCGGCCGAGGGCGTAGTCGGCGAAGGCGTTCTGCACGAGGTCGATGTAGTCGGCGGGCGCGAGCAGGCGTTCGACCTCCGACTGGGTGAGCATCAGCATGGCTGTCAGGCCCCCACGGTTCCGTCGACCGCTTCGCGCAGGAAGTCGGCGTGCCCGTTGTGCCGGGCGTACTCGTGGATCAGGTGGAGCATCACCATGCGCAACGACACCTCGGCCTCCCAGCGGGCGTTGTAGGCGGTCAGGTCCAGGGAGGCGGCCGCGCGTTCGATCCGGCGGGCGTGCTCGACCTCCGCCTCCCAGGCGCCGAAGGCCTCCTCGCGGGTTGCGCCGGTGGCGTCGTAGGCGGTCTGGAAGTCCCACAACGTCGCCGACCACACCATCGGCAGCTCCTCGCCGTCGACCACCCGGCGGAACCAGTGCCGCTCCACCTCGGCCATGTGCCGCACCAGCGCCATCAGCGACAGCGTGGACGGCGGCATGGACCTGCTGCGCAACTGCTCGTCGGACAGGTCGTCGCACTTCATGGCCAGGGTGGCGCGGTGAAAGTCCAGATAGGACCGGAGCATCTCGCGCTCGTCGGCGATCAGCGGAGGTCCCACACGCTCGGTCGTCATCCGGAGAGGCTACCGAGGCCTTGACGCTGCGTGCCAAGCCGGGGAGACTCCATCACATGTCGCTATAGTATTTTATTTCGAGGAGCACCCCCATTCCATGAGCGCCATCCTCGCGCTGGCCGCGTTCATCGCCGTCATCGTCATCTGGAACCTCGCCTTCAAGCGCAACATCGCCGAGTCCATGTTCGTCGGCTTCCTGGCCTGCACCGCCTTCGCCGGCCTGGGCGCACCCGCGCTCGCCTGGGAGAGCCTGATCGAGGGCATGAAGTCCGAGGTCACGTACGCCGCCCTGACCTTCGTCTTCGTCAGCGAACTGCTGACCAGGATCGGCCTGATCGGCCGGCTGATCGACATCCTGAGCTCGCTGCTCGGCCGGCGCCGCGGCGGCGCGCTCTACGCGGCCACGGTCGGCTCTGGCGCGTTCGGCGCCGTGGCGCACAACGGCGCGGCCATCGCCGCCACCATCGGCTCCATCGCGATCCCGTGGATGAAGCGCTCGAAGACCAGCGGCGACACCGCCGCCCTGGTCATCTCCGGCAACGCGGGCGTCGGCGCCGTCTTCCCCTTCAGCGGCGCGTTCTTCCTGCTGCTCGCCGCCCCGACGGTCGCGCCGGTGCTGAACGCCGACCAGATGATCGTGCCGATGTTCGTGGTCGCCGCGTGGACCGTGGTGATGCGGCTGGGCATCGCGTACGTGATCGTCCGGCGGCGCGGCGTCGACCGCATGGACCCGGGCGACGTGCACCCGCTCGCCGCGACCCTGCGCGCCGGCTGGCCCTCGATGCTGGTGCTGGCGGCGGTCGCGCTGCCGATCCTGGCCACCGCCGGCGCGGGCGCGCAGTGGGTCGTCGACCGGATCGGCGAGGACGCGGCCGACACGATCCCCGTGCTCTTCTGGCTGCCCATCTTCATGCTGGTCGTCGGGATGATCGTGGGCCATCGGAGGCTGCCGCGCCGTACCGGCGAATGGTGGGCGATGCTCGGCGAGATCAGCCCCAAGTTCGCCGTCGTGGGGCTGACCATGGTCTCGGCCTTCGCCGCGTCCGCCGCCCTGTCGACGCTCGGCCTGGGCGAGCAGCTCGCGCCGCTCATCCAGCGGATGCAGGGCGTGCCGGCGCCGGTCGTGGTCGTGGTCGTCGGCCTGGTCGTCCTGCTGGTGTCCGGGCCGCTGAGCACGACGGCCACGATCGCGGCGGTGGGCTCGGTCGGGTTCCTGGCGCTGACCGGCGCGGGTATCGAGCCGCACCTCGCCTACGCTGCGCTCATCGTTTGGGCCAGCGCGGAAGGCTGCTCCCCGCCCGGCGCGGCCCCGCTCTACGTCGCCGCCGGGATCGCCGGCAGCGACCCGGTGAAGATCTTCAGGCCGGTCATCGGCTACTACCTGGTCCCGTCGTTCGTGGCCGGGGTCGTGGTCGCGCTGAGCCTGCTGTGGATCCCGTTCTAAAGGAGGATGTCCCATGTACGCGCTGCTGCTCACCGTCTTCAGGCTGCTGCTGATCACCTTCGTGCTCGGCGGCGTGGCCGTGACGTTCTTCCAGGTGGCGGGCATCCTGATCGCCAGTCCGGGCCTGACGTCGTTCTTCGGCGGCGACTTCGCCGACTGGACCTGCGTCGTGGCCGCGCTGGCGGGGATCGTCTCGTTCCTGCAGCTCTACACGAAGGGCGCGAAGGACGCGAAGGACGCCGAGGAACTGGTCTAGCCGGCCGCCGCGACGGGCCGCTGCTTCCTGCGCCGGTTGGCATTCTGCAGATGTTCGCGCATCCGGATCGAGGCGATCTCGGGGTTGCCCTCCGCCAGGGCCTCGTAGATCGCGCGGTGCTCCCTGGCCGCGTGCTCGGCACCGGTGTTGCCGAGCCGCGAGAAGAGGCGGAAGCGCTGCACCTGGCCGTTGAGCGAGCGGTAGGCGGTCTCCAGGAACGGGTTGTCGCACTGCTGGGCGATCAGGCCGTGGAAGCGGTCGTCGGCCGCCCAGTAGGAGCGGAAGGAGCTCGACTCGGTGTCGGCCAGGCCCACCGAGCGGTCGAGCTCCTCGACCGCCTCCAGCAGTTCCTCCAGGAACTCCGGCGTGGTGCGCCGGCAGGTCTCGTAGGCCAGCGCCGGCTCCAGGACCAGCCGGGCGTCCATCAGCTTGCCGATCTCCCTGTCGGTGAACATCGGCGCGACCCGGTAGCCCTTGAGCGCCTCGCGGACCACCAGGCCGGTGTGCTCCAGCCGGGCGAGTGCCTCGCGCAGCGGGGTCTGGCTGACGTCGAGTTCGCGCGAGAGGGCGCCGATGTTCAGGGGGGAGCCGGGAGCCCGCTTTCCGGTCATGAACTGGTCGAGCAGCACCTCGTACATCTGGTCGGCCAGGGGCTGCTTCTTCTTGCGGGCCTCGGACATCACGTTCCTCTCGTCGAGCCGATTATCCCAGGCGATCGGCTCCAGGATTTATCGCTATAGTATAGTTTTGAAGGAAAGGATCTCCCTCATGCGTGTGCTCGTGACCACGGCCTGGCTCCAGCCCGGCGATCATGTCGACCGGCTGCTCCAGGAGGAGGGCCTCGAGGTCGTCCACAAGCGCTCCGGCCGGCTCGTCGACCTCGTGCGGGAGGTGGACGGCGTGGTCGCCGGCACGGACGCCTTCACCGCCGAGGTCCTCGCCGCCGCGCCGAAGCTCAAGGTCATCGCACGCACCGGCGCCGGCTACGACAACATCGACACCCAGGCGGCCACCGAGCGCGGCATCGCCGTATGCCCGACTCCGGGCGTCAATCGGCGCGCGGTCGCCGAGCACACCCTCGCCCTGATGCTCAACTGCGCCCGGCTGCTGCCCCAGAACATCCTGTCGGTCAGGAGCGGCGGCTGGGAGCAGCCGAGCGGCCGCGAGCTGGCGGGGGCGACGCTGGGCATCGTGGGTCTCGGCGCCATCGGCAAGTCGGTGGCCGAGCTGGGCAGCCTGCTCGGCATGGACGTGCTCGCCTACGACCCCGACCTCGACCGCGACTTCGCCGCCCGCACCGGCGTGCGCGCCGTTCCGCTGGACGAGCTGCTGCGCCGGTCCGACTTCGTCAGCCTCCACATCTTCCTCGACGCCTCCACCCGCCACCTGATCGACGCCGCCGCGCTGGCCACGATGAAGCCCACCGCGTACCTGATCAACACCGCCCGCGGCGGCGTGATCGACGAGGACGCGCTGGCCGACGCCCTCGAACGCGGCGAGCTGGCGGGCGCCGCGCTCGACGTGGTCGAGGTCGAGCCGCTGCCCGCCGCCAGCCGCCTGCGCGCGCACGACAACGTGATCGTCACCGCCCACGTCGGCGCCGCCACCGCCGAGTCCCGCGCCCGCTCCGGCCGGATGGCCGCGCAGGCGGTCATCGACGTCCTGAACGGCCGCGCCCCCGCCTTCACCGTCAACCCCCCGAAGGTGTCCTGACATGCGCTTCGACGCGAACCTGAAGTGGTTGTTCACCGAGCTGCCGTTCGAGTCGCGCTTCGACGCCGCGGCCGCGGCCGGCTTCGAGGGCGTCGAATACCCCGATCCCTACGACCACGACCCCGCCGCCCTCGCCCGCCTCCTGCGCGAAGCCGGGCTCGAACAGGTGCTCATCAACACGCCGCAGGGCGCCGACGCCTGCCGCGCCGCCGGCTTCCGCGAGGGCTTCGACCGGGCGATGGAGTACGCGCTCGCGCTCGGCGCCGGCCTCGTCCACGTCCGCGCCGGCACCCGGCCCGAGGACGTCAGCCGCGAGCGCGCCGAGGCCCGCCTGGTCGCCAACCTCGCCTGGGCCGCCGGCCGGTCGCGCGGCAGCGGCGTACGCCTGGTGCTGGAGGCCCAGAACCATCGCGACAGCCCCGGCCGCGTCCTGCGCACCCAGGCGCAGGCCGCCGCCGTGGCCGAGGCGCTCGACGCCGACCACGTGGGCGTGCTGTTCGACCTCTACCATGCCCAGGTCGACGAGGGCGATCTGATCACCAGGGTGCGCGAGCTGGCGCCGCACACCTTCCACTACCAGGTCGCCGACCCGCCCGGCCGGCACGAGCCCGGCACCGGCGAGATCGGCTGGCGCGCGGTCTTCGCCGCCATCCGCGAGAGCGGCTACCGAGGCTGGATCGGCTGCGAATACCAGCCCCGAGGCCGCACCCTCGACGGCCTCGGCTGGATCGAGGAGCTGGCCGGATGACCCGCATCGCGCTCATCAGCGCCACCCCCGCCGCGATCGCCCCCGCCGTCGCGGGCCTGGCCGACGCGTTCCCCGAGGCCGAGCCCTGGAACCTGCTCGACGACAAGCTCCTCGCCGACGCCCGCGCGGGCGGGCCGAGCGCGCGCATGTCCGCCCTCATCGGCTACGCGGTCGACGCGGGCGCGCACGGAGTGCTGCTGACCTGCTCCCTGTACGGCGAAGCCGCCCGATCGGGCGATCGAGGGATCCCCGTCCTGGCCCCCGACGACGCCGCGTTCACCAAGGTGGCCGAGTCCGGATACCGGCGCGTCCTGACGGTGGCCAGCCTGGAGGAAGCGCTGGCCGACTCGGTCGCCCGCCTGACCGGGGCGGCGCCGGGCGTGGCCGTGGACGGCGTGGTCAGCCCGGCCGCCTTCCAGGTCACCGACGGGCGGGCGCTGGCCCGAGCGCTCCACGACACCTGCGCCCCTTACACGGCCGGGGTGGAGGCGGTGGTGCTGGCCCAGTACTCGCTGGCCCCGGCCGCGGCCGAGCTGGCCGGGTCGCTCGGCCTCCCGGTGGTCTCCGGCCCGCACACCGCCGCCGCCGCGCTCCGGCGCGCCGTCCTGGAAGGCGAGCGGCCATGATCGGCGCCATCGCCGACGACGTCACCGGCGCCACCGACGTCGCGGTCGCGCTGCACCGGCACGGCCTGCGCACCCTGCTCTTCTTCGACACCCCCGCCGCCGCGACCGACCTGCCCCCGCACGACGCCGTCGTCATCGCGCTGAAGACGCGGACGGCGCCCCGCGCGCAGGCCGTCGAGCGGTCGCTCGACGCCCTGGACTGGCTGCGCGCCCACGGCGTCGGCCAGGTCTACTTCAAGTACTGCTCCACCTTCGACTCCACCCCGGACGGCAACATCGGCCCGGTACTCGACGCCCTGGCCGACGCCCTCGACGCGCCGCTGGTCGCGATGACCCCGAGCTCGCCCGAGCACGGCCGGACGCAGTACCTCGGCCACCTGTTCGTGGGCGAGAGGCTCCTGTCGGAGTCGCACATGCGCGACCACCCGCTCACGCCGATGACCGACTCCTACCTGCCGCGCGTCCTGGAAGCCCAGTCCGCGCACCGGGCCGGGGTGGTCCCGCTGGAGACGGTGCGCGGGGGACCGGCGGGCATCGGCAGGCGGCTGGCCCACCTGCGGCGCGAGGGCGTCCGGTACGCCCTGGTGGACGCGGTCGAGGACGGTGACCTGACCGCGGCCGGGCAGGTGCTGGGCGGCCTGCGCCTGGTCGCGGGCGCGGCGGGGCTCGCCGCCGGACTCGCTCGGGCCCACGAGGTCGGCAAGATCCACGAGGCCGTGGGGGACTCGCCCGCGCGCGTGCCGGCGGGGCGCGCGGCCGTACTGGCGGGGAGTTGTTCCGCGCGCACGCTCGAACAGGTCCGCGCGGTGATCGAGCACGGACGGCCCGCCCACCGCCTGGACGCCCTCGCCGAGCCTGACCCCGAGGCGCTCGCCGCGAACGCCCTGGCCTGGTACGACGCCCAGCGGCCCGAAGACGGCGCCCCGCTGATCTACTCCAGCCTGCCCCCGGCCGGGCTGCACGAGGTTCAGCGCGCGCTGGGCCGTGAGCGGTCGGCCGAGCTGCTGGAGTCCGCGCTGGGCGAGATCGCCCGCGGCCTGGTCGAGCGCGGTGTCACCCGACTGGTCGCGGCCGGTGGCGAGACCTCGGGCGCGGTCGTCCGCGCGCTCGGCGTCACCGGCGGCGTGATCGGGCCCGAAGCGGCCCGGGGCGTCCCCTGGATCTTCACCCCGTCGCTCACCCTTCTGCTCAAGTCGGGCAACTTCGGCGAGCCCGGCCTGCTGCTCGACGCCTCACGATCGGAGACCCCATGAAGCTGTTCAGCACCTTGGCCGTGAAGAAGGCCTTCGACGACGTGCTCCTCGCGGAGTTCACCGGCAGGACCGGCATCGCGGTCGACGGCGTCTACGACCCGACCACGCAGCTGATGGCCCGCATCCGGGCAGGTGAGCGCCCCGACGTGATGATCGCCGTCACCTCCGCCTTCGACGAGCTGAACGGCGCCGCCGTCCTCGACCTGTCCACGAAGACGGCGATCGCGAAGACCGGCGTGGGCCTGGCGGTGCCGCCCGGCGCGCGGCTCCCGGACGTCACCACGCTCGACGCCTTCAAACGGGCCCTGCTCGACGCTCGCAGCGTGGCCTACTCGCGCACCGGCGCGAGCGGCATCTACTTCGCCCGCCTGATCGAGGAGCTCGGCATCGCCGAGGAGGTCAACGCCCGCGCCACCGTGATCGACAAGGGCTTCATCGCCCACGCCGTGGTGGATGGCCGCGCCGACATGGCGATCCAGCAGCTCAGCGAGCTGCGCTTCGTCCCGGACGCCCGGATCGCCGGGCCGTTCCCGGCCGAGGTGCAGCACTACAGCGAGTTCTCCGCCGTGGCCGCCACGGCGGCCGACGGCGAGGCCGCCGCCTTCCTCGCCTTCCTCACCTCCGACGAGGCCCGGCGAGCCTACGGGCAGGCCGGCCTGGAACTGCCCTGACCGATATCCACGGGGTGCGGGCGCACGCCCGCACCCCCTCGCTCAGTTCACGTCGATGGTGAACGTCGAGGTCGTGTTGCGGATGTCGGTGTGGTTGCCGCTGAAGCGCAGCCCGTTGAACGTCACCGAGCCCACCGCCGGACCCTGGCCGGGCTCCGGCAGTTCGTTCGCCCACAGGCCGAAGCCCGACTTGGCGTCGAAGGCGTCACCGGACTTGCGCGCGCCGCTGATCGAGATGTCGGTGAGGACCGTGTCGGTGATCGGGTTCACCGGCCGGCCGCCCAGATACTGCGTCTGGAACATGATCCCCGAGTACGTCGGATCCACGATGTCCACGTCGCTGATCCTGATGCCCTGGAACACCTTCGACGCGGAGGACAACCAGATCGCCGGGAACGTCTGCTGTCCCCAGAAATGCCCGCCCGCCCGGACGATCGAGATGTTCTCGAACCGGGTCGGCGTGGGGCCGAAGCCCCGCATCTGGATGCCGAAGTCCAGCGAGCTGACCGTGATGCCGGAGTAGACGAGCGTGTCGGCGATGTAGATGTTCCTGAACACGTTGTTCTGCCCGCCGTACACGGCCACGCCGGCCGCCCGCCAGGTCAGGGTCGAGGTCAGGTTCTCGTAGACGTTGCCCGTCTGGTCGGCGTCGTTGATGTCGATCGCGGCGAACAGCGCGAAGCTGTCGTCGCCGGTGCCGCGTGCCTCCACGTTCCTGACCGTGTTGTCCGAGCTGCCGTTGGTCAGGTTGATCGCGTCGGCGAACGTGTCACGCACCCGCGAGTTCGTCACGGTCAGGTTGCGCATGTTGGTGCCCCAGAGCATGCACATCTGGTGCTCGACCCACACGTTGTCGATGGTGACGTTCGCGACGCCGTTGAGGTCCCAGACCTTGCCGGGGCCGTCGTTGCGGATCACGTAGTTGCCGAACGAGGCGAACCCGCTGAACGACGAGCCGCCGGCCGAGCTCTGCACGTCGAACCCGACGTTCGTGTTCTCCTGCCCGGAGGGCGACAGGAACCGGGTGAACCACGGGCCCGCGCCGGTGACCTTCACGGCCTTGCCGTACACCTGGAACTTCTGCGCGGTCGGGTAGTCGCCGGCGGGCAGGTAGACGCCCACGAGCGCGGGGTCCTGGCGGGCGCGGTCGAGCGCGTTCTGCACGTCCTGGTGCGTGAATCCAGCCGGTACGGCATAGCGTGCCGGATCCGGGTTGCCCTGCGGCGCGGCCTGCTCCAGGTTGATGAAGTCGATCGCGAACGTGCCGCCGTTGGCCGCGTCCTTCTGCAGCTTGATCTTGCTGCCTTGCGGCACGGTGGTGCCGAGCGTCATGTTGGCCTCGTCGTAGATGTGGCGGGGCGGGCCGGCGCCGGGCGAGTTGCCCGGATTGGCCTCGTCGCCGTAGAGCCAGGCGTACTTCGAGGTCAGGTTGATGGCCTTGAGGAAGATCCCGTTGACGTAGACGTTCAGCGTCGAGGTGGTGCCGTCGGGGATGGAGTAGCGGGTGACCAGCGTGTTCGCCGCGGCCCTGGTGGTGAACTCGACCGAGGCGCCGGTGGAGTTCAGCAGGACCGCGCGCCGTCCCGAGGCCTCGCCGGCCGGGTCGCCGATGGTGCGGTTCGGGCCCACGAGCTGCGCGCCGCCGCCGGGCACGCCGTCCTCCGCCTCGTACATGCCGTAGGGCAGGTTGGCGCCCCTGCCCACGAACAGGGTCTGCGTGGTGGTGTTGTTGGCCCGCTTGACCGGCAGCTCGTTGGCGTCGTCCGCGATGACGGTCTTGACGGTGTACTTGCCGTTGGCCGCGGTCCAGGTGCCGAGCGTGATCGGCGGGGCGGTGGCGTCGGCGTTGATGACGCCGGAGTGGGAGCCGGTCAGCGTGCGGATGACGGTGCCGGACTCGTTGGCGACGGTCAGCGTGACCCCGTGCGCGCCGCCGGCGGAGGCGAGGTTGCCCTGGTTCTTGATCGCGACGGAGAACGTAACCGTGTCACCGGCCGCCGGGTTGCCCGGCGTCCAGCCGACAGGCGCGGCGAGCAGGTCGGAACTGTCCACGGGCCGGACGGTCAGCGGGTTCGGGTGGTTGTAGGTGTTGTTGCCCTCGTTCTGCTCGATGACGGCGTTGCCCTCGTCGACCTTCGCCGACAGCGGGTACGAGCCGGCCGGGCGGGTGCCGATGCCGGCCGACACCGTGGCCGAGGCCCCGGCGGCGAGCGCGGCCACGTTCGCGGTGCCCGCCTTGGTGGTGCCGAGGTACAGGTTGACGTCCGTGGCGCCGGACGGCTCGGTGCCGACGTTCCTGACGGTGGCCGACAGGGTGACGGCGTCGCTTTCCACCGGGTTCGCGGGGGAGGCGGACATGCCGGTGACGGTCAGGTCGGGGTTCGGCGCCGGGGTGCCGATCACCTGGAGCTCGGCCACCTGGCCGTTCGGCGCCCCCGTGTTGGCGCTGAACGACAGCCGCACGCCGGCCAGGCGCGCGTTCAGGGGGATCGTCACCGTGTTGCCGGAGGCCGGGTTGAAGGTGTAGGCGGCGCTCGCCTTCCTGACGGTGTAGCCCGAGGCGCTCTGGTCGCGGCCGAGTACCTGGAGGGTCTGTGTCCGGGTGGCCCAGGCGGCGTCGGGGTTGAGCTTGAGCACGAGGGAGGAGACGTCGGCGTTGGCGCCGAGCTCGACGGTGAGCGTGTTCGGGTACCCGCCGCCGCCTTCCCAGTAGGTGGCGAGGTTGCCGTCGTTGGCGTTGGCCGGGACATAGACCCAGGTGGAGCCGCTGGCGGTGATCGGCTTGTTCAGGGCGAGGTTGGTGCCGCCGCCATCGCCCGACCTGGTCACCGTGTCGCTCTCGGGGGAGCGGTTGCCTGCCGCGTCCTTGGCTTTCACGTAGTAGGAGACGGTGGCGGTGGGCGGCTGGCTATCCGTATACGTCAGGATGTTTCCGCCGACTGTGGCCCTGAGGGCGTTGTTCGCGTAGATCTCATACCCCGTCACCCCGACGTTGTCGGTGGAGGCCTGCCAGGTCAGCCTGATCTGGCCGCTCGCCGGCTCGGTGAAGGCCAGGTTGCCCGGGGCCGCCGGCGGTTGAGTGTCGGGGCCGGTGGCCGGGCCGTACACCTCGAGCTCCGAGATCTGACCCGCCGGCCAGCCGGTGTTCGCCGTGATCGACAGGCGCACGTAGCGGGTGCTGACCGCGGTGACGTCGATGGTCGCCGTGGGGCTGAACGTGTGGGTCGCCTGGGCGCCGATGGTGGTGAAGGTCGTCCCGTCGGTGCTGCCCTGCACGGTCATCGTCTGGGTACGGCTCGGCCAGCCGGCGGGCAGCTTGAGCACCAGCCGATCGACTGTGACGGCGGAGCCCAGGTCGACCTGGACCCATTGGGGGAGGGCGTTGTTGGCCGACTCCCAGTACGTGGCCTGGTCGCCGTCGGTGGCTCTGGAGGCGGGGTAGACGTCGGTGAAGCTGCCGGCCGAAGCGGGCTTGCCGAGGGCGAGGTTGGGGCCTGCCTGGGCTTGGGCAGGGTGGGGCGTCAGAACGAAGGATAAGGCGAGTGCGAGTAACGCGAGCATGCGTCTCATGGGCGGGCCCTTCGTGACGGAGGTGGCCAAACCATAAGATGACGAACAAATGACTGCAATATTTCGACTGGATTGCGCAAATTCTCGACAAGCCTGCGGGAGCGTTCCAGAGGCCGTTGGGCTGGCAGGACGAGCCGGGAAATCCCTCGACCCGCGCGCAAGGGCTTACGTCACACCCCCGCAAGCCCACGCAAGCCCATGACGTGGATTTGCGCCCGGTCTCGCACACCCCGCGCCTGTGTGCCCCCATCGGTCAGGGGTGCGTGCCGTCGCGGGGTGGGGCTTGAAACCCGGATCGTCGGCATCTCGGCGCGTCGGGATGTGCAGGGCTGGATGGGTGCGAGGTGGGGTATGGGCTGCTTGTGCTTTATGTCTTTGGGTTTGAACAGACCGGTGTCGTGCTGAGCGACCTCTACTTCATCGACCCGAAACCAGCCAAAGGCCAGGAAGGTCCCGAGCATGGCGTCCGGCTGGAGGTCAGAGAGCTCGAGCGGGGCGCGCTCAAAGGGACGATCTACTCGGCCCAGCCCATCGCCGTAGGCCGGCCTATCTGGCGGGTGGACCTGCTGGAGTCGGTGGAAGGTACGCCGGGCAGCTTCGACAGGACCCACCACCATCCGGAGTTCACCGGATGGGATCCGAGCTCACGCGTCTTCGACCGGGCGCTCACCGCCGACCCCTTGGGTTGGCTGAACGACCGGCTCACCGAGGCCGCCGGGCCGCTGGCCGTGCTCGACGAGGCGGATCGGGGCGCGCTTCGCCGGGCCGTACCGGAAATCGTGGAGGCGGCGGGGCGGTTGCTCGACGGCGTGCGCGCAGGCACGCTTGGCACCGCCCCCTCCTCTGGCGCGCCCCTGACGGACGCGCGGGCCGGTTGGCTGTAGCTCAGAGCTTGACGAGCTTGGCGTACGGCACCGTGATGCGAAGGGTCTCCGTGCCGAAATCAACGACAACGGCGACATCCTTCTCCACCCGGATGACCGAGCCCAGCCCGTATTTGTCATGGCTGACCAGGTCCTGCACCTCGAAGTCGGGCATCGGAGGCGCAGGGGCCTGAGGAACGTTGAAGGGACTTCCTGGCAGGGGACGCCGGACCGCGGCTGTTCTGGGTTTCATTACGGTAAGTATGAGCCCATTTGACACGCGGCGGGGGTTTTCTGGATATCAATCCGTACTCGGCGGCGCTCGCCGGCCCGTTTCCCTCGGCCAGCACCCGGCTGCGGCCACAAAAGATCTACGTGACCGGCCAGGTCAGACACACTTTCCACCGGCCGCCGCCGCGTCCGTCCGCAGATCAACGGTGCGTGGATGCTGGAGGAGCAGGCTCCCACGGGCGGTACGAACACGAGCTTACGGCAGACAGGCATCCACCACTCCGGCCTCATGCGAAAGGCGCGGGGCATTTCTATGCGGTACGCCGCCGGTGGAGCAGGGCCTCGACCATCGAGGTGAGCAGGAATCCCATCGCGACCAGGGCCAGGCCGTGCTCGACCCACTGGGCGGCCGGCCCCCACTTCAGCGACTCGGCCAGCAAGCTCTGCGGCACCCCGGTGGCCAGGCCGATCACGTGGGTGAGGACCACCCAGCCCGCGACGACGCCCATCGCCCACACGGCCCATGGGGGGTATCGGTCGACGGACAGGGAGTTGCCGAGTCGGATCGCCGCCAGAGCGCGATTAAGGGCCATATGATCCACTATGGCACTTCCCGGTTTGACCTGACGCCGGTGTCAACGTTCTAGCGTTCCGGACCATGAAGTTCGGCATCAGCTACAGCACGCCCTACTACGGCGTCGACCCCCAGAAGATCGTGGCCTTCGCCCAGCTCGCGGAGGAATGCGGCTTCGAGTCGATCTACCTGCCCGAGCACATCGTCCTGTATCCGGGGGCCAAGGTGGGGACGTTCGAGATACCACCGGCGCTGCCGTACCTGGACCCGCTCGACTGTCTGTCCTTCATCGCCGCCACCGAGCGCATCCTGCTCGGGACCGGGGTACTGCTGCTGCCGTACCACCACCCGGTGATCCTCGCCAAGCGCCTGGCCACGGTCGACGTACTGTCCGGAGGCCGCATGCGCCTGCTCACCGTCGGCCTCGGCGCGCTGCCGGGCGAGGCCGAGGCGATCGGCGTCGACTTCGCCACCCGCGGCCGCCGCGCCGACGAAGCCATCGACGTCCTGCGCCTGTTGTGGGCAGGCGGCGAAGAGGGCGTCAGCCACTCCGGCGAGTTCTTCACCTTCACCGACCTGGTCAGCTTCCCCAAACCCCACCAGGCCACCCACCTGCCCATCCACGTGGGCGGCTCCAGCCGCCCCGCCGCCCGCCGCGCCGGCCGCCTCGGCAACGGCTACTTCCCCGGCGGCCGCCCGGATCCCGCGCAGTGGGACCTGGTCCGAGCCACCGCCGCCGAGTCCGGCCGCGACCCCGACACCCTGGAATACACCAGGACCGCCACCATCGACCTGTCTCCGGAACGGCTCGCGGACCTGACCGCCGAAGGCGTCACCCGAGTAGTCGTCAGCACTTCGGCCACCTCGCTCGACCAGCAACGCAAGGAACTAACCGACTTCTCCCACCGCTTCGGCCTCTAAGAGCACCGACGTGGAATCCCAGGCCAGGGCAAGGCGGGTCGGCGGGTAGGTTATGGATCATGCTCATTGATCTCACGGACAGAACGGCCCTGGTCACCGGCTCCACTCAGGGCATCGGGGCGGCGATCGCGGCGGGCCTGGCGCGGGCCGGTGCCCGGGTCGGGGTCAACGGCCGGAGCAGGGAGTCGACCGCGGCGGCGGCGTCCCGGTTGAGCAGTGAGGTGCCGGGCGCCCAGGTCGTCGCGGTCGCGGCGGATCTGGCGACCGAGGAGGGCACCGCGGCAGCCGTGGAAGCCCTGCCGGACGTCGACATCCTCGTCAACAACCTGGGGATCTTCGAGTCGCGCCCCGCCCTGGAGATCGACGATGCCGAGTGGCGCCGCTACTTCGAGGTCAACGTCCTGGCCGGTGTACGGCTGACGCGCGCGTACCTGCCGGGCATGATGGAGCGCTCGTTCGGCCGGGTGCAGTTCATCGCCAGCGACTCCGCCGTCGCGATCCCCGCCGAGATGATCCACTACGGGATGAGCAAGACCGCGCTCCTGGCGATCTCCCGCGGCTTCGCCAAGGCAGCGGCGGGAACCGGCGTCACGGTCAACTCCGTGATCGCCGGCCCCACCCACACCGGCGGCGTCGAGGACTTCGTCTACCAGCTCGTCGACCGCGACCTGCCCTGGGACGAGGCACAGCGCGCCTTCATGCGCGAGCACCGCCCGCAGTCGCTCCTGCAACGCCTCATCGAGCCGGAGGAGATCGCCAACATGATCGTCTACCTCAGCTCGGCGCAGGCCTCGGCGACCACCGGCGGCGCCCTCCGCGTCGACGGCGGCTACGTCGACGCGATTCTCCCCTGACGAGGAAGCCCGCTCGCTGGATACGTTCGCCCCCATGGGCGAAAGAACAAGATCACTGAGTACGGCACTCGCGATGGCGCTCGACGTAGCCGACCCCGGGACCGCCTACCGGGTGTGCGGCACGAGCGCCGCACTCCTTCAAGGCGTCCCCCTCCCCGCCAGAGACATCGACATCTTGCTCGCCGATCGGGAGGACCTGGACAGGTTCGCCGCGGCACTCGCCGCCTTCCCCTGCCTGTACGAAGCCTCGTGGCTCCCCGGAACCTCGCAGTACTTCACCAGGTTCGACGTGAACGGCGTCGACGTCGAACTCAGCACGGTCGAGCGGCCGGCCGATTCGGACGCCCTGGAATGCGTGGGCAGCGGGCCATGGGAGCACCACGTCCTGATCACGTGCGGCTCTCACCAGGTGCCCGTCGTCCGCCTGGAACTCCGGCTGGCCACCGAACTTCTGCGCGACCGGCCCGACCGATACGACCCTCTCCTGGACCACCTGATTACGGACGGGTTCGACGCCGATCTGCTGGAACGCGCGATGGACGCCCACGCCATCCCCGCGCACCACCGGCGGCTCGTCCACGCCCGCCTGCGGCTATGACACCAGCAGCAGTCGCACGTCCTCGGCCTCCGGCACGTCGAGCCGGTCGAAGATCTTCAGCGCCTCGGTCAGACAGGCCCGCGCCCGCCCCGGCTGCCCCCGTTCACCAAGCGCCCGGCCGAGCACGGTGAGGGCCATCCCCTGCCCCCACTCGTCGCCCGTGTTCGTCAGCACCGCCAGCGCGTCCTCCGCATGGTCGATCGCGCGCTCGGAGCTACCGACCAGGAGGTAGGTCTCGGCCATCCGAAACAGCGTCGCCCCCTCCCACTCCCGTTTCTTCAGCTTGCGATTTTCGATCAGCGCCGCCTCCAGCTCGGCCAGCGCCTGCTCAGGATGTCCCGCTTCGCGCAGGACCACGCCCAGCTGGTACGCGGCCGCCGCGTCCTTCCTGCCGTCGCCCACCTCCAGCATGATCTTCTCGGCCTCCCTGGCGGCGTCGAGCGCCTCGCCCATCCGGCCCAGATCAGCCAGGGTGCGCGCGAGGTTCCCGAGCGCGACCGACACGTTGGACACGTCGCCGAGCGAGCGCCACACCTCGGCGGCCTGCCGGTACCAGCCCGCCGCCCCCTCCATTTCCCGCCGGCCCATCGCACTGCGGGCCAGCAGGTTGAGCGCGTCGGCGTACGTGTCCAGATCGCCGTGCTCCAGGCTGAGGTCGCGCGCGGCCAGGCCGTCTTCCATGGCCGCGTCGAGTTTGCGCCTGTTCACCCGGGTGATCCCGCGCACGCAGCGCGCCTGCGCCTCCAGAGCCCCGTCCGCGCGGTCCGCCGCCGCGGCGATCAGCAGGTCGCCCAGCCGCTCATAGCGGGCGGTGTCGGACTCGAAGCCGATCACGTCGGTGGTCAGGTCGAGCAGGATGATGGCCTGGCCCAGTTCGTCGCCGGGGGTGCGCGCGATCTGTTCGAGGCAGCTGAGCAGGCCTTGCTCCTCCTCATCCGCCCAGTCGACGACGGCGGCTTCGTCGGCGAAGCGCAAGCCGGCCGAGCGCGTGACGACCTTGTCCGGGCGCAGGTCGCCCAAGAACGTCAACCGGAGCGCCGCGGCCGCCGTGGCCAGGTAGAAGTCCAGCATCCTGGCGAGCGCGGCCCGCCGTACCCCTGAATCGTCAGGGCGTGATCGGGCGTAGATCTTGAGCAGGTCGTGGAAACGGTAGCGGCCGGGAGAGGGCGACTCCAGCATGCTCAGGTTGACCAGCGCCTCGCACACCTCCTCCGCGTCCGGCTCCGGCAGGTCGAGTAGCGCCGCCGCGACCGGCAGCGACAACATCGCGGCATCCGGTACGGCCAGCAGCCGGAACGCCCGCGCATGCACCGCGTCGAGCTGGTCGTACCCCAGCGAGAACGTCGCCTCGATCGCCAGATCGCCCGCCCTCAGCTCGGCCATCCTGCGCCGCTCGTCCGACAGCCGGTCGCGCATCGTGGCCACGCTCCAGCTCCGCCGCGCGGCCAGCCGTGCGGCGGCGATCCTGATCGCCAGCGGCAGGAACCCGCAGGCCGCGACCAGGTCCATGGCGGCCCCGCGTTCGGCGGAGACCCGCTCCTCCCCGACGATCGTGGTGAACATCAGCAGCGCCTCGGCCGGCCCCAGGACCTCGAGGTCCACCTGCCGCGCCCCGGACAGTCCGGTCAGCCGGGCCCTGCTCGTGACGATCACCCCGCACCCCGCCGAGCCGGGCATCAGCGGCCGTACCTGACCGGCGCCGGACGCGTTGTCGAGCACCACGAGCACCCTCCGGTCGGCGAGCGCGGTTCGGTACTCCGCCGCTCGCTCGGCCAGGTCCTCCGGCGGCTCCTCGTACCCGAGCGCGCGCAGGAACCCGCCGAGCACCACCCCGGGCTCGACCGGCCGCGCGCTCGACCCGCGCAGGTCGACGAACAGCTGCCCGTCAGGATAGTGACCGGCCAGCCGATGGGCCGCGTGCACGGCCAGCGTCGTCTTGCCCACCCCGCCCGCCCCGGACACGGCCGAGATGACCAGGGCCGACGCCTCGCCGGAACCCAGCGCGGCCACCATGCCCTCCACCTCGCGCTGACGGCCGGTGAAGTCGGCCGCGTCGGACGGCAGCTGCCGGGGCACCTGCCGCGGCGGGACACGTTCGGACGGTCGGCCGAGCGCCACGTCCGCGCTGATGATCCGCTGGTACAGCTCCGCGAGCTCCGGGGAGGGGGCCACGCCCAGCTCCCGGTCCAGCAGCTCGCGGGTGTCGGTGTAGACGCCGATCGCCTCGGCCTGCCGGCCCGCGAGGTAGAGGGCCAGCATCAGCAGCGCGCGCATCCGCTCATTGGTCGGGTGGTCGGCGCACAGCGCGGTGAGCTCGGGGACGACGTCCGCATGCCTGCCGTTTCCGAGATCGGCGTCCAGGCGGCACTCGAGCGCGGCCAGCCGCCGCTCGTTCAGGCGCGTGCGCTGGGCCTCGGCGAAGAAACCGTCCAGGCCGGCCAGCGGCTCTCCCTGCCAGAGGGCGAGCGCCTCGGAGTAGCGCTGCTCGCCGTACAGACGCTCAAATCGGACGACGTCGCGCTCACCGCCGAGCAGGACATAACCATGACCGACGGACGACAACACCTCCGCGCCGAGCACCCCGCGCAGGCGCGAGATGTAGGTCCGCAGCGTGCTGAGCGCGGTGCGCGGCTGCTCGTCACCCCAGATCGCGTCGATGAGCAGGTCCGGGCCGGTCGCCCTGCCCTCGGCGAGCAGCAGTACGGCCAGCACCATCCGTTGCTGCGGCGAGCCGAGCTTCAGTTCCGTGTCACCGCGCCAGGCGCGCAACGGGCCGAGCAGCGAGAACCGCAGGTCGTCCGCCATCGTCGTCCTCCTAACCGCGGGGGTCTGCCGCTTCTGCGCCTCCCTCGGTGAAGTCGCTGCCTCGATCGGCTGACGGAGGGTGTTCTGGGTGCCCGCAATCGTAGAGGATCTACTTCTCGACGATCGTCCACCCTTGGCTCTGAGCTTTGAGCAACTCCCGGATGAGGCTACGGGCGTTGGAGTCCCGTTCGGCGATCACCCGCAACGTGCCGGCGGCCCGCCCAACCCGCTCGACAATCGCCGCGATGACATCAACCGATTCTCCCTCAGCACCGATGAACGTCTCGAAGCCAGGTTCCGGCTGAAAACATCCCCACCAGTCGAGCATTACGCAAAGAGCGGTCTGCCTTGCCGGCCCGGGATGCTCGGCGATGATTCCCAGGAGGACGTCGGTGCCTGCGACGGCGGCTGGATAGAGCGTCCCGGCGTGGTCGTTCCCGATCACTGATCGAATATGAGTGCCTTGCTCCCTATCTCCGCGCAGGGCGGCGAAGGCCTCCGGAACGGCTTCAGGCCGGTACCACTCCGGCCCGGGGATCGCCGCCCAATCCACAGCCTGTGGGTTCATGGGGGGGGGAGCGTACGCCCGCCATGACTACGCTGCCCCCTGTGCGTGCAAATGGTTGGCGTTGACAGATGGGATGATCAGGTTCCACGACTGGAGTGCCCCCGCAGGAGGCGTTAGTTTGAAGCCGCACAGATCAAATGCTCGACGTGGTCACGGCGAAGGCGCGAACGGTATGGCGGTTCGCCCGAAGGCCTGGAGCAAGGAGTCGCGCGGTGCCCTGCTCAAGTTGACTGCCTGCTTCGCGGCGCTTCTCCTGGGGGAGTTCGTCGTTGACTACTTCACCGACGGGTCCGAAAAGATCACGGCGACTTATCTCACCGTGCGTCTTCTCGCGTTCGGCTTCTTCTGGTTGGCCGGGGCGGTGTTGATATGGCGATGGGGCTATATCCGCGCCCTCAGACGGCAGAACGCCCCGAACGTAGTCAAGGAATAGGGCGCGAGCCGTTCTCGTAGACGGCCAACGTCCTGAGCGTGCCGTGCGTGTACCGCTCCTCGTGCCGTCGCGACTTTCTGGGCGAAGGTTGCCCGGCGAAGGTGCACTCCGAATGGAAGGAACAGCGGGTATCGCAGGACCGCCGGCCGTGTGACACTCAGTGAGTCGACCGGCATGCGCGGGAGGGGCATTGAAAGGCGTGCACCCAATCTCCGATCGGCAGGACGGCATTGCGGCAATGCGCCTCCTCAAGGCCATCGCCGTTACTCACGTCTACAACCAGCGCGCACAGGCTCTGAGCGTCGGTGTCTCGATCGCTGTGGCTGTCGCAGGTCTGCTGACCGGGCTGGGTTCTGAGTACGGCGCCGCAGTCGCTCTCATCGGCGCTCTCTGGGCCGCCGTTTACAAGGCGGTGATGGCACCCCGGGCCGAGCGGTATCTGCGGATCGCCGCAACGCTTCAGGAAATGTTTGACGCTGACCTGCTCGGATTGCCGTGGAACCACGTCGCGGTCGGGGAGCGCGTCGGCGACGACGAAGTGAGCCGACTCAGCCGACGCTTTCGCGGCGACGAGCGCCGGCTGCGGGGCTACTACCTTGTTGCGAGCGCAGCACCGCCGTACGACGTCCTCTTCTGCCTGGACCAGAACCTGGCTTGGGGTTCACGCATCCGGCTCCGCTTCGCCCAGATGATGCTCGGCGTGCTGGGACTGTGGTCGATAGCGGGCGTCGTATTCACGTTCGCCACTGGCGCGACAGTGAGCAGGCTGGTCACGGGATGGTTTGTGCCCTCGCTCGGTCTGCTGCTCTTATGCCTTGAGATGTACCGCACGCAGATGGCGAGCACCGGGGAACGGCTACGCGTACTGGGATTGGTGCGTGCGGTCATTGACGATCCGTCGTCACCGGTGATCGCCACACCCGCCGCGCTGACGCTCTTCGTCCGCCAGGTGCAGGACACGCTGTATCACATGCGACGGCTCCAGCCACGTCTGCCGACGTGGTTCTTTCAGCGCTATCACGACCAGGACAAGGTCGATTTCCAGGTCAGAATGCAACTGCTGGAAGCGCGGTTTCCCCGCCCATGAACGCCTTGGAGCAGTTGACCCGTGTGTTCGACGACCCGGTGGTCGCGTCGGAGATCATCGAGTCGCTGTTCGGCGACGAGGTCGAGATCGATGCCAGGAGTGTCGCGCCTCTCGCGCGCGGCTACACCGGGGCTCGGTTGGCGAAGGTGATGCTGGCCAATCGAAGCGGGAATCCTAAACCTCGCTGGTGCGTGATCAAGTTCTGCCCGGCGGTGCCGGCGAGCCATCGGCGCGAAGGCGAACCACACAGGCAAGCTCTGAACGAATCGCCGCGGGCGTTCCGCGAGCAGCACCTCACCGAGATCGTCTTTCCGGCCATTCGATGTACCGGGGGCATCTTGGTGATCGGTCAGTCGATGGTTGACGGCGATCCGCTGGGGACGGTGGAGATCAGTCAGCTCGCGGGCGCCTGCGAGGTGGTTTGGAAGGAAATCCTTGAGAACTGGGCCGGTTGTGATTACGGCAGCGGCCACTCGACAGTGGCAGAGCTACTGCAGTGCGAATTGGGCAGTAGCTACGAACCAGGCGGGTGGTTACGCGGCTGGGCAGAAAAGCACAACCTTCTCGCGCCCGCTTACCTGCAACTTCCGGACGAGGAAGCGGCGCTTCCGAACCCGTGGCGGCTTTTCGCCGAGGACTCGCCGGTGGCCCAGGCGCCGATCCACTATCTGGTGGGCCGAACGCACGGTGACCTGCACGGGGACAACGTTCTCGTACCGGTGCGCAACGGGATCGTCTGTCCAACCGCCTTTCGGCTGATCGACCTGGCCACCTACGACTCGCGAGGACCACTGAGCCGGGATCTTGCCACCCTGCTGCTCTCGCTCTGCTCCCGCGAGATCGGGGCCTCCTCCGAGCACAGCCAGAACGTGTTCCTCGCCTACCTGGAGCGCGGCCATCGAGATGAACGCCTCGACGGCGGCATGCCGGGTGACGTGCGGAGCGTCATCGACTCGCTCCGTGAGCCGGCGCTCGGGTTCGTGCACCGGAACAGTTGGGACCCGGCGCTCTGGCAACGGCAACTGAAGGTGTCTCTCCTCGCGCAGGCCATGCTGCACAGTGCCTACACGTCCGGTACGCCGGCTGCTGCCCGGTGGTGCTCGCGGCTGGCGGGTCGGCTCACCCGGTGCCTGCTCGGGCCGGCGGACTTTGGGGCGGGCCCGACGATGCCCTTCGACGCTGGGAAGATCGTTGAGACCAGTCGCATGACAGCGACACGGACGATGGGCCGGTCGGCACGGAGCGGGTCGCTTTTCGTCGACCGGACAGGGCAACGCAGCCGCCTTCGCGCGGCCCTGGAGGATCAGGTCACTTCCGTCATTGTGGTCACTGGCCCGCCTGGCATCGGCAAGACGGCGTTGGTACGCGAGGTGCTCGCCGACCTGGGCTACGACGATCTGGATGTGGATACCTCGCCGGTGAGCTGGCAGGAGGCCACACCGCACGAGGAAGTCGGCGTACCAACCTTGATCGAGGCCATTGAGCCGCCCGGGTCGGGACAGGTGGCCGGCCCGTCCGCGCTGGCACGCCTGGAGATCGCCCTGGATGGTCTCGAGCAGGCCGGTGGCATCCGACCGATAATCGTGCTGGACTCGGCGGAGAACCTCCTCAAGGAGGGGCACCTCCTGCGCGACCCACAGCTCGATCTGGCGCTGGACGTCGTGCAGAGCCGGCCGTACCCCCTGGTCAAAGTCGTTCTCCTGACGCAGCACCCGCCCGAGGCGACGACGGGTGTGGTATGGGTGGGAAGCGCGTGCCGGATCAGTCTCGAAGGACTGGAGCCGCCGTCTTTGGGCGAATATTTCGCCCAGCTCGATCCAGACAAGCGGTACGGCCTCGCAGATCTGGAAGGAGTCGATCTACGGCGGCTTCATGGCCTCCTGGCGGGGAATCCCCGGCGCGCCGAACTCCTCCATGCGTGTCTCAGCAGCGAGCCGCCCGCGCTACAGGCCCATGAGGTAGGACCATGGCTGTCCACCATGCAGGCGAGCGAGGTGCATCAGCGTCTGGTGCGCTTGTTCGTCGACCACCTGCCCGTCGAACAGCAGCGGGTGGCGGAGGCGGTCGCGGCGCTCGGCGTGCCGGTTCACCGTGACACCATCATCAATGTCCTCAAGCCGTACGTGTCGGCGACCCAGGTCGAGCCGGCCCTGCGCGCGCTCGTCGCGGCCCGCCTTGTCCTTGAGCGCAGGGACGGCCGCAAACATCTGCGAAAGGCCGAAACGGAGGCGATCCTCGGGCGTCTGGGCCCGGGGGATCGGTGTGTTGAAGAGGGTGAGCCGCCAACCCGGTTCGACCTTCTGCTCCAAGCGGCCAGGGTGCTGGCAACCATGCAGAAGGACGACGAGGACGTGCACGGCATCGCTGACCTGGACATGCACTTCGCGCGCATCGACGTCTGGCTGCGGGCCGGGATGTACGGCGTGGCGCACGACTTGATCCACTCCATGGACCACCTGGTTTACCTCTGGGGTAGCGGCGCCGAGCTGCGCACCCAACGGGAAGCCATCCGAGGTCGGCTCCATGACGACCGGGAGGGCGAGATGATGAACCTCGCAGCTCTTGGTGACATCTACTCCTACAGCGGCGACTGTCCCTCAGCCCTGACGTCCTACAAGGACGCGCTCTCCATCGCTCAAGAGGAACAGGATCGCGAGGCGATACGCCGGTGCCACCTAGGCATGGGCTCCATGTTCTGGGAACACGACGATCTCGCGAAGGCCGAGGAGCATTACGGCTGGGCGTACGCGTTGGCGGGCGAGGACGAGGACGACGGCGGCGATCGGGCCGCCGCGCTGATCGGCCTGGCTGACTGCCGGCAGAGGCGTGGCGACTATCGACGCGCTGTCAGGAATGCTCTGGAAGCCTTCAGCGCCGTGCGTGAAACCGAACCTGGGCTGGCGTCGAGCGCCACACTGCGCCTTGCTCGCTGGTACGCCGAGCTGAACCAGATCCCGGACGCGCAGCAGATGCTGAACGAATGCGCGAATCTCATCCTGGCCCACCCTGATCCCACGGCCCAGGCGGAACTGCTCAACTCGACAGCCGACCTTCATTTGTACCGGGATCTGCACAGCGAGGCGCGAGCGACGGCGCAGCAGGCCGTCGATGTCGCGCGCGACCACCGGGATCCGATCAACCTGCGGCGGTCGCTCACCACGCTGGCCCTCGCCCACGTGCATCTGGATGCTCTTCCAGAGGCCCGAAAGGCGATCGAAGAGGCGGCTCGCTACCGAGTGGCCGGCCGGGAAACCGCGGAACTGGCGCTGCGGGGCATCGTCGCATACCGTTGCAACCTTCCAGGCACTGCAAGGGACCTCTTTCAGCAGCTCCATGAGGAGACGGGCAAACGCACCGGGGCGGACGAGAATGATCTCGTAGCCTGGGACTTCACCGGGATCGCCCTGTGCTACTCGGTCCTTCTCGGCGCCGCGGAAACAACGACGGCGCTGGAAGCGTTCCGCCGCGCACGGCCTGAGCGGGCCGAGCCGACCCCGGGTCTGGACGTCCGTTTGAGGTTCATGGTGAAGGCGATGGCCCACGGCACTTCCGATCTGGAACCTGTGCTGAGCGGGCTGGCATGCATCCGGCCGGGCGCTACCGTCTAGGTGTTCTGTCCTGAGAGGTTAGGCACGCGGCTGGCGGGTGGTTGGCCGTTGAGTGCGGTGTGTCTGCGGTGGTGATTGTAGGTGTGGAGCCAGGGATCGAGTGCCTGACGGCGTTCGGTCTCTGACCGGTAGGGGCGGGCGTAGGCCCATTCCTCCAGCA